>NZ_LOYJ01000067.1:0-309959 GCF_001526245.1 Burkholderia sp. MSMB1498
GCCGAACGCCGAACGCCGAACGCCGAACGCCGAACGCCGAACGCCGAACGCCGAACGCCGAACGCCGAACGCCGAACACCGAACACCGAACACCGAACACCGAACACTCAACAACGAACGTCACGCGCCAGATGACGGAAAACGAACAACGAGCGCAGAATGTTCCTCGCGAAGCCGTCTCGCTAGGCATCGTGCGTCGATCGACTAATGACGAGCGCAGGCAATCAACCACCGACCACCGACGGTCGACCACCGACCACCGACCACCGACCGTCGATCGACGACCGCGCGCCGATGCTTGCGCGCGGGCCAAACGACATCTACATTGACCGCAGTCCGCCGCGCGTCATCAACCCAAAATCCCTGCAGGAGCCTTCCCGGAGCGCTCGGACGCGCAATGTCCTTCATGGCACCGCCGCATCGTCCCGTAAAGGTTTATAAAGGCCTCGACGCGTTGCCGGTGAGCCGTCCACATCCCGCGCGCGAGGATCGTCATCGAAGCGCCGAGGCCGTCGCAATCGGCGCGCAATCATAAAGCCGATTAAAAGACCCCCAGCGCTCGCCGCCCGATGATGGGCGGCATGAACGCTACTGCACCTCACCACTTCAATCGCGACACGCAGGCCGGCAGCGCCGGCTGCGCAGGCGCGCATGCGATGCGCGGCGCGCCCGTCAGCATGCGGGCGCATGGGCAAGCGCCGATGCGAGCGCGCATGCAAGTGTTGACGCAAGCGCACACGCAAGCTCGAACGCTGTTGCATACGCAAGTGCAAGCACAAGCACAAGCACAAGCACAACAACAACCACAACCACAACCACGAGCACGAGCACGAGCACGAGCACAAACGCATAAGCGTACGCATACGAAAGTGGAAGTACACGTGCATACGCATGCGCAAGTGCATACGCATACGCAAGTGCAAGTGCAAGTGCAAGTGCAAGTGCAAGTGCAAGTGCAAGTGCAAGTGCAAGTGCAAGTGCAAACGCAAACGCAAACGCAAACGCAAACGCAAACGCAAACGCAAACGCACCCGCAGGCCCCCACCGCCTCGCAACCGCACACACGCGCGTTACACCAGAAAACCCAAAACACCCACGCCGCGACGGCGTCCCCCGCGATCGCGCGATGCGCGTCGCGGCGCGCTGTCGCCGCGTGCGGCGCCACCCGCCGGGAGCGCATCTGATGGCGACCACGCAAGAGAAGATCGACGCGCTCGTCGCGCGGCTGAGCCGGGCGCTGCCGGAGCTCGCCGTCGAGCATTTCCCCGCGCCGCCGGATGCGTACGCGCTGACGCATCCCGTCGGCGCGCTGCTCGCCGGCTACGCGGGCAGCGAGTACGACACGCGCGTCGACACCGTGGCGATCGTGCAGCCGCGCCGCGCGAAGTTCGCCGTGACTGTCGTGTCCCGGCAGCTCGCCGGCCGCGGCGGCGCGCTCGACGCGCTCGACGGCGTGCGCCGCGCGCTCGTCGGCTTCGCGCTGCCCGACGGCGAGAAGCTCGCGGCGGCCGCCGAACGGTTCGCCGGCCGCACCGACAGCGAGTGGCGCTATGCGATCGAGTTCGCCGCCGATGCGGTGATCGTCGAGGAGGCCGAGCCGGTCGACGGCCCGTTGTTGACCGAAGTTACCTACGAGGAGAAACCATGAAGTACCTGTACAGCGGCCCGATCAGCGGCGTCTCGCTGCAAGACGGCACGGAAATCCGTGAAGCGATGCTGCATCCGGGCGCGCCGGTCGAGCTGCCCGAGCAGCACGAATACACGAAGACGCTGCTCGCGCTGGGCCATCTGCGCCCGGTCGCGGCGCACGACGAGCCCGCGCGCGAACGCGTCGCGGACGACCAACCGCAAGCCGCGTCGAACGATGCGGCATCGAAGGGAGCATAAAACGATGGCGGCAAATTATCTGCATGGCGTCGAAACCATCGAGACCGAAAACGGCTCGCGGCCGGTGAAGGTCGTCAAATCCGCCGTGATCGGCCTGATCGGCACCGCGCCGACGGGCCCCGTGAACAAGCCGATCCAGTCGCTGTCCGACCGCGACGGCGCGCAGTTCGGCCCGCAGCTCGCGGGCTTCACGATCCCGCAGGCGCTCGACGCCGTCTACGACTACGGCGCGGGCACGGTGATCGTGATCAACGTGCTCGATCCGAAGCTCCACAAGAGCGTGATCGACGCCGAGGGCGTGACGTTCGACGCGGCGACCGGCCGCGCGACGCTCGCCCACCCGGCCGCGTCGAACCTCGTTCTGAAGAGCGAGAACGGCAACACGACGTACGCAGCCGGCGTCGATTTCTCGCTCGACCCGGTGACGGGCGTGATCACGCGACTGAAGACGGGCGCGATCCCGGCGGGCGCGGCGACCGCGAAGGCCGCCTACGAGTACGCCGATCCGACCAAGGTGACGGCGGCCGACATCATCGGCGCGGTCAACGCGGCGGGCATCCGCACCGGCATGAAGGCGCTGAAGGACACGTACAACCTGTTCGGCTATTTCGCGAAGATCCTGATCGCGCCCGGCTACTGCACGCAGAACTCGGTCGCGGCGGAGCTCGAGGCGACGGCGGGCCAGCTCGGCGCGATCGCGTACGTCGACGCGCCCGTCGGCACGACGTTCGCGCAGGCGCTGGCGGGCCGCGGCCCGGCCGGCTCGATCAACTTCAACACGTCGAGCGAGCGCGTGCGCCTCTGCTACCCGCACGTGAAGGTCTACGATCCGGCGGCCAACGCCGAGCGCCTCGAGCCGCTGTCGTCGCGCGCGGCGGCGCTGCGCGCGCGCGTCGATCTCGACAAGGGCTACTGGTGGTCGAGCTCGAACCAGCAGCTCGTCGGCGTGACGGGCGTGGAGCGCCCGCTGTCGGCGATGATCGACGATCCGCAGTCCGAAGTGAATCTGCTGAACGAGCAGGGGATCACGACCGTGTTCAACTCGTACGGCTCGGGCCTGCGCCTGTGGGGCAACCGCACCGCCGCGTGGCCGACCGTCACGCACATGCGCAACTTCGAGAACGTGCGCCGCACGGGCGACGTGATCAACGAGTCGCTGCGCTATTTCAGCCAGCAGTACATCGACATGCCGATCGACCAGGCGCTCATCGATTCGCTCGTCGAATCGGTGAACGGCTTCGGCCGCAAGCTGATCGGCGACGGCGCGCTGCTCGGCTTCAAGGCGTGGTTCGATCCGGCGCGCAACCCGAAGGAGGAACTGTCGGCGGGCCATCTTCTGATCAACTACAAGTACACGGTGCCGCCCCCGCTCGAGCGCCTCACGTACGAAACCGAGATCACCTCGGAATATCTGCTCACGCTGAAGGGAGGCAACTGACATGGCAGGCGGCATCAAGATCAATCGCATCACGAACGCGAACGTCTACGTGAACGGCAACTCGATGCTCGGCAAGGCCGAGGAAATCAAGCTGCCGGATATCCAGGCGATCATGGCCGAGCACAAGGCGCTCGGCATGATCGGCAAGGTCGAGCTGCCGGGCGGGCTCGACAAGCTCGAAGGCGAGATCAAGTGGAACTCGCTTTACGCCGACGTCGCGCGCGCGATGGCGAACCCGTTCCGGGCCGTGCAGCTTCAGTGCCGCTCGAACATCGAGACGTACGGCGCGCAGGGCCGCGTGCAGGAAGTGAGCCTCGTCACGTACCTGACCGTGATGTTCAAGAAGAATCCGCTCGGCACGTTCAAGCAGCACGAGAACGCGGATTTCAGCTCGTCGTTCGGCGCGACCTACGTGAAGCAGGTGATCGACGGGCAGGAAGTGCTCGAGCTCGACTATCTCGCGAACATCTTCCGCGTCGACGGCGTTGACATGCTGTCGGACTTCCGCGCGAATATCGGCGGTTGAGTGCGGCGGGCGGCTCACGGCGCGTGCGATGCGCGCCGCGGGCTGCGCAGCGTGCGACGGGCGATGTACGATGCGCGGAACGTTGAAGCGTTGAAGCGTTGAAGCGTTGAAGCGTTGAAGCGTTGAAGCGTTGAAGCGTTGAAACGTTGAAGCGTTGAAACGTTGAAACATTGAAACGTCGAAACGTCAAAGCGTCGACACGCTGACACGCTGACACGCTGACGCATCACCGCATCACCGCATCAACACCCCGACACGCGGCGCAATCCGCAATTCGCGGCTCGCGATCTGCGGCCCGCAGCGCGCGGCTCACGGCGCGCGAATCACGATCGACGATTCACGACCCACGATTCACGTCCCGGCCTTTCCGGTTCGACCCGCTTCGGCGGGTCTTTTTTTAGCCGTCTTCAAAAGCCCTCGCCGGGGCCGCGCCCGACAATGTGCTCTCGATCCCAACGGAGCACACGATGATCATCACCCTCAAACACCCCCTGAAGCTCGCGACCGGCGAAACCGTGTCGACGCTCACGCTGCGTCGCGGCAAGCGCAAGGACATGGCCGCCGCCGCCAAATACAGCAGCGACGCCGGCGAACAGGAGGATTTTCTGTTCGCACGCCTGACGGGTCTCACCGTCGAGGATATCGGCGAGCTCGATCTCGCCGATGCGAAGCAGCTCGCCGACTCCTTTCGCGACATGGTCGAGGAGCGCGATGCCGCAATCGATGCGAGCGCCGCGGCAAGCGAAGCCGGGCGCGCCGGCCGAATCGACGGACGCGATGCTGAGGCCGCTCGATGAGGTGCTGCTGCTGGTGCTGAAGATGCAGCCGTCCGAGATCGCGGAACTCGATCTTGACGACTACTGGCACTGGATCGACGCCGCCGAGCGGGAGATCAAGCGGCGCAACGATGCGATGGGCGCGTCGTAGCGAACGGCGAGACCGCGCAGCGCTGAGCGCTATGCACTGCATCGCACGGCGCCGCGCGGCGGGCGGCGGGCATCGAGCGACGAGCATTGAGCGGCAGGAATCGAACGGCAAGCATCGAACGGTAACCATCGAGCGGCAGGCATCGAACGGCAGGCATCGAGCGGCAAGCATCGAACGGTAACCATCGAGCGGCAAGCATCGAACGGCAAGCATCGAACGGCAACCATCGAGCGGCAGGCATCGAGCGGCAAGCATCGAGCGGCAAGCATCGAACGGTAACCATCGAGCGGCAAGCATCGAACGGCAAGCATCGAACGGCAAGCATCGAACGGCAAGCATCGAACGGCAACCATCGAACGGCAAGCATCGAACGGCGGGCGGCGATCTCCGCGCGCGTCGCAACGGGCAGGACAGACATGGCAAGCGACATTTACATCGGAATCAGAAACGGCGCGGCGGCGTCCGGCGGCGTCGGCGCTGCGCTATCGAGCGCGAAGGCGACGCTGGAAGACCTCGGGCGCGTCGCGGACGCGCTGCGTGGAAAACACGATCGCCTCGGCGGGGCGATGGCGCGCGCGATCGCGCATCCGCTGCGCGACGTCAGCGAGCTGCGCGCGCAGTACGAGCAGCTCGGCCGCGCGATCGACCGGGCGCAGGCGCGCCATGCGGCGCTCGACGCGCGAATCGCGCGCGGCGCGGCGCTCGGCGACCAGCGCGGCCAATACGTGGCGAAGCTCGGCGAGTTGTCCGCAATCACGAAGACCATCGCCGCGCCGATCGTCGGCGCACTCACGCGTGCAGCGGATTTCCAGGCGGCGCTGCGCGGCGTGGCGATCGATGGCGGCCTGTCGCGCGCCGACGAGCGGAAGCTCGGCGACGCGATCCGCGACGCGGCGCGCGCGACCGGCGCGAAGCACGGCGCGCTGATCGAAGGCGCGGGCGTGCTGATCGGCGGCGGCATGAGCGCGGCCGAAGCCGGCCGTCAGTCGCGTCTGCTCGGCCAGGTCGCGATCGCGTCGGGCGCGGACGTCAAGGACGTCGCCGGCATGTCGTACGCGCTGTCGGAGACGCTCGGCATCAAGGGCGACGCCGCGCTGAAGGACGCGTTCAGCCGCGCCGCATACGGCGGCGGGCTCGGCCACATGAAGCTCGCCGACGTCGTGAAGGCGATGCCGGATCTCGCGTCGTCGTTCGCCGCGCAGGGCGTGACCGGGCAGCAGGCGCTGTCGCAGATCGTCGCGAGCCTCGCAGTGGGCCGCGAGGGTGCGGCGTCCGGCGAGGACGCCGCGGCGAACATGCAGGCGTGGCTCAAGCAGATGACCTCGCCATCGACCGCGAAGGCGTACGAGAAGGCCGGCGTCGATTACAGGAAATCGATGGCGAACATCGTCGGCGCCGGTTATTCGGAGTACGAGGCGTCGCTCGAGATCGCGCGCAAGTTCATCGCGTCGCGCGGCGAAGGTTTCGCCAGCGAATGGAAGCGCGCCGGCGCGCGCGGCGACGTCGGCGCGCAGCGCAAGCTGATCGAGCGCTTCGGGATGAGCGAGCTGTTTCAGGACACGCGCGCGGTCGATCACCTGCTCGCGATGCGCGAGAACTGGGGCAAGTACCAGGCGAACAAGCAGGCGATGGGCGGCGAGCAGGCGGCGGGCGCGCTCGACGAAGACTACGCGCGCCGAATCCAGACGGCGAGCGCCGCATGGGGCAATCTGCAGACGCAGATCGACGGCCTCGGCGAGACGGTCGGCCGCACGCTGCTGCCGCCGCTGACCGACGTGATGAACCTGCTGTCGCCGATGGTCGCTCAGGTCGGCGTGTTCGCGGCCGCGCATCCGAATGCGATTCGCGGCGTTGTCGGTCTCGCGGCCGCGTCGATCGCGATGCGCGGCGCGACGCTCGGCGCGGGCCTCGCGATGAACGTGCTCGTGAAGACGCCGCTCAACGCGCTCGGCACCGCGCTGTCGACGCTCGCGGCGAAGTGGACGCTGCTGCGCTCGCTGCTGCGCGGCGGCGCGCGGTTGTCGACGCTGTTCCAGCTCGGCGGCATGAACGCGGGCGCGGCGGACAAGCTCGCCGCGGGCCTCAACCGCGCGCGCGCGATCGCGCTCGGCGCGGGCCGCTCGATGCTCGCGGCGGGCGGCCGCGTGCTCGGTTTCGCGCGCAGTCTCGGCGCGATCGCGCTCGGCTCGCTGACCACGCTCGCGCGCGCCGGCGCGACGGCCGGCCGTGTGCTCGGGAGCGGCCTCGCGCGCGGGCTGATGACGGCGGGCCGCGCGCTGCTGTGGGTCGGCCGCGCCATGGTGACGACGCCGATCGGCCTCGTGCTGACGGGCATCGCGGTCGCGGGCTATCTGATCTACCGCAACTGGAACCGCATCGGCCCGGTCCTCACGAGGTTTGTCGCCATCGCGCGCGACAGGCTCACGACGCTGTGGGACGGCCTCAAGGCGCTGCCCGAGCGATTCATGTCGATCGGCCGCGCCATCGTCGAAGGCTTGCTGAACGGCTTGAACGAGCGGTTCGGCGCGGCGAAGGCGGCGGTGGTCGGCTTTGCCGGGTCGATGAAATCGTGGTTCGCGAGCGTGCTCGGCATTCATTCGCCGTCGCGCGTCTTCATGGGCTACGGCGAGAACATCGCGCAAGGCGCGGCGCTCGGCGTCCGGGGCGCGGCCGAGCTGCCCGCGCGCGCGGCCGCGAGCATGGCGACGCAGACGGCCGCCGCCGCCTCGCTGAAGCGCATCGACGCCGCGCGCGCCGGCATGCCGCTCGCCGGCGCGCACGCGGCGGGCATGGCAGGCGCGGGCGCGGCGAACGGCGTGTCGATTCACTTCGCGCCGAACATCACGGTGCAGGGCGGCTCGGGCGCGAGCGTTGGCGAGCAGGTTGGCCGCGCGCTGAACCTGTCGCTGCGCGAGCTCGAAAAAATGATGGAACGCGTCGTCGCGCAACGCGCGCGGCGCGCTTACGGAGGTTGATATGTTCGCCGTGCTCGGTGACATCCCATTCGATTTGGTCGGCTACTTCGACGGCTTCGACGCGACGTTCGGCGCCGACTACGCGGAGCATGCGCTGATCGACGGCAAGCCGCGTCTGCAACGGATCGCGGACCGGCTCGACGAGATCCGCATCGCACTGTCGTTTCACTATCGCTTCTGCGATCCCGAAGCCGAGCTCGCGAAGCTGCGCAACGCGCAGCGCGCGGGCCAGGCGATGGCGCTCGTGTTCGGCAACGGCGACTACAAGGGCTGGTTCGTGCTGACCGAAGTCCAGGCGACGCACAAGCAGAGCGAGCCTTCCGGCGCGGTGCTCGCGCTCGACGCGTCGATCACGCTGAAGGAATACGTCGGCGAGAAGCTGACCGCGCTCGCGCCGCCCGCGGTGCAGCCGAAGGTGCCGCCCGCCGCCGCGCAGGCGGTGTCGCAGACGGCCGCCGACGTCAAATCGGCGATCAACACCGTGCGCGGCGCGGTGCGGCAGGTCGTGTCGTACGCGTCGCAGGCGCAGGCCGCGCTGCGCACCGCTTCGGACGCGGTGAGCGTCGTGCGCGAGTTCAGGCACGATCCGATCGCGGCGCTCGGCCGCGCGCCCGGCGTGCTGCTCGACATCAAGCGCGCGGCCGAGCCGCTCGAGAAGCTCTCGCCGGCCGTCGCGGCCGTGACCGCGCACATTCCGGACGCCGCGAACATCCTGCGCGCGAGCCACGACGCCGCGGTTGCGGTGCAGGCCGCGTACAAGCCGCTCGCGAACGCGACGCTCGACACGATCGGCGACGCCGTGGACACCGCCGCGCGCGAGCTGTCGAACGCCGTCGACGCGATCGCCTCGGCCGCGCCGAGCGTGAGCAAGCTCGCGGCGGCCGTCGCCACACGGAGGATCTGATGTTTCTGACCCATGTCACGACCGAAGGCGAGCGCTGGGATCAGCTCGCCCATCGCTACTACGGCGATCCGTTCGCGTACGAGCGGATCATCGCGGCGAACCCCGACGTGCCGATCACGCCGCTACTGCCGAGCGGCCTCGCGCTGTCGATTCCGGTGATCGCGCGCGCCGAACTGTCCGAGGACCTGCCGCCATGGAAGCGCTGAACCCGCTTGCGGCGCTGCTGCCGCCGGGCGTCGCCGACGTGCCGCGCCCGACCTTCATGCTGACCTACGAGCAGAAGAACATCACGACCGACGTCGCGCCGTACGTGACGTCGGTCGCGTACACGGATTTCCTGTCAGGCCAGTCGGACGAGATCGAAGTCGTGCTCGAGGACGCCGACGGCCGCTGGCGCGACGCGTGGTATCCGGGCAAGGGCGACGCGCTCACGCTGCGGATCGGCTACGTCGGCGCGCCGCTCTTGCCGTGCGGGCGTTTCGAGATCGACGAGCTGTCGTTCGACGATCCGCCGTCGACGGTGACGATCCGCGCGCTCGCGACAGGCGTCGCCGCGCCGCTGCGCACGGACCGCTCGAAGCCGTACGAGCGCACCACGCTCGCCGCGATCGCCGCGCGCGTCGCGAAGCGCAACCGGCTCACGCTGACGGGCAAGATCCGCGAGATCCGGATCGACCGCATCACGCAGTACGAGGAGCCCGACGTCGCGTTCCTCGCGCGGCTCGCGCGTGAGTACGGCTACGCGTTCAAGATCGTCGGCCGCACGCTCGTATTCACCGAGCTCGCGGACCTGCGCGACGCCGACGCGGCGCTGCGCTTCACGCGCGGCGATCTGAAATCGATTCGCCTCACCGACAAGATCAAGGACGTCTACGCGGCCGCGAAGGGCGGCTATCACAATCCGGCGACGAAGAAGCTCATCGTGTACGGCGTGAAGGACGGCAAGATCGACGTGGCCGGCGCGGCCGCCCAATCCGGCGCGGCCGGCGAATCCGGCGCGCCGGCGTCGTCCGGCCGCGACACGAGCGCCGACACGCTGCGCGTGACCGCGCGCGCGGGCTCGAAGGCGACGCTCGAGGCGCGCACGCAGGCCGCGCTCGACCGCGCGAACCTGCAGCGGACGACGGGCACGTTCGAGCTCGACGGCAACACGCGGCTCGTCGCCGGCAACGCGATCGAGCTGACGGGCTACGGGCGGCTGTCGGGCAAATATCTGATCGAGACGGCGCGCCACCGGATCGATCGCGGCGGCGGCTACACGACCGAGATCGAGGTGAAGCGCGCGTCGCGCGACGCGCGGCCCGACGGCGGCGCGCAGGCAGGCACGCAGCCCGCTCGGAAGCCATCCGCGAAGCCGCTGATCGCCTACGGCGCGGCCGATCCGTCATCCAACCAGACGAAGGACAAGCAATGAACGACACGCTCGACGCATTCGGCGCGACCGTGCGCTTCGGCACGGTGAGCGCGTCGAAGCCCGGCTTCGCGCGCGTGCGGCTCGCGGACCTCGGCAACCTGCGCACGATGTGGCTGCCGATCGCGTATCCGAAGACGCAGAACGACCAGTGCTGCTGGACCTACGACGAAGGCGAGCAGGTTGCGGTGCTGATGGACGGCCGCGGCGAGGACGGCGTGATTCTCGGCGCGGTCTACTCGGCCGCCGACAAGCCGCCCGTTAGCGATCCGAACAAATTCGTCGCGCGCTTCAAGGACGGCGCGACGCTCGAATACGATCGCGCGACGCACGTGCTCGCGTGCCGCGGAATGGCGCAGGTCGTCGTCGACGCGGGCGCCGAGATCGTGCTGCGCGCGGGCGCGAAGGTGACGGTCATCGCGCCCGAGACGGAGTTTTCCGCGAACGTGACGGTCAAGGGCAAGCTGACCTACGAAGGCGGGATGACCGGCTCGGGCGGCGGCGGCGCGAGCATCGCGGGCAACGTGAAGGTCGACGGCGACATCGACGCGACGGGCGCGATCATGGATGCGGGCGGCAACTCGAATCACCACTCGCATTGAGTTTTAAGACACTTTAATATCCTCCGAGCCGGGCGCGCGGCACCATGAGCGCATGACCCGGCTTACCGACATCCTCTCCGTGCACCGGCAGCCCGCCCTCGGGCGCGACGATTTCGTCGTTCGCGTTGCCGGCATCGACCAGGCCCATCGCGCGATGCTTCGCATCCCGAAGCGCCGCGATCCACGCAGGCCCGAGCGCGGGCCGGTTCCGACTCATTCTCTTCTCGACGTGCCGATCGACCGGGCGGAGCCGCGCTTCGCACGCGCCGCGCGCACGTTCCGGTCCGCATCCATCGGCATCTGAATTTGCATTCGCATCCGCAATCGCGCGCGCATCGGTGGCGATGCACGGCGAACGCGTGTGCGCAGCTTTCCGCGCGGCGCCGTGAAATCCGGCGGCGCCGCGCTTGACGACGGGTAGTACAACCTCAGGAGCAGCCTATGTCCAAGCTAGTCGAAACTTCCAAGTGGGAAGAAGAGATCTACCAGATCGAGATGTCCGATCCTGTCGAAGGCGGGCCGAACGGCATCTCGAACCGTCAGGCCAAGCAGCTCGGCAATCGCACGCTTTACCTGAAGCAGCAGGTCGAGCAGTCGCAATCCGGCTTGAGCGGGCACGCCGCCGCCGCCGATCCGCATCCGCAGTACGCGACGAAGGTCGATCTCGCGGACCGGATCGCGGCGCTCGTCGGCCAGTCTCCTGCAACGCTCGACACGTTGAACGAGCTCGCGAACGCGCTCGGAAATGATCCGAATTTCGCGACGACGATGACGAACGCATTGTCTCGGAAGGCTCCGCTTGATTCCCCGACGTTCACCGGCGCGCCGAAAGGGCCAACGCCGGCTCCGTTCGACAGCAGCACGAAAATGGCGACGACCGAGTTCGTGCAGCGCGCGCTCGGGAATGTCAATTTCGCGTCGTACACCTCGTCGCAGAAGCTCACGGCGTCGCAAGCGGGAAGCTGCGTCAATTTCTGGGGGGGCACCGCGTCGACGTTCACCTTGCCATCCACGTCGGCCATGCCGCTCGGCGGCACGTTCTTGTTCAACAACAGCAGCACCGCCCCCTTGACGATCACTCGCGACGGGACCGACACGATCCTCTTGAACGGGGGGAATCCGAGCGTGACATTGGCATCGGGCGACAGCTTGCTGCTCGTAGCGGTTCCGCCGACTCAGTGGATTGCAGCTGGCGGCAGCGCGCAACTGCCGTTTGCATCGGCAATGGCTGGTCCGAACTGGACGACACCTCCCCAGTTCGACAACTCCGCCAAGCTCGCGACGACGGCGTTCGTGCAACGCGCGCTCGGAAGTTATTCCGGGAGTGCTGTCATCAACGCAGCAACCACATTGACCAGCGGCAACGTCGGCAACATCATCGAGCTCAACGGGACTTCGTCGTTCACGACGAACCTCCCGGCCGGCGCTAGCATCGCGGCGGGCGGAAAGGTGGCATTCGTCAACCAATCCGGTGTCGATCAGACTGTCGCGACGCAGGGCAACGATTTCATCTGGTCGTACGCGACTGGCAAGTCGTCGTCGATCATGCTGCATTCGGGCGACACGCTGGAATTGTTCTCTCGCGGAGGGGAATGGGACATTTGCGGCGGCACTGTCGCACTGAGATACGTCTACGGAGCTGCTACACAGACTGTTCCCCAATTCGACAGCAGCCCAAACATCGCGACGACGGCGTTCGTGCAGCGCGCGCTCGGCAATTTTCAGGCGATCATGGTGCTCGACGCCGCGACCACGCTGACGCCGGCGCAGGCGGGGTCGGCAATCTCGTTGAACGACGGCGCGAGCGTCGTGCTGCCGCTTTACTCGGCGGTGAAAAGAGGCGCGACGTTTCTGTTCATGAACTCCGGCTCGATGCCCAAGACGATTTCGCGGCAGGGCGGCGACATATTCTTCGGACCGTCTGGCGGCTCGCTGTCGTCGACAGTGACGAGCTTCACGCTGCTGCCGGGCGACTGGGCGCTGATCTCGGCGGTTTATCAGTGGGAGATGATGGCCGGCTCTCCGCTGATGACGATCAACAACGGCGCATTCGAGTTCAGCCACGGGCCGACCGGCTACGAGCGTTCGCCCACCGGCAAGATCGAGCAATGGGGGCAGGGCGTGACGGATGCGAACGGGGATATCAACGTCGTCTTTCCGAAGCGCTTTCCCAACGCTTGTTTCAACGTGGCAGCGAATCACGTGGGCCTTGGCGCCGCGATGGTGATCGTCATCCACGGAAGCATGACGCAGGACGGCGTGAAATTGAGGGCTTTCAACGAGACGGGCGGAACGTATCCCGGCTGGCTCGTCTATTGGCACGCAACGGGGAAATGACGATGACGCGAATCTTGGCCGGATACGACACATTGGGATTCATTCGAACCTTCTGCGACGAACGATCGAAGCCGGACGGCCTGACGTTCGTCGAGATCACGCCGGAGCAGCACGCGATGCTGCTCGCGGGCGCGGCGGCGGGCAAGACGATGGCGGTGACGGCGGACGGCCATCCGCTCCTCGTCGACCCCGAGAAGCCCACGCGCAAGCAGCTCGCCGACGCGAAGCGCGCGGCGCGCGATGCGGCGCTCGCCGCGACCGACTGGCTCACGTCGCGCCACCGGGACGAACAGGCGCTCGGCGACGGCACGACGCTGACGCCCGACGAGTACGCGCAGCTGCTGCGATACCGGCAGGCGCTGCGCAACCTCGGTGAAGCGTCGCGCTGGCCGAACGTCGATCTGCCGATGCCGCCGGCATGCGTCGCGACAGCGGCGTAGCGAACGGGAACACGGACGAGGCAGCCGGCTGCATCGCGGCGGCCCCGTGCGTTCCGTCACGACGAAGCGTCGCGCAGCCATGGCGCCGGACGACGACGTGCCGCCCCCGCCCTGCGCGTCTCGCGCTTCCTCCGCGCTCGCCGCGCGCTTTTAAGCTTCGTTAATATCCCTTCGCCCGGCCGCGCGGCAACATGAGCGCATGACCCGGCTAACCGACATCACCTCCGTTCACTGGCAACCCGCCCTCGGCCGCGACGACGTCGTCGAAGGCGTTGCCGACATCGATCAGGCCATCCGCGTGATTCTCGGCACCCCGAAGGGGCGCGACCCGCACCGGCCCGACTTCGGCTCGAACCTGAGCCTCTATCTCGACATGCCGATCGATCGGGCGACGCCGCACCTCGTGCGCGAAGCCGTCGACGCGATCCGCCGTTGGGAGCCGCGCTGCGAGGTGGTTCGCGTGATGCCGGCGATCGACGCGGCGCACGAAACGCTGCGCGTGCAATGGCGGCTCGCCGACGGCGTGATCCGCGAAACCGAGGTGCCCCGATGACCCTATCCGAACCGAATTTCATCGACCGCGATCCGCAGGCGATCACGGCCGACATCATCGCCGAATACGAAGCGCGCACCGGCAAGACGCTGTATCCGGCGCAAGTCGAGCGCGTGCTGATCGACATCGTCGCGTACCGCGAAACCCTCGTGCGCGTCGGCGTGCAGGAAGCGGCGAAGCAGAATCTCGTCGCGTTCGCGCGCGCGCCGATGATCGACTATCTCGGCCAGCTCGTCGGCGTCACGCGCCTGCCCGCGCAGCCCGCGAAGACCGTCGTGCGCTTCTCGCTCGACGCGCCGCTCGCGTCGAACCTGCTGATCGCGGCCGGCACGCGCGTCGAGACGAGCGACGGCGGCGTGTCGTTCGCCACCGACGCCGACGCGGTGCTCGCGGCCGGCCGCACGTCGATCGACGTCGCCGCGACCTGCGACACCGCCGGCGCGCTCGGCAACGGCTGGCAGCCGGGCCAGATCAACTCGCTCGTCGACGATCTCGGCGACGTCGACGTGAGCGTCGCGAACACGCAGACGAGCGCGAACGGCTACGAAGAAGAGGAGACCGAACGGCTGCGCGAGCGCATCCAGCTCGCGCCCGAGGCGTTCAGCACCGCGGGCCCGCGGCTCGCATACGTGTTCCATGCGAAGAGCGCGCACCAGTCGATCGTCGACGTGAGCGTGATCGGCCCCGAAATGGCGGCGCGCGACGGCCGGCTCGTGTCGGTCAACGGCGTGCCGCCCGGCAGCGTGCGCGTGCATCCGCTCGTCGACACCGGCCTGCCCGGCGACGACATCCTCGCGCTCGTCGCGCAAGCGCTCGACGACGAGAAGAAGCGCCCGCTCACCGATTTCGTCGAGGTGCGCGCGCCGAAGCCCGTCGACTACGCGATCGACGCGCGCCTCACGCTGTACAAGGACGCCGACGCGGGCACCGTGCTCGCGCAGGCGCGCGCCGCGGCGAACGCGTATCGCGCGAACCGCTCGGCGGGCCTTGGCCGCGACATCGTGCCCGCGCAGCTCACGGCCGCGCTGCAGGTGCGGGGCGTCTACGACGTCGACCTGAACGGCCTCGCGCTGCGCGTGCTCGCCGGCGACGAATGGGCGCGCTGCACGAGCGTGTCGGTGGTCGCGACCGGAGTCGCGCATGGCTGACACCCTGTTGCCGCCGCCGCTCGCGAGGGACCGCCGCTTCGCGGCGCTCGCGCAGCTCGCCGCGCGGCACGACAACATCGATCTGTCGCCGATCCTCGTCTACCTGATCGACAGCGTCGACGCGACGGCGCTGCCGCATCTTGCCGAGCAGTTCTCGGTGATGGGCGAGGACGGCTGGAGCCTTGCCGAATCCGACGACGCGCGCCGCGCGCTCATCAAGGGCGCGATCGAGCTGCATCGCTACAAGGGCACGCCGTGGGCGGTGCGCGAAGTGATCCGGCGGCTCGGCTTCGGCGAAGTGGAACTCGTCGAGAACATCGCGCGCGTGTCGTACGACGGCAAGCGCCGCTACAACGGCTGGATGGTGCACGGCGATCCGGGCCTGTGGGCGGTGTACCGCGTGATCCTGCGCGACCGCGCGATCACGAACGACCAGGCCGCGCTGCTGCGCGCGACGCTCGCCGCGTTCGCGCCGGCGCGCTGTGAACTCGCGAGCCTCGAATACCGCGAAGTGCCCGTGCGCTACAACGGCGCCGCGCGCTACGACGGACAGTACAACCATGGGAGCAGCTAATGTCCAAGCTAGTCGAAACCTCCAAGTGGGAGGAAGACATTTACCAGATCGAGACGTCCGATCCCGTCGAGGGCGGGCCGGACGGCATTTCGAATCGTCAGGCGAATCAACTCGTCAACCGCACGCGTTACCTGAAGGATGACATCGAGCGCCGCGACAAGGGCCGCGTGCTGAAGGCCGGCGACACGATGGAGGGCCCGCTGCTCGGCAAGACCGGCCCGGCCACGCCGCACAACGAGCGCAACGCGGGCTTCGGCTTCGCGAACGATCCGGATACCGGCATGTTCTCGCCGAGCGACGGCGTGCTGCAGCTCGCGTCGCAGGGGCAGCCGGCCGTCGTGCTGTCGGGCGACGGCGGCGCGCGCGTCGGCGCGGCGGGCCCGGTGGTGCTCGTGACCGGCAATGCCGAGCGCGTGCGCGTGACGAAGGAAGGGCGCACGCTCATCGGCACGTCCGACGACAATGGCCGCGATGCGCTGCAGGTGCGCGGCAACGCGTCGGCGTCGAACGGCATGATCGCGGGCGGGCTCGACCGCGGCGACGGCGGCCAGTTGCGCGCGTGCGGCAACCAGTACGGCGCGTTCATCCGCAACGACGACGTGTCCGTCTATCTGCTGTCGACGAAGAAGGGCGACCCGCTCGGCTCGTGGAACGACTGGCGGCCGCTCTCGTGGTCGCTCGAGAGCGGGAAGGTGGTCGTCGACGGCAGCGGAGCCGGCGCGGTGTTCGGCGGGGCGGCGAACGTCGCGGGGGATCTGACGGTCGGCCGAAACACGGCCGAAGGGCACGTCAAGCTCGGGCCCGTCGACGGCTATTTCTACACGAGCAAGGATTCGACGGGCTGGTGGTCGCCGACGATCGGCTCGTACCAGTACATGTTTGGCGACCGCACGTTCCGCGTCGACGGCAAGGCCGTCTGGCACGAAGGCACTCTGACGCCGCTCGACCTGAACCGCGGCGGCGCGTTGAAGGGCGATCTGAAGCTCGATCCGGGCGCGCGCGTCGTGCTCGCCGAAGGCTCGGTGGCGTTTCCGTCGCTGACGTTTGCGAACGCCGGCGCGCCGGACACCGGCCTGTTCCACATGGCCGACGGGCATTTCGGCGTATCCAACAACGGCATTCAGACCGTGCATTTCTCGCCGGAAGGCACGTATTTCGATAGGCCGGCGTTCGGCAGCCACCCGGACGCCACCGATCGGTCGAACCGCTTTGCGACAACGCAATGGGTTGCCGGCGAAGTTGCATCGGCGATGATCGGTCAGATCGTCTTCGAAATGCGCACGAGCGCGCGCGCCGGTTATCTCAAATGCAATGGCGCACTGCTCAAACGTGCGGACTACCCGGCGCTGTGGGCATATGCGCAGGCGAGCGGCGCGTTGGTCGCCGAGAACAACTGGGGCGGTGCTTCCGCGAACTGGGGATGCTTCACGGACGGCGACGGCGCGACGACCTTCCGGATTCCCGAGCTTCGCGGCGAGTTCCTGCGATGCTGGGACGACGGCCGAGGCGGCGACGTCGATCGAAAGATCGGCACGTGGCAGGACAGTCAGAACCGGTCGCATGCGCACGGCGCGTCGGCGGACGGCGTCGGCGATCACAGCCACAACGCATGGACGGACAACCAGGGCTGGCACGGCCACCATGGATGGACGGGGAGCGTTGGCGAACACCAGCACATCGCGCCTTACTCGGAGGCGAACGTTCAGCCTTGGGGCGCGCATTCGCAGGGACAGGCCGGCTCGCACGGCGGCGTGGACAACGACAATCCGTGGGCTTACACGTCACCGTCGGGCGGCCACAACCATGAATTCAACACGGAAGGTGCGGGGACGCATGCGCACAACATCGGCATCGGCGGCTCCGGCGCTCACAGCCATGCGATTCACGTCGCGGCCGACGGCGGCAACGAAACGCGCCCGCGCAACCTGGCCGTGCTCGCGATGATTCGCGCTTACTAATTTGAGGAGAACGACGTGCTTTGCAATCAATACGACAACTTGACCGGCCAATACGTGATCAGCTTTCTGGCCGACATCGACCCGATGAACCCGACGCGCTGGCTGATTCCCGCGTTCTGTGAGACGAAGCCGCTGCCCGAGCGCGCGCCGATGACTTGGCCGTTCTGGAAGGACGGCGACTGGGTGCTGCTGCCCGACTATCGCGGCGTACGCCTGTACCGCACCGACACCGGCGCGCCCGCCGAGATCACGAAGGCGGGCGTGACGCCGGAGGACGCGGGCCTGACGACGGCGCCGCGGCCGTCGGACGAATACGTGTGGCGCGACGGGACGTGGGTGGTCGACGCGGCTGTCGTCGCGCGCAAGGAGCGGCAGGCGGCGATGAACGCGTTCATGTCGCGCATGGAGAAGGCGCGCGCGAAGAATCTCGGCAAGGCCGACGCGCTCGCGGCGGGGCAACTCGACGCGTTCGAGCGCGCGCTCTTCGACGCATGGGCGCAGTATCAGATGAAGCTCGTGCGCGTCGTGGAGGCCGCGGATTTCCCGGCTTCGCTCGCGTGGCCGGCGGAACCGGATGAGGAGGCGATCCGCAAGGAGGTCGATGCGGTGCTTCGGGAGGAGAAGGAGGAGGAGAAGGAGCAAGCGGCGGCTGGCGGCGAGCTGGCCGATTCGGCTGCCCCGGGCGGGCGGGGCGCGCAGGCCGACTCGGTTGCCCCGGGCACGCAGGGCGCGCAGGCCGACTCGGTTGCCCTCGGCGGGCAGGGCGCATAGGCAGACTCGGTTGCCCCGGGCTGGCAGGGCGCGCAGGCCGATCCGGCGGATCGCGTCGCCGCCGCTGCGGGGCTGGCCGGTCAACCGGCGCCGTGAGCGAAGCCGCCGCGATGCGGCGCGGTTCGCGACGGGGGCAAAGCCGGCGACGGGCGGTCAGGCGGCCGCCTCGAGCCGTCGAGCCGGCTTCGGCCTTTTGAATACGTGCGCATTGCGACGGCATCGCGCGAGGCAATCGCAGGCGAGCGTCGACGGCCGGCGCATCCGGAGGAGAGGCGGCGACGGGCGAGCGTGCCGCAATTGTGTTGCGGGGTGAGGAAATGCGGCGCTCGGGGATTTGTCGCGTGCGGGGGTGGGGGGATATTGCGCGGGGCTTCAGGCGGCCTCACACACGAATATCCGGATACCTCCCGAACGTGAACCGCATGTCGAGAATCGCCAGGCGTACCTGTCCCGCAGGCGCGAGCACGGAATCCAGTTCGATCAACCATGTGACGAGATCGGGCACGTGTCCGATCACATGCGATGCGACGATGTAGTCGACTTTCGGGCCGCCGATTGCTTCGCTCAGTGTGTTTTCGCCCCAGACACCGTCTATGTCGACGATCGCATCGTGCCGAATGGCGGCATCGCGTCGATATTTCCGCTTCAGTGTTGCCGTATCTGCATGGTCGACGTATAACACTTCGCCCATATCGCGTGTAACCAGCGGTTTGTCGAGCGGCGCGATCTCCACTCCAACCGCGCCTCGAAATTTCAGTCCCCGTAGAATCGTCGCGCGCCTGTTCATTGCATTTAACTTCATTTTTTTGCAATGATAGCGCAATGTCGGGATACGCTCCGTTCCGGAAACTGGTCTTCATTGCCCCAAAGGCAATGTGAGATGGAAAGGCGAAATCACGCTGAAATGACTTTGCGATTCGGCATCCGAATCAGGCACGGGGCCTGCTTGATCATTCGCACGGCTGAATGCGAATTTCAACGATGCTGCATTAGCAGGACGATTTGCTCGGTGGTCAGCACGTCTTCGTGATAAATGTCGGACAGTGCCTTCGGAATCGGCAGGTCCGTCTTCGTGCGATAGTCGCGAACGATCCGGAAACCCGCTTCTTCGATGAGGCGGCAGAGTTGTGGGGCCGTGATCTTGTTCAGCGTCGCATACGTTTCCCAAAGCGCCGCTCGCTCAGCTTCGACATCCGCCGTCAGCGGGATGTAGACCGACCATTCCGATCGAACATGGGCGGGCGTCTGCGGCGCCTGCAGAAGGCGCTCGTGAAAGTCATCCAATGGCATCGACAGGTGCGCCCAAGGTTCCGGTATCCACGGTCCCATGTGTGATCCGTTCGGCGAATAAAATAGCGGGGAGATCTGCAGAAAGAACGATCCGCCCGGCTTGAGTGCTGATTTGATCGATGCGAGAGATCGCATCAGCATGTCTTGCGACACATGCTCGAAAACCGACCACGTATAGACGACGTCGAAATCGCCGAAGCACGTGAGATCCGCGCCCGGTGTGATCCGCCGCAAGAACAGATTGTCCGGGAGCGCGTGCAGGCCGATTTCGCGCCGCGCGATCGGCAGGCATTGTTCGTGCACGTCCAGAATTTCTACGCCGACGACTCGCTGCACATCCTTTCTCAATGCCATTCCGAGCGCCATCGTGCCTTCGCCGCAGCCGAACTCGAGGACATCTTTCTTGTAGACGCCACCGGTTTCGGACAGCCATTCATCGACGATGTCCGGTACGGTCACGAACTTGGTTCGGTAAAGCGGATCGCGGATGGTTTCGATCGACCAGTCGCTAGTCATACGCAAGCTCCACACTGTTCTGCTGCAGGTTGGATATCTGAGTAGCATGTTCCAGCCGAACGCCCACAGGCGTTCGACCTTCAATGTCGCGACGAGTGAGGCCGGACATCGAAAAAGACAAATCGGGCAAGTCGGACTTTCGATGTTCGCCTCAACCGTGCAACGGAAATCAAAGGCATTCGCCGGTACACGCACATGACCGCATGACGAGCCGTGCGCGCGACGTCATTCGCGGTGTGCTGCACGCTGGTCGAACGTTTGGCGACTGGGCGTGCCGGAACGCGATCGGCGTGAATACCTCTGCGTTGACCGTACGCGTCGAACTGAATATTTCACGAGGCCCCCTCGGTTCTCAAGGGACGCCGGACGATGGCGCGCTTTCGGCGGGAAGCGGTTCGTCCGCGCGCGGAGCATGCGAAGGAGGCTGGCGATGTCGGCGCGACGCGCCGCCGCTGCGAGAATGTATCGACAGTCGTTCAACTCAGGCATCCGCGCTTTTCCTTGGTTGCGTTGGCATCGAATGCACTGCTTCGATTTCACGCGAGTGCTTCTGGCGGCGAAACGATGGACGGCTGCTTCGGCGTGGCGAGCGGACCCATACCGTGCGGCGCGAGTGAATCAGCGGACGGCCTCGACCAGCTTGGGAAGGAACGCGTGCGCGATCAGCGTGCTCGCATAATCGGATACGTGGTCGCCGTAGCTGTAGAGGTAGTTGCCGTCCTTGCTGATTGGGCATGTGTCGTTACGGATATCGCACAGGATCGGCGTTGCGTCCAGAACCAGGAGATTCGGGTGGTTCTTTTGCAATTGGTCGACCAGCACCCGATATTCTTTCGTCGTCTCGAGATGTTTGCGATAGCTGAGCGTGCATGCGTTCTCGTTCGGCGACGCGAGCGCTCGGACGATCCGGTATCGCATCGCGCTTCTTTCCATGCAATCGTGCGGGTCTGGCAGCGTCGGATTGTCCACGAGCAGGGCCACGCGTTTGCCGGCGCCTTCGAGCACGCGAATCGTGCCGTCGAGGCCGTGTAACGGTCCTTGCTTGTCGGGCGCGAGCGTCTGCGCATTTGCATAGTCGGGGCCAAACAGCATGCGGCTCGCCGTGGCGATGGTCACAAGCTTGATGTTGGGGTCGGCTGCAACGTGTTGTATTTCCAGTTGCGCGAACTGCGTGCAATCCTTCGGATTGTCGTCGGCATACGACGACGTGCGCACGATACCTGTCAACGGTACACATCCGCTACGATCGAAGAACTTCCAGCGCGAGTCGGGCTGCGATTCTCTTAGGAATCCCCAGATGACGGCTTCCGCCTTGCTGTCGCCGATCATCGCGAATCGCGGCGTGTTGCGTTTGTCGAATGCGCATACGGCGCCCTTCAGATCGTTTTCGGCGATGCCGCAGTCGGTGCTGATGAACTCGTGGCCCGCGCCGTGCGTTGCTGTCGCAATGTCGCCGTATCGGCTGTAGAGCTGGCTTGGAGCCTGCGGCGCCGCTAGAAAGACGAATGCGCCGATCGAACCTGCGACGAGCAGTGCGCAACTCGGTGTGGCGATGGCGATCATCCGGTTCGTGTGATGCCGCACGGGCGTTTCGATGAGCCGATAGGTCAGCCACGCGAGCAGTACGCTCGCGAGCAGCAATGCGGTGCGCACCGGTGCAGCGGGTTGGGCGCCGGCGACGATCGCCGCGAACGACAGCAACGGCCAGTGCCACAGATACAGCGGATAGCTGATCTTGCCGATCCACACCATGATCGGGCGTTTGAGCGCCTGGTTCGCGAAGCCGTTGACGCCGCCCGCGATCAGCAGTGCCGCGCCGAGCGTCGGCAGCAGCGCGCGCCAGCCGGGATAGCTTTGTGCGCCATTCAGGCCGAACACGGCGATTGCGCACAGGATGGCGCCGACGATCGACGCGAGACTGCGCAGCGCACGCGGCGCGCGCTGCAGCCTATCCGCGTCGAGCGTCAGCATGCTTCCGATCATCAACTCCCAGAAGCGTGTGAAGGGCGAAAAGAACGCCGCGGACGGGTGATTGGCGACGAGGCCGATGTTCAGCGCGAAGGACGCCGAGAAGATCAGCATGACGGTCGCCACGAGCGCTGCGCGGCTCCGGTGCGTCAGGGCGAGCGCCAGCGGCCACAAGATGTAGAACTGCTCTTCGACGCCGAGCGACCACAGATGCAGCAGCGGTTTGAATTCCGCCGCGCGATCGAAATATCCCGTCTCGCTCCACAGCACGAGATTCGATACGAAGCCCGCGCCCGCGGCTATGTGTTTGCCGAGCTCGCGCAACTCGTCCGTGACGAGCACGCCCCAGCCTATCACCAGGACCGTCGCGAGCACGGCGACCAGCGCGGGGAAGATCCGGCGCGCGCGACGCGCATAGAACGTGGCGATGCTGAACCGATTGCCGCGTACTTCGTCGACGAGGATGCTCGTGATCAGATATCCCGAGATGACGAAGAAAATATCGACGCCGACGAATCCGCCCGAAACCACTCCGGGAAATGCGTGGAAAAGCAAAACCGACGTGACGGCTATTGCGCGTAATCCATCGATGTCAGGCCGGTATATCAGTGACGAAACTTTCGGGGGGGTGTTGGACATAACGGGTCGGAGGGGTAATCTATTTGTAATGCGAATAGTGAGCTGCTTCGTCCCTCGTGCGGAATCATGCCATTCCCACTGCGATTGGCACCTCTTAAATTGTAATGAAATGTAATAACTTCATATGTAATGATGTTCGATCCTTTAGGAAACCGGGATGGTTAGGGGGATGTGTTCGGAATATTTCTTACACATTTATTTCGGCGGGATAAGGCGGATTGTCGAGCGCTCCTTATATCGAAATGAACCGAGCCGGCGAATCGTGTCGTGACGGCGAGTGAGCCGACCGTTCAACGGCCGATACATGTCGATGATTTTGTTTCATGCTTCGCGAAATAACCGAAATTCATATGTGAAGTAAATTCGAAGTCACGAATGCCGAGATTGGCTCCCGAACGTAAAAATCAAACAATCACGTTTCTTGTTTCCTGCAAATTCATTCCTTCGACAAATGGTTATCGATGTGCGCTCGTCGAGTCGGCGCGCGATCGTGCACGTGCTTGCCGGTTGAATGTCGAAACGACGCTCAGCCCTTGGTGGGCGAATGGAATGAAAGACGATGAAATTCGCACTCGATCGGCGTCTTGAACGACAACGAACTTTGCCGCAGCGTACGTTGCATCGTCCGATAAAGGTGTGGTGCGCGATCGCCTGCCTCGGTATAAACCCGAGCCTCCGAAAGAGTTGTCTATACAATTTTGGGCGGTTAGGGTGAGCGCTCCGAACCTCAGACCATTCCCGGACCCGCCACCATGCCGAACGCCATCGACGCTCAACGCCGCCCGCTGCGCGAGCGCCGCACGATCGATTACATTCCCGACCACGAACGTCACGGCAAGCTGTCGAGCCAGTTCACGCTTTGGCTCGGCGCGAATCTGCAGGTAACGGCGATTGTCACCGGCGCGCTCGCGGTCGTGCTGGGCGGCGACGTGTTCTGGTCGCTCGTCGGGCTCGCGCTCGGCCAGTTGCTCGGCGGCGCGGTGATGGCGCTGCACGGCGCGCAGGGCCCGCAGCTCGGCCTGCCGCAGATGATCTCGAGCCGCGTGCAGTTCGGCATCTACGGCGCGGTGATTCCGCTCGTGCTCGTCTGCCTGATGTACGTCGGCTTCTCCGCGAGCGGCACCGTGCTCGCCGGCCAGGCGCTCGCGCAACTCGTCGGCGTCGACGACACGGTCGGCATCTTTGCGTTCATCGCTGTCGTCGTCGTGCTCGCGGTGTTCGGCTACCGGACGATTCACGCGCTCGGCCGCGTGTCGAGCGTGGTCGGCGTGATCGCGTTCGTCTACATGTTCGCGCGGCTCCTCGCCGGGCACGACATCGGCGCGCTGCTCGCGATCCGGCATTTCTCGCTGGCGAGCTTCCTGCTTGCGATTTCGCTGTCCGCGTCGTGGCAGATCGCGTATGGGCCGTACGTCGCCGATTACTCGCGCTATTTGCCGCGCGCGACGTCCGCGCGCCGCACGTTCTGGGCGATCGGCCTCGGCTCGGTGCTCGGCGCGCAGGCGTCGATGGTGTTCGGCGTATTCGCCGCGGCGCTCGCGGGCAAGCAGTTCGCCGGCCACGAAGTGCAGTTCATCGTGAGCCTCGGCGCGGGCGGCGCGGCGGCCGCGCTGCTCTATTTCGCGATTGCGTTCGGCAAGCTGACGATCACGACGCTCAACGCGTACGGCAGCGTGATGTCGGTCGCGACGATCGTCACCGGTTTTTCCGGGCGCGCGCAGATCTCACAGCGCGCGCGCATGGCATACGTGCTCACGATGGTCGCCGCGGTTGCGTGGCTCGCGCTCGTCGGCCGTCACGCGTTCCTGAAGGACTTCTCCGCATTCATCTTGTTCTTGCTCGCGTTCTTCACGCCGTGGAGCGCGATCAACCTCGTCGATTTCTACTGGGTGACGAAGGAGCGCTACGACGTGCCCGCCCTCTACGATCCCGACGGCCGCTACGGGCGCTGGAACGTCGCGGGCGTGTCGGTCTACGCGCTCGGCGTGCTCGTGCAGATGCCGTTCATCGCGACCGAGTTCTATACCGGGCCGCTCGTCGCGAAGCTGGGCGGCACCGACATTTCGTGGATCATCGGCCTCGTCGTGCCCGGCGTTCTGTATTATGTGACGGCACGCAGGCAGACCGCGCACGTCCCCGAGCGGTTGATCCTGCCGGATGAGCCCTCTTTGTCATGACCGATTCCGCCGTTTCGTCGCCGCCGCTTTCGCCTTCGGGCGCGGCTCCCCCAGCCGAATCGCACGCGCTCGACGCGCTGCACGCGTTCGTCGAGCGCCATCCGCGCCTTTTCGTGCTGACTGGCGCGGGCATCAGCACCGATTCCGGCATTCCCGGCTATCGCGACCGCAACGGCGCATGGATGCGCTCGCAGCCGATCCAGTACCGCGAGTTTCTCGAATCCGATCACGCGCGCCGCCGTTATTGGGCGCGCAGCATGCTCGGCTGGCCGGTGGTCGGGCGCGCGCAGCCGAACGCGTCGCATCATGCGCTCGCGAGCCTCGGCGCGGCGGGGCGGATCGCGCGGCTCGTCACGCAGAACGTCGACGGGCTGCATCAGCGCGCGGGCAGCGCCGACGTCGTCGAGCTGCACGGCGGCATCGGCGGCGTCACCTGCCTCGATTGCGGCGCGCATCACGCGCGCGCGGCGATCCAGCACATTCTCGAAGCGGACAATCCCGCATTGCTCGATGCCGAAGCGGAGCCGGCCGCCGACGGCGACGCGCATCTCGAATGGCGCGCGCTCGACACGTTTCGCGTGCCCGCGTGCCCCGCGTGCGGCGGGCTGCTGAAGCCGGCCGTCGTGTTCTTCGGCGAGAACGTGCCGCGCGAGCGCGTGGCGGCCGCCGCGCGTTCGCTCGAGGAGGCGGACGCGATGCTCGTCGCGGGCTCGTCGCTGATGGTGTATTCCGGCTACCGGTTCTGCGTGTGGGCGGACGATCGGCGCAAGCCGATCGCCGCGATCAATCTCGGGCACACGCGCGCCGATCCGCTGCTGACACTGAAGGTCGAAGCGTCGTGCGGGCAGACGCTCGCGGCGCTCGCCGCTCGTCTCGGGCTCGCGGCAAGCGGCGCGTGCGATGCGCGCGGCTCGCCTCACGTTTGACATATCCGACGCACACCGTTTCGCTTCGTCATGCCGATCGATTCCGCTTCGCGCCAATGGGCGCCCGCCGCCGAACGCAATCGCGAGCCGATTCTCGACGTGCTCAAGCGCGTGCTGCCCGCGCGGGGCACCGTGCTCGAGATCGCGAGCGGCACTGGCCAGCACGCGGTGCATTTCGCGGCCGCGTTGCCCGACCTCGTCTGGCAGCCGACCGACACCGAAGCCGCCGCGCGCGCGTCGATTGACGCGTGGGCGGCCGATGCCGCGCTGCCGAACCTGCGCGCGCCGCTCGCGCTCGACGTATGCGCCGAGCCGTGGCCGCTCGCCGCCGCCGATGCGATCGTCTGCATCAACATGATCCACATCGCGCCGTGGGCGGCCGCGTGCGCGCTTTTCGACGGCGCGGCGCGCCTGCTGCCCGACGGCGGCGTGCTGTATCTGTACGGGCCGTATCGCCGGGGCGGCGCGCACACGGCCGAATCGAACGCGCGGTTCGATGCGCAACTGCGCGGCCGCCATCCGGCGTGGGGCGTGCGCGATCTGGAGGCGGTGGTCGAGCTCGGGCGGGCGGCGGGCCTCGCGCTCGACGAGATCGTGGAGATGCCGGCGAACAATCTGAGCGTCGTGTTCCGCAAGCGCACGCAGGCGCGTGATTCAGGCTCGTGATGCGCGGGTGCGGCATCGCGGCGCTCGCGCGAGGGTCGAGCGCGCGAGCGCGACGCGAGCGTAGCGGCGTGGCCCTTCGGTCGTCGCGGGCGCAACGCGATCCGTTCACGCACATACTCGGAAGCACCCCGAAGCGACGCCGCAATGCCGCCGACGCGGCGTCGTTTCACGCTGGATCGACGCGCGTAACCCGCGTCGAACCGCCGTCGAGCCACAGTCGAACGGTCCTTTAGCCGCCGCCGCGCGGGTGATCGATCGCCGCCGAATCGTCTCCGAACGCCTCCCGTTCCCGGGCGCACTCGCGCGGTTTCCCTTATCCTTGCGCCTATGCGCGCGGCCCCGGTGGGTCGCGCCCTGTTTTTTCCGGAGAATTGAACAATGGGTAAACAAGCAATCGGTGTGGTCGGTCTCGCGGTGATGGGGCGCAATTTGGCCTTGAATATCGAAAGCCGTGGCTATGCGGTGTCGGTCTACAACCGCAGCCGCGAGAAGACCGACGAACTGATCGCCGAATTTCCCGATCGCAAGCTCGTGCCGACCCACACGCTCGAGGAGTTCGTCGCGTCGCTCGAGACGCCGCGCCGCATCCTCCTGATGGTGAAGGCGGGCGAAGCGACCGATGCAACGATCGCGGCGCTCAAGCCGCTGCTCGACAAGGGCGACGTGCTGATCGACGGCGGCAACACGCACTTCACCGACACGATCCGCCGCAACCAGGAGCTTGCGCAGGCGGGCCTGCACTTCATCGGCACGGGCGTGTCGGGCGGCGAGGAGGGCGCGCTGCGCGGCCCGTCGATCATGCCGGGCGGCCAGCGCGACGCGTACGATCTCGTCGAGCCGATTCTCAAGCAAATCGCCGCGAAGGCGCCCGCCGACGGCGAGCCGTGCGTCGCGTACATGGGGCCGGACGGCGCGGGCCACTATGTGAAGATGGTCCACAACGGCATCGAATACGGCGACATGCAGCTGATCGCGGAGAGCTACGCGGTGCTCAAGCAGGTCGCGGGCTTGACCAACGACGAGCTCGGCGCGGTCTACACCGAATGGAATCAGGGCGAGCTCGACAGCTACCTGATCGAGATCACCGCGAAGATCTTCGGCAAGAAGGACGACGAGACCGGCAAGCACCTCGTCGACGTGATTCTCGACCGCGCCGCGCAGAAGGGCACGGGCAAGTGGACGAGCCAGAACGCGCTCGACCTCGGCGTGCCGCTGCCGCTCATCACCGAATCGGTGTTCGCGCGTGTGCTGTCGTCGCTGAAGGATCAGCGCGTCGCCGCGAGCGAAGTGCTGACGGGGCCGGCGCCCGCGCCGCTCGAAGGCGATCGCGCCGCGTTCGTCGAATCGGTGCGCCGCGCGCTGTATCTGTCGAAGGTGATCTCGTACGCGCAAGGCTTCGCGCAGCTCGACACGGCGTCGAAGGAATACGGCTGGAATCTCGATCTCGGCGCGATCGCGAAGATCTTCCGGGCGGGCTGCATCATCCGCGCGCGCTTCCTGCAGAAGATCACGGACGCATACGCGAAGAACGCCGCGCTCGCGAATCTGCTGCTCGATCCGTACTTCCAGGACATCGCCGCGAACTACCAGTCCGCGCTGCGCGACGTCGTGATCGCCGCGGTGAAGGCGGGCGTGCCCGTGCCGGCGTTCGCGTCGGCGGTTGCGTACTTCGACAGCTATCGGTCGGCGCGCCTGCCGGCGAACCTGGTGCAGGCGCAGCGCGATTTCTTCGGCGCGCACACGTTCGAGCGCACCGACAAGCCGGGTAGCTTCCACGCGAACTGGGCCGAATGACACCTGGGATCGGTAATTGTTGCACTCGCCACTGTTATTAGTAGGGTTTCTCTAGAGTGAGGCGGTGATTGTTGTCTCTCGCGAAACAGTGTTTTCGTTGATCCATGGTTTTCCCTAAGTGTGTCCGTGACTAGACTGTGATTAATCGCTGCTCGCATGGTGCTTGCGGCGAAGCAAAAAAAGTCACGGAGGTTTGATCATGAAATCGCTTATCGCTACCGTCGCAGTTGCCGCCGCTCTCGCCGTTCCCGCCGTTTCGTTCGCTCAGCAATCGAACGGGCCGGTGACTCGCGCGCAAGTCAAGGCCGAGCTGATCCAGCTCGAGCAAGCGGGTTACAACCCGGCCGCCGACCGCGTGAATTACCCCGAGGAAATCCAGGCTGCGGAAGCCAAGATCCACGGCCAACAAAATGTTGCCGCGCAAGCCGACACGAGCGGTTACGGTGCCCAGCCGGCGGCCGCCGCCGAAGCCGGCGCGCCGAACAAGGTCAAGCGCATCGCCGACGGCGCACCGGTCTACAAGGGCCGTTGAGCGGCACGGTCGTCCGTCGCGCGCCGCGGTTGAACGCGGGCGCGGCGAATCCAGGCCGGCGCATGGCAGTCCACTCAGCCCGCGCGTTCCATTCGATGGAGCGCGCGGGCTGAGTCTTTTGGGGCGGGAAAATGCGCGGCGGCGCGCCGGCCGGCGTCGGGTGCTGTTTCGGCGCGGCCCAAAGGCCAGGGCATTCATATACGGCATACGCGGCCCGACCCGATCCGGGCGGCCGACGGGCCGGCAGTTGTTGGCGCGACGCCGCTCCTCGCGGCGCGCAAGCGCTGCTTGCCGGACAGGGTTGGCCGACCGGCCGACCCCGGGCAATTTACATCGGGCAGGTCGGGCGAGTTACTATCCGTCCGGCTGGGCCGTGCAATCGTCGCACCGGCCGCGGCGACGCCCACGGACCTGCCCATGAAGATCATCCGCAGCAAGAGTTTCACCGCGCCGCGCGCGTGGGGCGCCGTCGACATCGCCAACATGCGCGGCATCACGACCCGCCTGCATTGGACGGATCAGCCGTACAAATGGCACGTGAACGACGGCGAGGAGGTGTTCGTCGTGCTCGACGGCCAGGTCGAGATGCGCTATCGCGACGCCGGCGGCGAGCAGGTGGCCGTTCTCGACGCGGGCGACATTTTCTTCGCGTCGACGGGGACGGAACACGTCGCGTGCCCGATCGGCGAGGCGCGGATTCTCGTCGTCGAAACCGAAGGCAGCGTTTGAGGTCCGATCGGGATGGCCAGGTCGCGATTCGCGGTGCGCTGGCCCGGTCGAGCGCAGCGCGGCCGGGCGCGGTTCGTCCCGATGCATGTCGGCCCCATGCGGCCGGTTGCGGCCCGGTTCGCAGGACGCGGCTCGGCATGACGCGGTGTGGCCGGACGCCGTTCGGCGTGACGCGGCCTCGCCTGCCCGGCCGGGCTCGATATGGCCTGGTCGGACTCGGGGCGGCTTGCGCGGCTCGGCCCGATGCGATTTGGCCGATCGCGCGCGAAGGTCGGAACGGTGGGGCGCGTGGCCGCAGTGAAGTGAATTGATGGAGGTACGCTTGAGAAGAATTCTGTTCGTCGAACGGCCCGACGTGGGCTGGACGGTGCGCGCGATGCTCGTCGCGGCGGGCGCGGCACTCGTCGGCGGTTGCACGGTGACGCCGTGGACCGATTCGTGGCAACCGACGCACGTGCCGCAGCAGCCGGCGCCACGCGCATCGTCCGGCGTGCTGGCCGGCTATTACCGTGTGAATTCGGGCGATACGCTCGCGAGCATCGCGTCCGCGTTCGGGCAGCGCACGCTGGATATCGCGAGCTGGAACCACCTGGCGCCGACCGACATGTTGGCGCCCGGCCAGGTGCTGCGCGTCGCGCCGCCGCCGAGCACGACGACGCTTGCGCCGCCGCCCGCCGCCGCGCAGCCGGAAGCGGCTGCGCCGGCGCTCGCGTGGCCCGCGCACGGCACCGTGACAGCGCCGTTCGGCGCCGGCAAGAACCACGGAATCGTAATCACGGCGACGGGCGGCGACCGCACGGTGCGCGCCGCCGCGCCCGGGCGCGTCGTGTATGCAGGATCGGGCGTTGCCGCCTATGGTCCGCTCGTGATCCTGAAGCACGAGAACGGGCTCATCACCGCGTACGGGCACAACGAGAAGCTGCTCGTCAGCGAGGGCGACGCGGTGAGCGCGGGCGAGCCGGTTGCGGAGATGTCGACCGACGCGAGCGGCCGCTCGACGTTCGAGTTCGAAGTGCGGCGCAACGGCAAGGCCGTCGATCCGCTCGGGCTGCTGCCACGTAACGGCTACTGAACGGCCGCGCGCGCCGCTTGCCGAGCGGAGCGCGGCCTGCTTCGCGGCGCTGCCGCGTCGGGCCGGCGATCCGCGGCGCGCGAATGCGCGGCAACGTCGTCAGGCGTGCTCCGTCTGCGGCGCGAGCGAGCCGGCACGGTTGCCGAGCAGCACGATCAGCGCGGCGAATCCGAGGCTGCCCGCCGCGATCGCGCCGCTGTACGCGGCGACCATCATATAGCCGTGCGTGCGCGGATCGACGAACGGATACGGATACCAGTCGATGAGCGCGCCGCGCACGAGCGTATAGCCGAGATACGCGACCGGAAACGCAAGCCAGCGCGCGAGCTGCGACCAGTCGATCCGCACGCGCGGCGCGACGTACAGCCAGTCGAGAAACACCGCGACCGGTATGATCCGATGCAAGATCCAGTTCGTGTAATAAGGCGTCGCGTGATGCACCGCGTCCAGATGCGCAAGCAGCAACTCGTAGACGATGCCCGTGATCGCCATGTAGAGCACGACGGCGCCGCGCGCGGACTCGTATCGTCGTGACGGCGGCTTCGCCGCGAGCCACAGGCCCGCGAGCAGCACGATGGCCGTGTACAGGCTGCTGAGTTGGGTGAAGTAGCTAAGGAAATTGTCGAGCCGAAAGGTCGGCGCGTTCCATCTGAGTGCGATGCTATGGCACGTCGCGGAAAGGATCAGCCCGCAGCCAGCGAGCCTGTAGGCTGAGACAAAAGCGGCTTTCTGCATGATGGGGCCTTGCGTGTTGCGATGACGCGGGCGTCGTGGCACAACCGTGCCCGACCGCTCGAATATTGAATCGAGAATAGTTCAAGCATCGCTACACCGACATGCGGCTCTACCCGAGCCTGAGCGTCATGCGAGCGGCGATCCTCGGCCCGCGATCGCGCGGAAACTTGATTCAGCCGCATGGCCCACGCATCGCGCGTCATTACAATCCGATGACGTCGCGCGCGATACGGCGCGCGATGCAGTGGTCCCCCTCAATACGAACGAGACGAATCATGAATCGCATCCTTGCCGGCCAGGCGCGCTACAACCGTCCCGCCGTCTTCTTCCATTGGGCGATCTTCCTGCTCGTCGCGCTCGCGTATCTCGCGATCGAGGTGCGCGGGCCGAAGGGCACCGACAGCCGGGTGTTCTGGTCGAACGTCCATTACCTTGCCGGCGCGCTCGTGCTGGCGTTTGCGGCGCTGCGGATCGTCTGGCGCTTCGCGAGCCGCGCGCCGGACGAATTGCCGCAGCCGGCGTGGCTCGCGCTGCTCGCGAAGCTCGCGCATCTCGCGCTGTACGTGTTCATCGTGGCGCAGCCGCTTCTCGGCATCATGACGCTGAACTTCGGCGGCAAGCCCGTGACGCTCGCATGGATCGACTGGTCGTTCACGCTGTTCAGCCCGAATCCGGGCCTGCGCCCGGCGATCAAGGAAGCGCACGAATTGATCGGCAACGTGTTCTATTACGTGATCGGCCTGCACGCGCTCGCCGCGCTCTGGCATCACTTCGTGAAGCGCGACGAGACGCTGCGCAGAATGACGTTCTGACGCGCTTGGTCTTCACGGCGCGCATCGTTGCGGATGCAACGATGCGCGTGCGCGGCTGGCGCGCAGCTGCAGCCCCGCAGCCGCTGCAGCCCCGCACCCGCACCCGCACCCGCACCCGCACCCGCACCCGCACCCGCACCCGCGACTGCACCTGCACCTGCACCTGCGACGGCGACGGCGACGGCGCCTGCGCCTGCGGCGGAGACCGCGACCGCGACCGTTTCGCGCTATCCAAGCCCGCAAACATTCTGTAACATTCGGGCGGCTTTACATTTCCTTTACGCAACACCGCGCCATGTCCAACCGATTCCGCAAACTGACTGCCTGGCTGGGCATGCTTGCGATCTGGTTGGCGATCGTCGCGCCGCTCGTCTCGCAGGCGAACGCGCGGCTCGCCGCGCGTTCCGATGCCGTGATCTGCGGCGACGAGCACCACGCTCGGGCGGTCGAAGCGGGCGTCGCGCCGGGCGATGCAGCGCACGGCGGCGCGCACCATGCGCTGCATCTCGACGCCTGCGGATATTGCGCATTCTTCGCGCACGGCCCGGCGATCGGCGTGGCCGCGCCCTCCGTCTTCTCCGCGCACGTGGCGGCCGTCGCGCCGGCCGTCTTCTCTCGCGCAGTCGAGCCTTCGCTCGAGCGCTACACGCGCGCCTATCCGCGCGCCCCGCCGAAAGACGCCTGAACGCCTGATTTCATTTCCATTCATGCCGTCCCCGCATCCGTTCGATCCGACGATCGCGCGGAAGGGGCGTCTTTCGAGTTTCGATTCATGACATCCAAGTTCTTGTGTCACGCGCACGCCGCGCGTGGAGACCGTGCGCGCCGCCGGCGGCGCGCGATCAGCCTGACCGTCCCCGCGCTCGCGGCGGGCGCCTTCCACCTCGCGCCGGCCGTCGCGCAGACGGCCGGGCCGGGACACCGGCACGATGCGGCCGGCGCGACGAGCAGCACGACGAGCAGCACGACGAGCAATACGCCGACCAGCACGCCGGCGGACGCGCCCGTGCTGCCGACGATCGAGGTCGTCGCGGCGCCCGAATCGACGCCGCTCGTCGTCGTCACCGATCCGAAAACGCCGCGCCAGCCGCTGCCCGCGAGCGACGGCGCCGATTATCTGAAGACGATTCCCGGCTTCGCGTCGATCCGCAGCGGCGGCACGAACGGCGATCCGGTGCTGCGCGGGATGTTCGGCTCGCGCCTGAACATCGTCGCGAACGGCATGCCGACGCTCGGCGCGTGCCCAGGCCGGATGGACGCGCCGACGTCGTACATCGCGCCCGAGAGCTATGACAAGGTGACGGTCGTCAAGGGGCCGCAGACCGTCTTGTACGGACCGGGCGCGTCCGCCGGCACGGTACTGTTCGAGCGCGTGACGCCGCGCTTCAAGACGCCGGGCATGCGCTTCGAGGGCAGCGTCGTGGGCGGCTCGTTCGGGCGCAACGACCAGAACGTCGACGTGACGGCCGGCACGCCGGACTTCTACGGCCGCGTGAGCGCGAACCACGCGCATTCGCAGGATTACGAGGACGGCAACGGCCGCACGGTGCCGTCGCAGTGGGACAAATGGAATGCCGACGCGGCGCTCGGCTGGACGCCCGACGACAACACGCGGCTCGAGCTGACGGCGGGCACGGGCGACGGCTACGCGCGCTACGCGGGCCGTGGGATGGACGGCGCGCACTTCCGGCGCGAGACGTTCGGCTTGAAGTTCGACAAGAAGCACATCGGCGACGTGCTCGACCGGATCGAGGCGCAGGTCTTCTACAACGAAGCCGATCACGTGATGGACAACTACACGCTGCGCATGCCCGATCCGACGAGCAGCATGCCGATGCGCATGGCGTCCGAAGTGCGTCGCCGCACGTTCGGCGCGCGCGTCGCGGCGACGCTGCGCTTCACCGACGCGTTCAAGCTCGTGACGGGCGTCGACGCGCAGTCGAACCGCCTCGATTCGCGCTCGGCGATGGGAATGCAGAACTACGGCGACATGCCGTGGAATCCGCAGGCGAACATGTGGAACGCGGGCGCGTTCGGCGAGCTGACCTGGTATGCGAGCGATGCGTCGCGCGTGATCGGCGGCGCGCGAATCGATTACGCGGCTGCGCGCGACAAGCGCGCGATGATCAGCGGCATGATGATGAGCATGCGCAACCCGACGTTCGACGATCTGCGCTCGCGCGTGCTGCCGAGCGGCTTCGTGCGCTACGAGCGCGATCTCGCGTCGCTGCCCGTCACGTGGTACGCGGGAATCGGTCACACGGAACGCTTTCCTGATTATTGGGAACTGTTCTCGGCGAAGCGCGGGCCCGCCGGATCGGTCAACGCGTTCTCGGCGATCGAGCCCGAGAAGACGACGCAGCTCGACGTCGGCGCGCAGTACAAGAGCGACAAGCTGGACGCGTGGGTGTCCGCGTATGCGGGCTACGTGCAGGATTTCATCCTGTTCGACTACGCGACGGGCCCGATGGGGCAGACGACCCAGGCGACGAACGTCAACGCGCAGATCATGGGCGGCGAAGTCGGCGCTTCGTGGCGACCGCTCGCGCCGTGGCGCTTCGACGCGTCGCTCGCGTATGCGTGGGGACGCAACGTGCAAAGCGGCGCGCCGCTGCCGCAGATGCCGCCGCTCGAAGCGCGCTTGGGCGTCGAATACTCGCGCGGGCCGTGGTCGGCGGGCGGGTTGTGGCGAGTCGTTGCGCCGCAACATCGCTATGCCCTGAACGAGGGCAACGTCGTCGGCAAGGACTTCGGCCCGAGCGCCGGTTTCGGCGTGCTGTCGCTGCACGCGCAGTACAACGTGAGCAAGGCGGTGCAGATCTCGGTCGGCATCGACAACGTGCTCGACAAGGCTTATGCGGAGCACCTGAACCTCGCGGGCAACGCCGGCTTCGGCTACCCGGCGAACATGCCCGTCACGGAGCCCGGCCGCACCGCCTGGGTCCGCTTGAGCACCAAGCTCTAAGCTTTCGCCGGTCCCTTCCTTTCCCTCGCATCGCGGTGCAGCATCCGCGATGCGGGCGGTCTACCCGCTTCGCATCGCCGCTAGCGTCAATCGATTAGAGAGCCGCGTCTAACCGACGGAAAATTTTCGTTAGGCATGCTTCACTCCGTTAGCCGACGCAGGGGGGCGTTCGTTTAAATCGTCAAAGATCGTCATCGAGCCCTAGGCAGCATCGTTGGGCCGTGCAACTGTGTCGGCGTGCGGGCTGCGTCTTCGCGCGGTGCGAAACGTAGTCATGCGAACAGAAGCGATATCCCCATCCGATACGATTCAAACAACAGGAGACGTACATGGCCAGATCGATGCGATCCAAAGCAGTAGCGGCAGCCGTTGCATTCGCGATGAGCGCGGCGCCCGCCGCGAGCATCGGAACCTTCCTCTCGCTTGCAGGCATGCAATCCGCCGCGGCGGCGACGACAGCCGTGGACACCTACGCGGCGACCAAATACCCGATCATCCTCGTGCACGGCCTGACCGGCACCGACAAATACGCGAACGTTCTCGAATATTGGTACGGCATCCAGGAAGATCTGCAGGCGCACGGCGCGACCGTCTACGTCGCGAACCTGTCCGGCTTCCAGAGCGACGACGGGCCGAACGGCCGCGGCGAGCAACTGCTCGCGTACGTGCAGCAGGTGCTCGCCGCGACGGGCGCGTCGAAGGTGAACCTGATCGGCCACAGCCAGGGCGGGCTCACCTCGCGCTACGTTGCTGCGGTCGCGCCGCAGCTCGTCGCGTCGGTGACGACGATCGGCACGCCGCATCGAGGCTCGGAGTTCGCCGACTTCGTGCAGACCGTGCTGGCTTACGATCCGACGGGCCTGTCGTCGTCGGTGATCGCCGCGTTCGTCAATGTGTTCGGCATCCTGACGAGCAGCAACAACAACACGAACCAGAACGCGCTCGCCGCGCTGAAGACGCTCACGACGGCGCAGACCGCAACCTACAACCAGAACTATCCGAGCGCGGGGCTCGGCGCGCCGGGCTCGTGCCAGACGGGCGCGCCGACCGAGACGGTCGGCGGCAACACGCATCTGCTGTATTCGTGGGGCGGCACGGCGATTCAGCCGACGGTGTCGATTCTCGGCGTGACGGGCGCGACCGATACGAGCACGATTCCGGTCGTCGATCCGGCGAATGCGCTCGATCCGTCGACGCTCGCGATGCTCGGCTCCGGCACGGTGATGATCAATCGCGGTTCCGGCGCGAACGACGGACTCGTGTCGCGTTGCAGCTCGCTGTACGGCCAGGTGCTCAGCACGAGCTACAAGTGGAATCACCTCGACGAGATCAATCAGCTGCTCGGCGTGCGCGGCGCGTATGCGGAAGACCCGGTTGCGGTGATCCGCACGCATGCGAACCGGCTGAAGACGCAGGGTGTGTGATCGATGAAGGGTGAAGGCGGCATCGCGCGACGCGTCGCGCTCTATGGGGCGGCCGGCGTCGTTGCGGCCGGCGCGGTTTGGTACGTCGTCGGCGCGCCGGCGAAGCACGATGCCGGCGCGGCCGGCGTCGCGCCCGCCGCCGCCGCATCGGCGCCCGCCGTCGCGGCGGCGGGCGCCGATGCGGGTTCCGGCGCGAACGCGCTGCCGAAGTCGCTGGCGGGCTCGTCCGCGCCGCATTTGCCGCTCGATGCGCAAGGCCATCTCGCAAAAGTGCGCGCGGTGCGCGACTTCTTCGATTACTGCCTGAGCGCGCAGAACGAGCTGAGCCCGCAGGCGCTCGATGCGCTCGTCTCGCGCGAGATCGCCGCGCAGCTCGACGGCACGGTCGCGCAGGGCGAGGCGCTCGACGTGTGGAAACGCTATCGCGCATATCTCGCCGAGCTCGCGAAGCTGCCGGACGGCGGCGCGCCCGGCAACAAGTTCGATCTCGCGACGATGCAGCTCGCGCTCGATCAGCGCGCGTCGATCGCGAGCCGCACGCTCGGCGACTGGAGCGCGCCGTTCTTCGGCGCCGAGCAGCAGCGGCAGCGCTACGATCTCGCGCGGTTGAGGATCATGCAGGACGCGTCGCTGACGGATGCGCAGAAGGCCGCGCGCCTCGCGGCGCTCGAGCAGCAGTTGCCGCTCGATCAACGCACCGAGCTCGCGCGTGAAAAGCAGCAGAAGGATGCGATCGCGCAGATCGCGCAACTGCAGAAGTCGGGGGCGTCGCCCGACGAAATGCGCGCGCAGCTCGCGCAATCGCTCGGCGCGCAAGCCGCGGATCGCGTCGCGAAGATGCAGCAGGCGAATGACGCGTGGCGTGCGAAGTACGACGAGTATGCGGCGCAGCGCGCGCAGATCGATGCGCAGAATCTGGCGCCGCAGGATCGCGACGCGCAGGTCGCGCAGCTGCGGCAGCGCTATTTCACGGAGCCGGGCGAGGCGCTGCGCGCGGCGTCGCTCGATCGCGGCGGCGCGGCGACGCAGACGCAATAGCGCGTCGGGCACGCGCGCATGCGGCATGCGCGCGTGCGTGTGCGCATCCCTCGTTCGAGAGCGGGGCGCGCGCGTGCCCGGTTATGCCGCGTCTGCCGCGCATCACGCGCATCACGCACATCACGCACATCACGCGACACGCCGCTTCCCGCTTCGATCCAGATGCACTTCGATTGTTTGCGCGAGCGTATCGAACGCAGGCGCGATCCGCTCGTTCGGCACGCACGCATAGCCGAGCAGCAAGCCCTCGCGCGCCGTCTGCGCATGGTTGTAATACGTGGTGAGCGGACGCACGATCACGCCCGCGTCGAACGCGGTTTGCGTGATCGCACGATCATCGCAGCCGTTCGGCAGTCCGATCACGAGGTGCAGGCCCGCTTCGTCGCCCATCACCGGCAGCGCGTCGCCGAAGCGCGCGCGGATCGCATCGATCAGCAACTGCCGGCGCTCGCCGTACAGCGCGCGCATCCGGCGCACGTGCGACGTCAGATAGCCGTCCATGATGAACTCGGCGAGCACCGCCTGTTGCATCAACTGTCCTTCGCGATACAGCTCGGACAGCCCCGTCCTGAACGTTTCGACGAGATGCTCGGGCACCACCATGTAGCCGAGCCGCAGGCTCGGGAACAGCATCTTGCCGAGGCTGCCGACGTAGATCACGCGGCCCGCGTCGTCGAGCCCCTGCAGCGACGCGAGCGGCCGGCTGCCGTAGCGGAACTCGCTGTCGTAATCGTCCTCGATGATCCAGCATTGATGCTGCCGTGCATATTCGAGCAGCATCCGCCGCCGTGCGAGGCTCATCACCATGCCGAGCGGATATTGATGCGACGGCGTGACGAGCGCGAGCCGCGGCGGATGCTTCAGATCCTGCGCGCGCGGCGCGAGCCCTTCGTGATCGACGGGCACGGGCGCGAGCACGAGGCCCGCCGCTTGCAGCACGCTGCGCACGCCCCAGTAGCATGGCTCCTCGACCCACGCGCGATCGCCGACGTCCGCGAGGAGCCGCACCGACAGGTCGATCGACTGATGAATTCCGGTCGTGATGATGATCTGGTCGGGCGAGCATTTGACTGAGCGCGCGACGCGCAGATAGTCCGACAGCGCCCGGCGCAGCGGCCGGTAGCCGCCGCCCGGCGCGTAGGTGAGCAGCTCGGGATTCGCTTCCTTCCACAGCCGCGCCTGCAAGCGGCTCCACGTGCGCGCCGGAAACTCCGACACGTCAGGCACGCCCGGCATGAACGCCCCCCACTGGCGGCGCGACACGCCCGCGTGCTCGATGAGCTGCGCGCCGCGCGTCGACAGCGCGCCGTGCGCGCGCTGCCGCGCGGCGAGCGACTCGTCCGACGCGTGCGTGTGCGCGCCGGCTTGTGCGCGCATCGCCGCGGCGTCGGGGCGCGTATCGGCGACGTAGGTGCCGCTGCCCGTCGTCGTCAGCACGTAGCCTTCGGTCGTCAACTGGTCGTACACGTGCAGCACGGTATTGCGCGCGATCGCGAGATCGGTCGCGAGCGTGCGCGAGCTCGGCAGCTTGGTGCCGGGCGTGAGCTCCCCCGACAGGATCGCCTGCTGCATCAAGCGCAGCAGTTGCCGGTACATCGGCTCGGCCGAGTGCCGCTCGAGCCGCGCGGCGAGCCAGTCGGAGAGGATCACGGTGTCCAAAGTGGTTCTACCGAAAATATTGAAATGGTTCCCTATTGTAGGACCGTGTGCGCCGTATAGTGAATCGCATCTCGAAATATCGAGCCAGGACGAAAAGGGGACGGGACGATGAAGACCGATGATGCGATCGTCAGCTTTCGCGGCGTGCGCAAGACCTACGACGGCGAAACGCTCGTCGTCAAATCGCTCGATCTGGACATCCGGCGCGGCGAATTCCTGACGCTGCTCGGGCCGTCCGGCTCGGGCAAGACCACGTGCCTGATGATGCTCGCGGGTTTCGAATTCCCGACGGGCGGCGAGATTCGCCTCGACGGCGAGCTGCTGAACCACGTGCCGCCGCATAAGCGCCACATCGGCATGGTGTTCCAGAATTACGCGCTCTTTCCTCATCTGACCGTCGCGCAGAACGTCGACTATCCGCTGAGCGTGCGCCGGATGCCCGCCGCCGAGCGCAAGACGCGCGTCGCCGCCGCGCTCGAGATGGTGCGGATGGAGCGCTTCGCGAAGCGCTATCCGGCGCAGCTGTCGGGCGGCCAGCAGCAGCGGATCGCGCTCGCGCGCGCGCTCGTGTTCGAGCCGAAGCTCGTGCTGATGGACGAACCGCTCGGCGCGCTCGACAAGCAACTGCGCGAACACATGCAGTACGAACTGAAGGCGCTGCACGAAAAGCTCGGGCTGACCTTCGTCTACGTGACGCACGATCAGGGCGAGGCGCTGACGATGTCCGATCGCGTCGCGGTGTTCGACAAGGGCGTCGTGCAGCAGCTCGACACCGTCGATCGGCTCTATGAATCGCCGTGCAACGAATTCGTCGCGAATTTCATCGGCGACAGCAACCGGCTGCGCGGCACCGTCGCGAGCGTGAACGGCGAGTTCTGCGAATTCCGGCTCGACGACGGCACGCGTCTCGTCGGCCTGAACGCAGGCAGCGCGCAAGCGGGCGCGGCGGGCGTCGCGTGCATCCGCCCCGAGCGGATGAGCGTCGCGCCGGGCGGCGGCCGCGCGGCGAACGGTGCGGCAAACGGTGCGGCAAACGCGCTGTCCGGCGAAGCGCGCAGTCTCATCTACTTCGGCGACCACGTGCGGATGCGCTGCGCGCTGCCGGGGCAGGACGAATGCTTCGTCAAGGTGCCGCTCGGCACGGGCGCGCTCGACGCGTTCACGCCGGGCGCGCCGATCTCGCTCGAGTTCCGGCCCGAGCATCTGCGGGTTTTCGCATGATCGCGAGGCCGGGCGCCACGCATCGCGTTTCGCACAACAACCACGCTTCATCACCTGTCACGAGAGGAAACATCATGGACCACACGTTCTCCACGCCGCGCCGCGCGGTCGCGCTGCTGTCGCTCGCCGCGTTCTGCACGGCGGCGGGCGCGGCCGAGCTGACCGTCGTCAACTTCGGCGGCGCGAACGGCGACGCGCAGAAGGCCGCGTTCAACCAGCCGTTCGAGAAGGCGACCGGCAACAAGGTCACGGCCGTCGAGTACAACGGCGAGCAGGCGAAGGTGAAGGCGATGGTCGAGGCGAAGCACGTGAACTGGGACGTCGTCGAGGTCGAATCGGGCGATCTGAATCGCGGCTGCGACGAAGGGCTGTACGAGAAGCTCGACTGGACGAAGATCGCAAAGCAGTCCGATCTGATTCCCGAATCGCCGCAAACGTGCGGCGTCGGTTTCTTCGTCTGGTCGACGGCGCTTGCGTACAACGCGGACAAGCTGAAGAGCGCGCCCGCCGGCTGGGCCGATTTCTGGGACGTGAAGAAATTCCCGGGCAAGCGCGGGATGCGCAAGGGCGCGCGCTACAACCTCGAGTTCGCGCTGATGGCGGACGGCGTCGCGCCGAAGGACGTCTACAAGGCGCTCGCGACGAAGGCGGGCCAGGACCGCGCGTTCAAGAAGCTCGACGAGCTGAAGCCGAACATCCAGTGGTGGGAGGCGGGCGCGCAGCCGCCGCAGTTTCTCGTCGCGGGCGATGTGGTGATGTCGACCGCGTACAACGGCCGGATCGGCGCCGCGCAAAAGGAAGGGAAGAACCTCAAGGTCGTCTGGAGCGGCAGCATCTACGATCTGGACTACTGGGCGATTCCCAAAGGCTCGCCGAACAAGGCGCTCGCCGAGCAGTACATCGCGTACACGCTCTCGCCTAAGCCGCAGCAGGCCTATGCGCAGCACATCTCGTACGGCCCCGCGAACGTCGCCGCGATCAAGGCGCTCGACGCGAAGACGCTTGCGAACCTGCCGAATTCGCCGGCGAACGGCAAGAACGCGGTACTGCAGAACATCACGTTCTGGACCGATCACGGCGACGAGCTCGAGCAGCGCTTCGCCGCGTGGGCGTCGAAGTGACGGCCGCATGAGCCGATGAAGCCACCGGCCGCGCGCGCCGCGATCATGGTGCGGCGCGCGCGGCGTTCCTTCGAACGGCGTTTCGGCCGGAGACAACCGTTGAATACGATGACGATCGCTACGCAGTCGGCGCCGCCGGCTCAATCGCTCAAGCGTGAACTGAAAGCGGCCGAGGCCAGGAAGCGCGCGACGGCGCTCTTGCTCGTCGCGCCGCTCGCGATATTCCTGCTGCTCGTGTTCGTGGTGCCGATCGGCGCGCTGCTCACGCGCGCCGTGCAGAATCCCGAGATCGCGACCGCGCTGCCGCACACGGTGGCCGCGCTGTCGAGCTGGGACCGCAAGGCGCCGCCTGCCGATGCCGCGTACGCGGCGCTTGCCGCCGACCTCACGCGGATCGCCGACGGCGAGGCGATGGGCGCGCTCGCGCGACGCCTGAACACCGAGATTCCCGGCTATCGGTCGCTCGTCGCGAAGACCGCGCGCGCGATGCCGTTGACGCGTGACGCAAACGCGCCGCTCGCGCCGGCCCAGGTACGCGCGAAGCTGATCGAGCTCGACGAGCGCTGGGGCGATCCGGCGTACTGGCAGGCGATCGCGAAGAACGGCAGCCGCTATTCGCCGTTCTATCTGCTCGCGGCGCTCGACCACCGGCAGGACGGCTTCGGCAGCGTCGTGCCCGCCGATCCCGATCAAGCGATCTATCTCGCGATCTTCGGCCGCACGCTGCTGATCGGCTTCGCGGTCACGCTGTTCGCGCTCGCGCTCGGTTATCCGCTCGCATACTGGATCTCGACGTTGCCCGAGCGCCGCGCGAATCTCGCGATGATTCTCGTGCTGATTCCGTTCTGGACGTCGGTGCTCGTGCGCGTGGCCGCGTGGATCGTGCTGCTGCAAAGCGAGGGGCTCGTCAATCGCGCGCTGATCGACGTCGGGCTGATCTCGCAGCCGCTCGCGCTGCTGTTCAATCGCGTCGGCGTGTACATCTCGATGACGCACATCTTGCTGCCGTTCATGATCCTGCCGCTCTACAGCGTGATGAAGTCGATTCCGCCGAGCTATCAGCGCGCGGCCGTGTCGCTCGGCAGCCATCCGTTCGCCGCGTTCTGGCGCGTGTACGTGCCAGAGACCTATCCGGGCGTGGGCGCGGGCGCGCTGCTCGTGTTCATCCTCGCGATCGGCTACTACATCACGCCCGCATTGCTTGGCGGTCCGAATGATCAGATGGTCAGCTACTACGTCGCGTACTTCACGAACGTGACGATCAACTGGGGGATGGCGTGCGCGCTCGGCGGCCTGTTGCTCGCCGCGACGCTCGTGCTTTACGCGGTGTACGGCCGCTTCACGCGTTCGCAACCGAGCCTCGGTTGAGCGAAGACGGGTGAACAGGGAAACGAACATGAAACTGCTTGCGAAGCCGCTCTTTGCGCCGCACATGTCGGTGGTCGAGCGCGCGTGGTATTTCGCGCTGCGCGGCCTCGTCGTGCTGACGCTGCTGTATCTGATCCTGCCCGTGCTCGCGATCGTGCCGCTGTCGTTCTCGTCGAGCACGTTCCTCGTCTATCCGATGCCGGGCTTCTCGATGCGCTGGTACGAGAACCTGCTCGCGTCCGACGAGTGGCGGATGGCCGCGAAGAACAGCTTCATCGTCGCGCCGGCGGCGACGCTCGTCGCCACCGTGCTCGGCACGCTCGCCGCGATCGGCCTCACGAAGGCGGACTTTCGCGGCAAGGGCCTGCTGATGGCGGTGCTGCTGTCGCCGATGATCGTGCCCGTCGTCGTGGTGGGCGTCGGCATGTATCTGTTCTTCGCGCCGCTCGGCCTCGCGAACACGTACACGGGGCTCATCTGCGCGCATGCGGCGCTCGGCGTGCCGTTCGTCGTGACGACCGTCGCGGCGACGCTGCAGGGATTCAACCAGAATCTCGTGCGTGCGAGCCTGTCGCTCGGCGCGAATCCGCTGACGACGTTCTTTCGCGTGACGCTGCCCGTGATCGCGCCGGGCGTGATGTCGGGCGCGCTGTTCGCGTTCGCGACGTCGTTCGACGAAGTGGTCGTCACGCTGTTCCTCGCGGGCGCCGACCAGACGACGCTGCCGCGCCAGATGTTCACCGGCATTCGCGAGAACATCAGCCCGACGATCGCCGCGCTCGCGACGATCCTCATCGTGTTCTCGACCTGTCTGCTGCTTGCGCTCGAATGGCTGCGCGGGCGCAATGCGAAGCGCGCGGTGAGTTGAGGCCGTGGTATTCGGAAGCAGGCGCGGCGCGCCTCCGGTCGCGCCGCGCTTGTCGCTTGTCGCCTGCCGCCTGCCGTCAATCGAGCGCCGCGCGGTTGCGCGCCGCGCTCGCCCACGAACGCCGGTTCAATTGAAGCCGCCCGAGCGGATCAGTTGGTTCAGGTTCGAGATGTCGATGCTGCCCCAGCCGGTCGGGTAGTCCCAGCCCTTCGACGCGTTGTAGCCGTAGCCCTGATAGCCGTTGTTGCCGGACGTGATGTCGTAGCGCACGAGCGACGCGTGCGTCAGGATCGAGTGATAGAAGCGCGCGGCCGGGAAGCCGAGGTTCGCGCCGTTCGCCGACAGGATTCGCGCCCAGAAGCCGCTGAAGATCGGCGCGGACAGGCTCGTGCCGCCGATCTGCTGCAACTGGCCGTAGTTGTAGATGTAGGCGCCGGTGCTTTGCGCGGCGTCGAACGACACGTCGGGCAGTTTGCGGTGGCTGCCCGACTGCCACGACGGATTCGGCAGGATCGTGCTGATGCCGCCGCCCGTCGCCCACAGCTTGCCGTTGCCGTCGAGCCCTTCGTTCCACACGGTCTCGTTCGAGAACGCGCCCGACGACGACGTGTAGAGCGTCGTGCCGCCGATCGCGAGCACGTGCGGTGACGACGCGGGCCACGATACCGAGTAGTTCGAACCGTCCGGATAGCCGCGGTTGTTGCATTCGTAGACGCCTTCGTCGCCCGACGACACCGCGAACGTCTGGCCCTGCGCGGCCGCCTGCGTGAAGATCTGCTCCTCGGCGGAGAGCGTGCCGTCGGCGTTCGCGTCGGTCTCGCACCAGCCGAGCGACACGTTGATCACTTTCGCCGCATTGTCCGACACGGCCTGGTTGAACGCCTGCGTGAGGCCGGTGTTGCCCGACGCGTTGAGGTCGGCCATGTAGAAGATCAGTTGTCCGACCTGACCGCCCGCGGAGCCGACGATCGACTGGCTGTCGAGATCCCATTCGCCCTGGCCTTCCTGATCGTCGCCGTAGTTGCCGCCTGAGCCGTTGGTCTGCACGGTTTGCGTCGACACGTCCGGATAGCCGTTCGCGCTCGTGAACTGCTGCAGATCCGACAACGCTTGCGACACGCCGCCGATCGTCATGATGCCGACCGTCGCGTTCGTTGCGGTCGGCACGCCGGTCGCGTCGTAGAGCGCGGGGAATTCAGACGGATAGTGGCCCGTCGCCGTGCCGGACGCGAGCGCCTGCGGCTTCGCGATCGCGCCGATCTTCGAGAGCGGCCGCGCGCGCGCGACGTTCTGCAGGCCGAGCACGGAGCCGACGACATCGCCGAGCGCGCGCGGCACTTGCGCGCTCGACGCGTTCGCAAAGCCCGAGCGGCCCGCGTATTCGAAGTGCACGAGCGACGTGTTGAACGCTTGCTTCACCGTGCCCGCGGTGCCGCGCGCGGAGACTAGCATGCGGTTCGGCGCGACGCGAATGTCGACGAAGCCGCTCTTGCGCAGATAGTCGACGACTTGTTTCACCTGCGCGTTGGTGGGCGCGTAGTTCGACAGGAACTGCGCGCTCGTGATGAATTGCCGGTACTGCGAGCTATGCGGATCGTTGACGTTGCGCGCGACGGCCTTCAGTTGCTCGGCATTGCGCAGCTTCAGGCTGACCACGACGTGCGCCGCTTCGCCGGGCGCGACTTCGAGCGACGCGGCGTTCGCGTTGCGGGCGAGCGTCTCGATCTGCGCGTGATTCAAGAAAGCTTGGGTGTGCGTATCGACCCAATCCGTCGCGCCGTATGCGACGCCGGCGGCGAACGCGAGCGGCCACACGCAGGCAAGGCGCCTGCACAGCGGGGAGAGGGTGAGTGCAAAATCGGCGGTCCTGTTCATCGAGTGTGTCCTTTTGAGAGAGTGCGACGTTGTCAAGCTCTGTCCCTTGTGGGGACGAGAGCGCGCTAAGCGTATGCGAGCACTCCGCTGTCCGGTAACTGACAGTTCGAATAGCTGTCACTGTTGACAGAGAAAAAATGACACGCCCGTTCACTATCTGAGTGATGAACGGATGATGAAAGGAAAAAGGACGGCGAATGAAATTTATTAGGATGATGAATGAAAGAGTGTGACGCGTGCGCGCGACATCTCTGATTTTCGACGGGGTCTTCTAGTAGTTTGCGTCGTGGCGACGGGCGGGGCCGACAGCACGGCGTCGATAAACGCCGTTGCCGATGCGCGCCTGCGCGCCGCCGTGGCTCACGGACGAAGCAGGTCGAAACCGGCGAACACGACGATGCCGCTCATCGCGATCATCGGCACCGAGTGCCGTCCCAGGTAGAGCATCGCGGCCGCTGACCAGCTCGCGATGAAGAACGCACCGATTCGCTTCATGACGGATTCGCGGCAACGGCCGCGTCGACAAATGGCGCGGAACCTGCCTCCGCGCGTGGCTCGATACATGGGCGCGAGTGACTGGATGCATTGCGCGCCGAAGCGCTCATTATAGGGTTTTCCCTTGGTCTGATGTTTGACGCATCGACGCAGGCGCGCCGACGCCAACGCATGCGCTCGCCGTGAGGACTTTTTAACGAAGCGCATCGTTAGGAAGACTTTCGATATCCGTGCGCGCGGGACGCATGCCGACGCCCGCATGCCGCGCGTGAGCGGTACGTCCATTACGTGAAGAGGGCGCGGGCGGCGCGGGCGCGATCGGCGGCGCACCGCGCCGATCGCGCCTACCAATTCTGGCAGTTGGGTATTCGCTTTGCCGCCGTCTAGATTGATCTGGAATGCGTCGAACGGCGATGCTTCGGCATTCGAACGAACGATCGGGGAAAGGCCGGACGGCCTTCGACGAAGCATCGCATCCGTGCGGCCGCCGGCGATTTCGCGACGCGCTGCGCGAGTGCGCTCAACCGCGTCGGCGAGACCCCACCGAACCGGAAGCAGAAGGAGAAGACAAAAGCCGGAACGCCGACGAAACGGGGCCGCACGCATCGACGATATCTGCCTCGCACGGGACGCTCGTCGCGGACGAAGCCGCATGCACGCCTGGCTTGATCGATTCGACGCGCAATGACTTGGCGCGAATGCTTCGTCGTCGAACAAGGTCGTGCGCGGCACCCGTCTTCGACGAGACAAGCGCCGCTGGCGGAAATCGCACGACCCGAATCACGACGACGCACGGATGCGGTCGTGCCACACGAAAAATACATGACGGGGATCTTCAGATGTTCCGCGCATCCAGCATCGGCTTCGTTCGGGCACGCTCGTCGCGCGCCGCCTGGCACGCGTTCGCGGGCTGGGCCGCTTGCGTGCTGCCCGTCGCCGTGTCGCACGCGCCGTTGTTCTCGCCATGGAACGCGGTGGCCGCGATCGCGTTCGCCGGCGTCGGGGCGATGCGCGCTTGCCCCGACGCGCGCGCCGACGTGTCGCACGACGCAATGCCCGATGTGCCGGGCGACGTGTTGCCCGACGTGTCGCCCGACGTGTCGCCCGACGTGTCGCCGATAGCGGGCGCGATCGCGTTGAGCGGCGCACTGCTGGCGGATTTCGCGTCGACCTATCCGGAAGCGGTGCTCGCGTTGTGCAGCGGCGCGTCTTTCGTCGAGGGCTGGGCGCTGCACGTTCGCCTGTTCCCGTTCACGACTGCGGCGATGCTCGGGTTGAGCATCCTGTGCGGCGCGCGCGGCGAGCGAAAGCGGCGAGTCCGCTTGCCGAGGCGGATCGTCGACGTCGCCGTCGCGCTCGGCACGATGATGTTCGCGATGAACCTGTCGGCGATGCTGCTGAAGACATGGGCCGATCTGGCAGGCTGGCCGTGGGGCGCGCACGGGCTCGTCTGCTCGATGCTGGTCGGCATGATGTTCCATCACGCGGCGACGCGGGCGATGGTCGATGCGATGAAGACAACGAGGGCAAGCCATGCGATCAACTGATCTCTATCGAATCGGCATCGTCGTCTATGACGGCGTGGATCTGCTCGACGTCGCGGTGCCGCACGAACTGTTCGACTGGATGGCGCGGATCGAGCCCGACGTGAACCCCGACGCGCCGCGTCGCGAAACGCACCTGATCTCGCTCGACGGGCCGTCCATCACGACGCGCGACCGTGTGACGCTCGGCGGCGATCTGCCGAGCTTTCGCGATTGCGAGCACATCGATCTGCTCTGGGTGCCGGGGGGCGAGCCCGCCGAGTTGCAGCGCCTGATGCTCGATTCGGCGCGCATGGATTTCCTGGCGCGGCAGGCGGCGTTGGCGGACTATGCGGCTTCGGTGTGCGAGGGCGCGCTGCTCGCCGCCGCGGCCGGTTATCTGGACGGCTACAAGGCGACCACGCATTGGGCGTTTCGCTCCTGCCTCGCGCTGTTTCCGCGCATCGACGTGGTGCCGGGCTATCCGCGCTACGTCGTCGATCGCACGCGCATCACGGGCGGCGGCATATCGTCGGGGCTCGATGAAGCGCTGCAAATCATCGCGCTGCTGTCCGGCGAGCTCGTCGCCCGCAAGGTCCAGCTCAGCATCCAGTACAACCCCATTCCCCCATTTTCCGATGGCGATCCTTCAGTCGCTCGCCCGCCCGTGCTCGCGCCGGGCGAGGGCGGCACGTGCGCGTTTCCCGGCATGGCGCAGACCATCGCCCGGGTGCTCGCCGAACGGCTCGGTCATCGGTGAATCCCGCGGCACGCCGAGGGCCCGCAGCGCTACACGACAGAAGGAGTGGACATGTCCAACGTGAATGGATTGAGAGTGCGCCGGTCGGTGCGCGATCTTCAGAAGCTGTACGACAAGGGCGAGAAGAAGCCGCTCGAGGATCTCGTGCGCGCGTGGGCCGGCATCCAGGCGTTGCCGGCGTCGGATTTGAAATCGTTCTTCTCGCTCGGCGGCTATCACGGCGAGCCGTTCCAGTATCGGAAGCCGGTCGACGATCTGCCGCCCGAGGACATCTATCCGTACTGGGGCGGCTATTGCAACCACGGCAACGTGCTGTTCCCGACCTGGCACCGGGTGTACGTCTACAAGCTCGAGGAAGCGCTGCAGAGCATCGTGCCGGGCGTGTCGATGCCGTTCTGGGACGAAACGGACAAGTACACGCTCGAGCACGGCATCCCGTCGATCCTGACCCAGGAGACGTTCGAGCTGGACGGCAAGAAGATCGACAATCCGCTGCGCTCGTTCGTGTTGCCCGAAGCGCTGTCGGATCGCCTGCCGGGCGACGGCAACATCTACGAGAAGCCGAAGGGGTACGTCACGGTGCGCTATCCGCTGTCCGGCCTCGTCGGAACGCCGGAGGCGCTCGAGCAGACGAAGATCCACAACGCGAAATTCCCGTCGCCGGAGCAGAACGCCGAACTGCTCAACAGCAACGTGAAGGCGTGGCTGAAGGGCAACTCGCCGACGCCGGACGATCCCAATCCGACTCGCGACGGCGTCTATGCAGAATACATCCGCTGCCTGTCCGCGCCGAATTACACGGTGTTTTCCAACACGACTTCGGCGTCCGTGTGGAACAGCTCGAACCCGGGCCTCGTCACGCCCGTCGAATCGCCGCACAACGACATCCATCTGGCCGTCGGCGGCTTCGATTTCGGCGGCGGGCCCGGCGACGAAGTCGGGCAGATCGCCGGCGCGAACGGCGACATGGGAGAGAACAACACGGCCGGCATGGACCCGATCTTCTTCTTCCATCACTGCAATGTCGATCGCATGTTCTGGGTCTGGCAGAAGCAGACGGGCCATACCGACCATCTCGACATCATCCGCAACTACCCGGGCACGAACGCGAGCGATTCGCAGGGCCCGACGCCCGGCTTCGCCCCCGGCGAGTCGCTCAACCTCCAGACGCCGCTCAATCCGTTCAAGAAGCCCGACGGCGGAATCTACACGTCCGAGGACTGCGTCAACATCGAGCACCAGCTCGGATTCACGTACGGCCCGGGCTCGCTCGACGACGTCACGTCCGAGCTGAAGCAGACGATGCTGGCCGCGCCGAGTGGAAACAGCACGAAGAAGCTGACGGTGACGGGCATCGATCGTGCGCAATTCCAGGGTTCGTTCGTGATGAAGGTGTACGCGACGGTGGCCGATCCGAACGGCAAGACGCGCGAGTATTACGTCGGCCACCAGGCGATCCTGAGCCGCTGGAACGTCGTGCATTGCGCGAACTGCCTGACGCATCTGGACGTCGTCGCGCACTTCCCGCTGAGCATGATTCCGGCCGACGACGTGCCGAAAGCGGTGTTCCGGGTGGAAATCATCCATCGCGGCGGCGGCGTGCCGAGTGCGGCGAAGGCGGCCATCGATGCGGTGTCCTCGTTGCAGCCGCGGTTCGAGGTGAGCGACTGAAGGCGGCCGAGTGCGGCCGAACGACGGCGGCGATGTCGCTCGCATCTTCGCCGGCGATTCTTTTACGTATGCACCCGGGCTCGGCCCAACAGCCGAGCCGGGCGCGACCAAGGAGGGCGAACATGAGCTACGACCCGGAAATCGGCAGCCTGGCGGGCATCTGGACGTACCGCAGCTTGATCAACAATCCCGACTTGTCGAAGGATTTCGACAAGCTGGAGTTCGGCCGCGCGAACATCCAGATCGACAAGGCACCGATGGGCGTCTTCAAGGGGCGCATCTACGGCGACGGCTGGGAGCTGACGCTGAGCGGCTACATCGACTACGGCGCGCCCAATACCGTGAGGTTCCAGGGGCGCGGCAAAGTGGGCGGCGAGGAGTGGATCTACGACTATGTCGGCTACCTGAGCCCGGCTTGGCCGAACGGCGTCAAGCAGCGGCCCGCGCTCGCCGGCTCGATCGTGCGCACCGCGCCGCATTCGAATGGAGCGGGCGGCGTCGCGCCCGCGGGCGTCGTGTGCTCGTGGTACGCGGTGCTCGACAAGCCGGCGAGCTGACGGCCGAATCGACCGATTCTCGCCTGTCAACGGCGGCGGGCTCGGCCGGGCCAGGCGCCGGCCTCGCACGCGTCGGCATGTCGGCATGTCGGCGCGTCGCGGGGCCGTTCAACGCTCATCACTTTCTCCCGCCCGTGCGCGGCGCAAACGTGCGCGGGCGCGATGCCGTCGCAGAGTCCCTGCGGATCGTCGAAGCCGGCCGTCGAGCGCCGAGTCGATGCGCTCGGGCATCGGCGTATGCTTCTTAGGCGGATGCCAAGACGCCCGTGCGCGGCACGGCGCGACACGGCGGCTCCTCTCTTGCCGCGGCGCGCGTATTGAACGATCCGGTTCGTCTTCCCGCCGTCATCGGATGGGGAATCGACGTGGCCGGTTGCCGCCGCCTCGGCCACGCGCCGACGTCGTTGGAACGAATGACCGAGGCGGGGCGGCGCCTCGATGCGCGGCGCCCGCCCGCGCGAAACGCCCGCCGCCGCGGCAAAGGACGCGATGACCTGGCTCGCCGATACCGTACTCGTCGTGCATGCGCTGATCGTGCTGTTCATCGTCGGCGGGCTCGTCGCGATCTGGGCGGGCGCCGCGCTCGGCTGGCGATGGGTGCGCGACCGGACGTTCCGGCTCGTGCATCTGCTCGCGATCGGCGTGGTCGCCGCGCTGGCGGCGCTCGGCATCGATTGCCCGCTGACCGTGCTCGAAGATCGGCTCCGCGCCGGCGGGCCGAGCGCGCAGGGCTTCGTGCAGCGCTGGGTCGGACGGCTGCTGTACTACGACTTGCCGGCGTGGGTGTTCACCGTCGCATACGTGCTGTTCGCGCTGATCGTGTGGCTCGCGTGGCGCCGGATTCCCGCGCGCAGGAACCGATAGTTGCCGCAACGGCAGCACCCGTTCGACCCGTTGCATGCGCGGCCGACCGGCGATCACAGAACAGATCGCAGACCGGATCGTCGACGGCATCGATGCGCGTCTTCGTTGAGCGAGCGGCGCCGATGCCGAATATCGGCAAAACGCGCCTGTGAGCTTTCGTAGTTGGACGCAGCCGCCGGCGGTTCGTACCTCGATGGATGCGGCATGCGAATGTTTCGTCATACGTAGGATGCGATTCGATCGTCGACACGCATGTTCGCGTTGACTGGCTACCCATGACTACTTGGAGGCGCCATGTCACGTGTGACCGATGTGCTCGTCGCAGTCGATCCGGAAACCATCCTGCAGAATCATCCGAATGCGATGAATTCGGCGAATCCGTTGCTAAGCGATCCGAAGTACATTTACATGATCACCAACAACGATAACGCGATCTCGGGGCAGGCCGGCGGCGAGCTGAATCTGAAGGCGGAGGTCGGCGACCTGATCCGGTGGCGCGAGCAGAGCATCTCGCTCGGCTTCGAAAAGCCGGTGATCTTCTACAAGTTCGTCGCCGACCAGGGCAGCGATCTGATCACGACGCCGACGCCGCGCATGGCGGAGACGTCGCTGCCGGTGCCGAACACGTCGGACCCGACGAAACCGAAATGCCAGACGGTGCGGAACTACTTCTGGTCGTCCGAAGTGCTGAAGCGCGGGAGCGTGACGTATCACTTCCAGTTCATGATTCTCGACCGCCGGTGCCAGATTTGCGGTTGCCATCAGTGGGACCCGTTCATCACGATCAAGTACTGACGTCGATGCGTTCTTGCTCGCGAGGGCGGGAATCCGATTCCGCCGGTCGCCGTCGACGTCGCGCTGCGTGGTGCGATCGCGCATGCGTGAACGGGCGCGGCGCTTGCGCCGATTCCGCTGCGAGGTGGTCATGGCTGAACCCAATCAATCCGTCGATGATCGGGGGCGGTTCTTCGACGTGCTCGTGATCGCCGACGTCGAGACGCTGCTCGGCGCCTATCCGGATGCGAGTCTCGATCCGGATGTGCCGACGCCTGTCGACAGCAAATATCTCTACGTGATTCGCGGCGGCGCCGAGCCGGCGCTCGGCCGCGACGACGGGCGGATTGTCGCGCCGCTCATGCCCGGCGACGCGCTTCATCTGCGCGATGGCGCGCTGTCGTATCTGGGCGAGAAGCGCGTGCTGTTCTATCGAATGACGCCCGACGATGCGGGCGTCGTCGGCCCGATCGAGCTGCTGACGCGCGACGCGACGATCGTCGTGCCGAATCCGGGTGATCCGGAGCATCCGGAAACGCGGGACGTCATCGAGCATGTCTGGCGCGTGCCGATCGTGGCTGTCGGCTCGACCGATTGCGACGTGGATTTCATGATCGCCGATCGCGCATGCACGTCGCTGGCGCACTTTACGTGGCGGGTCCGGATCGAGGCGCGCGGCGACGAGTCGTCGTAGTCGGCGCGCAAACGGATCGTGGCGCGCGGGGCGTTCGCGACGCTCGCGGGTGCCGGCGAGCGTGCGCAGGAGGTGTCGACGCGGATGCCGATGTCGATGCCTATGCCTATGCGCTGCGAGGCCATGTGCCGGCCGCTCGAAGCATGCGCGGCGGCGCTTGAAAAAAAAGCCCGGCCAGGCCGGGCTTCAAATCGACCGCGCACGCATTGCTGCGTTGCGCGGCCCCTGCAAAAACAGGATGCTTACGCTGCGAGCAGCGAGCGCAGCACGAACGGCAGGATGCCGCCGTGCTTGTAGTAGTCGACTTCGATCGGCGTATCGATGCGCAGCAGCACCGGCACGCGCTTCGTTTCGCCGTTCTTGCGATGGATCACGAGCGTGACGTCCTGTTGCGGCTTGAAGTCGTCGCCGAGCCCTTCGATGTCGTACGTTTCGTCGCCGGTGATGCCGAGCGACTGGATGCTGTCCGAGCCCTTGAACTGCAGCGGCAGCACGCCCATGCCGACGAGGTTCGAACGGTGGATACGCTCGAAGCTGCGTGCGATCACGGCCTTCACGCCGAGCAACTGCGTGCCCTTCGCGGCCCAGTCGCGCGACGAGCCCGTGCCGTATTCCTCGCCCGCGAACACGACGGTCGGCGTGTCGGCAGCGACGTACTTCATCGCCGCGTCGTAGATCGACAGCTGTTCGCCGCTCGGCTGGTGGATCGTCAGGCCGCCCTCGACGCGCGAGCCGTCGGCCTTCGCCGGGATCATCAGGTTCTTGATCCGGACGTTCGCGAACGTGCCGCGCATCATCACGTCATGGTTGCCGCGGCGCGAGCCGTAGCTGTTGAAGTCGGCCTTCTGCACGCCGTTCTCCTTCAGCCACTTGCCCGCCGGCGAATCTTCCTTGATCGAGCCTGCCGGGCTGATGTGGTCGGTCGTGACGGAATCGCCGAAGATGCCGAGCGCGCGCGCGCCCTTGACCGTGACGATCTCGTCGGCCGGCTCCATCGAGAATTCCGTGCCGAAGAACGGCGGCTCCGCGATGTACGTCGACTTCGGCCAGTCGTAGACCTGGCCCGATTCGCCCTCGATCTTGCTCCAGAGGTCGCCCTTCTTCGTGAGCTGCGCGTAGTTCTCCTCGAACTTCTTCGGATCGAGCGCGTACTTGAGCAGCGCGTGGACTTCCTCGCTCGTCGGCCAGATGTCGCCGAGGTAGATGTCGCGGCCGCCCTTGCCCTGGCCGACCGGCTCGGTCATCAGATCCTTCGTGATGTTGCCGGCGATCGCGTACGCGACGACGAGCGGCGGCGACGCGAGGAAGTTCGCGCGGATGTTCGGGTGGATGCGCGCTTCGAAGTTGCGGTTGCCCGACAGCACGGCCGCCGCGACGACGTCGTTCTTCGTGATCGCTTCGTTCAGCTCGGGCGTCAGGTCGCCCGCGTTGCCGATACAGGTCGTGCAGCCGTACGCGGCGACTTCGAAGCCGAGCTTCGCGAGGTAGGGCAGCAGGCCCGTCTTCGTCAGGTATTCGGTGACGATGCGCGATCCCGGCGCGAGCGACGTCTTGATGTGCGGCGCGACGGTGAGGCCCGCTTCGACGGCCTTCTTCGCGAGCAGGCCGGCGGCGAGCAGCACGCTCGGGTTCGACGTGTTGGTGCACGACGTGATCGCGGCGATCAGCACGTCGCCGTTCTTCACGGCGACGCCGTTGCTCGTCTTGTACTCGGCGGCGAGGTCGTCCGCCTTCTTCGCGAAGCCGTTTTCCGCGACGGGCTTCGAGAACAGATCGGTGAACGTCGACTTGACGTTGCCGATCTCGATGCGGTCCTGCGGACGCTTCGGGCCCGCCAGCGACGGCGCGACGCTCGCCAGATCCAGCGTCAGCGTCTTCGTGTAGTCGATCTCGCCCGCCTTCGGAATGCCGAACAGGTCCTGCGCCTTGAAGTAGTTCTCGAACGCGGCGATTTCCGCCTTCGTGCGGCCCGTGCCCTTGAAGTAGTCGATCGTCTTCTCGTCGACCGGGAAGAAGCCCATCGTCGCGCCGTATTCCGGCGCCATGTTCGCGATCGTCGCGCGGTCCGGCAGCGCGAGCGTCTTCGTGCCTTCGCCGAAGAATTCGACGAACTTGCCGACGACCTTCTCCTTGCGGAGCATTTCGGTGATCGTGAGCACGAGGTCGGTGGCCGTCACGCCTTCGCGCAGCTTGCCCTTCAGCTCGACGCCGACGACGTCGGGCGTGAGGAAGTACACCGGCTGGCCGAGCATGCCGGCTTCCGCCTCGATGCCGCCCACGCCCCAGCCGACCACGCCGATGCCGTTGATCATCGTCGTGTGGCTGTCGGTGCCGACGAGCGTGTCAGGGTAGTAGACGGCGTCGCCGTCGTCCTTCTTCTTGTGGACGCCGCGCGCGAGGTACTCGAGGTTCACCTGGTGAACGATGCCGACGCCCGGCGGCACGACCTTGAACGTGTCGAACGCCTGCATGCCCCACTTCATGAACTGGTAGCGCTCGTTGTTGCGCTGGAATTCCAGTTTCATGTTCAGGTCGAGCGCGTCCTTCTGGCGGAAGTAGTCGATCTGCACCGAGTGGTCGACGACGAGATCCACCGGCACGAGCGGCTCGATCTTCTTCGGATTCTTGCCCGCGCGCTTCGCGACGCCGCGCATGGCCGCGATGTCGGCGAGCAGCGGCACGCCCGTGAAGTCCTGCAGCACGACGCGCGACACGACGAACGGAATTTCGTCGACGCGCTTCGCGTTCGGCTTCCAGTTGGCGAGCTGCTCGATGTGCTCTTCCGTGATCTTCTTGCCGTCGTAGTTGCGCAGCACGGATTCGAGCACGATGCGGATCGAGACCGGCAGGCGCTCGATCTTCGTCTTCAGTTCCTTGCCGAGCTTCGGCAGCGAGTAGAACTTGCCTTTGCCGGAACCGCTGTCGAATTCCTTGAGTGTTTTGTGGAGATTGTGGGCCATGGTGATTTCCTGGGTTTAAGGCTAGGAAAGAACTCTGTATTTGACGGCTAGATCACATACAGATCGACGTACTCATCGACCGGCATCGCTTCGAGCTTTGCCTGGTCCAGCGACACGTCGAGAATCGCTTGTTGCTGCTTCGCCGGGAACCGGCGCGCGAGATTCGCCCTGAACTTGTCGATGAGGAGCGGAATCCCGTCGGCGCGCCGCCGCATGTGGCCGATCGGATAGTCGACCGCCACTTCGGCGAGCGTCGATCCGTCGTCGAACTCGACCGCGAGCGCGTTCGCGATCGAGCGCCTCGTCGGATCGTGGTAATCCTTCGTGAACTGCGGGTCCTCGACGCACGCGATCTTCGCGCGCAACGCGTCGATCCGCGGATCGGCCGCGACCGCGTCCTCGTAGTCGGCGGCCGTGAGGCGGCCGAACAGCAGCGGCACGGCGATCATGTACTGGATGCAGTGATCGCGATCGGCCGGGTTCGCGAGCGGTCCTTGCTTGTCGATGATGCGGATCGCCGCCGCGTGCGTGCGCACCGTGATGCGGCGGATCTCGTCCGTCGAGCGGCCGGCGGCCGCGAGCTGCGCGTGCAGCGCCATCGCGGCCTCGACGGCCGTCTGCGCGTGGAATTCGGCCGGATACGAAATCTTGAACAGCACGTTTTCCATCACGTACGTGCCGTACGGGCGCTGGAAGCGGAACGGCCTGCCGCCGAACGACACGTCGTAAAAGCCCCAGGTCTTCGCGGTGAGCGCGGACGGATAGCCCATCTCGCCCGTCTTCGCGATCAGCGCGAGGCGCACCGCGCGCGAGGTCGCGTCGCCCGCCGCCCACGACTTGCGCGAGCCGGTGTTCGGCGCGTGGCGGTAAGTGCGCAGCGCCTGGCCGTCGACGAACGCGAGCGACAGCGCGTTGATCAGCTCGTCGCGCGTGAGGCCGAGCAGGCGGCCGACGGCCGCGGTCGACGCGACCTTCACGAGCAGCACGTGGTCGAGGCCGACCTGGTTGAACGAATTCTCGAGCGCGAGGCAGCCCTGGATCTCGTGCGCGTGGATCATCGCGACGAGCACGTCCTTCATCGCGAGCGGACGCTTGCCGGCCGCGATCGCGGTGCGCGACAGCCAGTCGGCCGTCGCGAGGATGCCGCCGAGGTTGTCGGACGGGTGGCCCCATTCGGCCGCGAGCCAGGTGTCGTTGAAGTCGAGCCAGCGGATCGCCGCGCCGATGTTGAACGCGGCCTGCACCGGATCGAGCTGGAATGGCGTGCCGGGCACCTTCGCGCCGTGCGGCACGATCGTGCCCGGCACGATTGGCCCCAGCAGCTTGGTGCAGGCGGGATACGACAGCGCTTCGAGCCCGCACCCGAGCGTATCGATCAGGCAGTGGCGCGCGGTTTCGAGCGCGAGCGCACTGTCGATGCGATGGTTCAGCACGTAGTCGGCGATATCGACTAGCACTGAATCCGGCTCTGGCCGGACGTTCGGGATCGGGGCGGACATCGAAGCTCCTGTCGACCAGTGTTGGCGCTTCGGCGCCGACTCTGGTCCCATGCAAGATGGTTGCTGTCGGGATCGACCTCAGTTCGCCGGCTTCAGCTCGTTCGACTGGGTCGGCGCGACGGCGTTGCCGGCCGCCATTTCGGGCGTCTGGCACTCGTCGGCGAGGCGGCTGTCGTCCTTGTCGCTGAAGAGCATGCCCTTCGTCGGGATCACGACGAGCTTCATGCCGCTTGCCGGGTCGTAGAACACGTCCGCGCCCGTCGTCGTCTGCTGGCGCGGCAGCTTGTAATTCTTGTTGGCCCAGTGGACCGTGACGATCTGGTCGCGCTTCATGTCTCCGGCCAGGTCGTACGAAAGGCCGTCCTTGCACGACCATTTGACCGCGCCTTCCGGCATCGGATCGGTCTTCGCGGCGGCGCGCGCCTGCGCCTTCTTGCTGCGCGGGATCAGGTGACGCTTCGGCGCGGGGCGCTTCGGCGTGGCCTTCTTCGCGGTGGTGGACGAATCCTGAGCGAACGCGCTCGGCGCCGCGGCGAGCATCGTAGCGGACAGAGCGCCGATGACGGTGGCGATCAGCAGTTTCTTCATGGAGTCAGAACCTTACGTTTAATCGGTTGAAAGGGCGGACGCACAGCTCGTCCACCGGGTTGAACTGCACGCGCCCCGGAAGCGCGCAGCGGCCGCTATTTTCACCTATTTGGCCCGTCGAATTCAGTTTTTGCGCCCCGTGCACCGTTCATCGTTCGTGTTGCCCCGTCGTGCGTTCGTCTTCGCCGCGAAAGAGCGGCGCCGATGCGGCCGGCAGCGGCTGGCCGGCCGCGCGCGCGCGGCGCAGCACCGACCAGTAGTACCGGTAGCTCGCGCGGTCGTGCAGCGCGTCGCCGTGGCGCGTCGGCCCCCAGTCGGCGGCCTGCGCGGCGAGCAGGATCTCGGTCGCGCGCGCAATTTCGCCCGCGCGCGGCGCGAACGCCGCGACGATCTCGCGGATCTGCGCGGGATGGATGCTCCACATCCGCGTATAGCCGAATTCCTCGCGCGCGCGGCGCGCGTCGCTCGCGACGACGCGCATCTCGCGCACCTCGGTCGTCACGTTGTGCGACGGCGTCTTGCCGTGCGCATGGCACGCGGCCGCGATCTCGAGCTTCGCGCGGCGCACGAGCGGATGGTCGAACTGGCCGGGCGCGCGCATCGCGTCGTCCGGGATCGCGCCGTGATGCGCGGACACGAAGTCCATCAGGCCGAAGCTCAGCGTCGCGACGCCCGGCAGCGCGGCGATCCGCGCGGCGTCGGCGAGCGCGCCGTGCGTCTCGATCAGCACGTCGACGGGGATCGTCTGCGCGATGCCGAGCTCGACGCGCGAAGCCTCGATGAACGCGCACATCTCGGCCGCGTCGGCCGCGCCGCCGACCTTCGGCAGCGTCAGGTAGGCGGGCGGGCGCGCCGCGCGCAGGATGATGCGGACGTCGTCGCGCCAGTGGGCATGGGAAATGTCGTGAATCCGGGCGCCGACGCGCCCGAAGCGGTTCGCATCGCCGCCGACGAGCGCCGCGACGAGCGCCGCGTGCTCGGCCTCGCGGCCGACGGCCGCGCCGTCCTCGCAGTCGAGCGTGATGTCGAAGACGGGGCCGAGCTCCGCCTGCAGCGCGAGCGATTTCAGCATCAGCTTTTCGCTGCCCGCGTAATGGTCGCAGCATGGCGGGATCGCGGGCGGCGCAACGCCTTCGTAGAGCACTTCTGCGGGAGTGAGCGCGGACATCGGTTCTTCTGCGTCAGGTCAGGATCGGGGCCAGCGTGAAAATCGGATTCGTGCGGGCTCTGCGACGGCGGCCGGCGTGCGGCGCCGGGCGTAAAGCCCGTGCGAATCGGATCGATTCGGGTGGCCGGCGCGGCCGGGCGCGACGCCCGGCTCGCCGGCCGTCCGGGCCGCCGCGGCGCGGCGGGCCCGGACGAAGCGCTTTACTTCAGCAGGTGGGCGACGCCGTCGCGCTCTTCGAGCAGCTCGGCGAGCGTGCCGTCCATCTTCTCGCGCGAGAACGCGTCGATCTCGAGGCCTTCGATACGCTTGTACTCGCCGTTTTCACAGGTGACGGGCACGCCGTAGATGATGTCCTCGGGGATGCCGTACGAGCCGTCCGACGGAATGCCCATCGTGACCCACTTGCCGTTCGTGCCGAGCACCCAGTCGCGCACGTGGTCGATCGCCGCGTTCGCCGCCGACGCCGCCGACGACAGGCCGCGCGCCTCGATGATCGCCGCGCCGCGCTTGCCGACGGTCGGGATGAACGTGTCGCGGTTCCAGACGTCGTCGTTGATCAGCTTCAGCAGCGATTCGCCTTCGGCGGTCGCGAAGCGGAAGTCGGGGTACATCGTCGGCGAGTGGTTGCCCCACACGGCGAGCTTCTCGATCGACGCGACCGGCTTGCCCGACTTCGCGGCGAGCTGCGACAGCGCGCGGTTGTGGTCGAGGCGCAGCATCGCGGTGAAGTTCTTCTTCGGCAGATCCGGCGCCGACTTCATCGCGATGTACGCGTTGGTGTTCGCCGGGTTGCCGACGACGAGCACCTTCACGTCGCGGCTCGCGACCGCGTTCAGCGCCGCGCCCTGGACCGTGAAGATCTCGGCGTTCGCCGACAGCAGATCCTTGCGCTCCATGCCCTTCGAGCGCGGACGGGCGCCGACCAGCAGCGCGACGTCGGCGTCCTTGAACGCGACCTTCGGGTCGTCCGTGATCACGACGCCCGCGAGCAGCGGGAACGCGCAGTCGTCGAGTTCCATCACGACGCCTTTGACGGCGGCTTGAGCTTGCGGGAGGTCGAGCAGTTGCAGGATGACCGGCTGATCCTTGCCGAGCAGGTCGCCGTTCGCGATGCGGAACAGCAGCGAGTAAGCGATTTGACCTGCGGCGCCGGTGACGGCAACGCGCTTTGCGGGCTTAGCCATTGAAAATCTCCAGGACATTGAGCGTGGGACGCTAGGGAAAACGCCATTTTATGCGCGTTACGCGAAGCGTTGCTTTAAAGCAGGGCGGAGGACTCGCGGCATGCATGCGCGACGACGCCTGAAGATAGGCAGAGGCACGTGGCCCGGGACGCGCCGCAGCCCCGCGAACCCTTGCTCGCCCCGGAGTTTAGGAGCCGGCACGGGTAAAGTCAAACAGTATCTTATGTCTTATATAAGACAGATGTTTTGCAGGGAAAATTCTAGACGGAAAAGCGCGATTCGTGATGAAATGCGCGCCATGACTTCCAATCAGGCGAGCGCACCCAATCCGAACGGCCAGGCCGGCTCCACGCAGCCCGGCGGCGAGGCCGCGGCCGCGCCTTCGCCGACTTTCAGCCCGCTCTATCAGCAGATCAAGGCGCTCATCACGCAGAGCCTCGAGGCGGGCGAGTGGAAGCCCGGCGAGATTATCCCGAGCGAAGTGGAGCTCGCTGGCCGCTACAAGGTAAGCCAGGGCACCGTGCGCAAGGCGATCGACGAGCTCGCGGCCGACAACCTGCTCGTGCGCCGCCAGGGCAAGGGCACGTTCGTCGCGACCCACAGCGAGGAACGCGCGCAATTCCGGTTTCTGCGCCTGCTTGCCGACGACGGCGCCGAGCATCCGCACGTGAGCCGCCTGCTCGAATGCCGGCGGATGCGCGCGCCCGCCGAGATCGCGCGCCAGCTCGACCTGAAGCCGGCCGACCCCGTCGTCCAGGTGCGGCGCGTGCTCGAGTTCGACGGCGTCGACACGGTGCTCGACGAGATCTGGCTGCCGGGCGCGATGTTCCGCGGGCTCACGTTCGAGCGCCTGAGCGATTACAAGGGGCCGCTCTACGCGATGTTCGAGAGCGAGTTCGGCACCCGGATGATCCGCGCGAGCGAGAAGATCCGCGCGATCGCGGCCGAGCCCGCCGTCGCGGATCTGCTCGGCGTGCCGCCCGGCTTCCCGCTCTTGTCGGTCGAGCGCGTGTCGTACACGTATGGCGATCGTCCCGTCGAAGTGCGGCGCGGATGGTATGTCACAACCGGGTACTACTATCAGAACGATTTGAGCTGACATTCGGGTTCAGGGTAAGGCGTAGCCTGAATCAAGGTAAGGCGAAACGACAGGTAATTGCGTGCCCCATGTGCGTAGCACGTTTCGTGAAGCGTTTATACCGTGAAATGCAACGCTCCAGAGCAGAGCTTTCGCTGCAGCGCGAAATAAAAAGGCGCTAAAATCACGGATTAGTGTGACAACATAGTAGGGGTCTAGCATGTCTGAAACAGTAAGAAAGCCGAGGCCGGAGTACCGGAACATCGGGTTCGGCGACATCACGCTCAAGTACCGTATGCCGCTCGCGGCTCGGGTTTCGATTCTGCACCGGGTCAGCGGCGCTCTGCTGTTCCTGTTCCTTCCTTTCCTGCTATACCTCTTCGACCAGAGCCTGACGTCCGAACTCAGCTTCGAGGTCTTCAAGGCGTTCCTCTCCAACATCATCGTCAAGCTGATCGTCCTCGCGCTGTCGTGGGCGTTCCTGTTCCACTTCTGCGCCGGGATTCGCCATCTGCTGATGGACATGAACCACGACGCGGTGTCGAAGGAACGCGGCAAGAAGACGTCGGTCGTCGTGCTCGCGGTGTCGAGCATTCTCACGATCGCCGTCGCGCTCAAACTGTTCGGAGCATTCTAAGAAAATGGCAGCGAATAACCGTATCGGCTCGAAGCGCCTCGTCGTCGGCGCTCACTATGGTCTGCGCGACTGGCTCGCGCAGCGCGTCACCGCCTGCGTGATGGCGATCTACACCGTCATTCTGCTCGTCTGGTTCTTCACCGCGCGCGATTTCTCGTATGAGGGCTGGGCGTCGATCTTCGCGACGCAATGGATGAAGCTCGCGACCTTCGTCACGCTGCTTTCGCTCTTCTATCACGCGTGGGTCGGCGTGCGCGACATCTGGATGGACTACGTCAAGCCCGTCGGTGTGCGCCTGCTGCTGCAATCGCTGACCATCGTCTGGCTGCTCGCGTGCGCGGGCTACGCTGCGCAGATTCTCTGGAGAGTTTAAAGAATGGCTGCAATCAAAACTTCCCTGCCGCGTCGCAAGTTCGACGTGGTGATCGTCGGCGCGGGCGGCTCGGGGATGCGCGCGTCGCTGCAACTGTCGCGCGCGGGCCTCTCCGTCTGCGTGTTGTCGAAAGTGTTCCCGACCCGTTCGCACACGGTCGCCGCGCAAGGCGGGATCGGCGCGTCGCTCGGCAACATGAGCGAAGACAACTGGCACTACCACTTCTACGACACGATCAAGGGCTCCGACTGGCTCGGCGACCAGGACGCGATCGAATTCATGTGTCGCGAAGCGCCGAACGTCGTGTACGAGCTCGAGCACTTCGGCATGCCGTTCGACCGTAACGCCGACGGCACGATCTATCAGCGTCCGTTCGGCGGCCACACCGCGAACTACGGCGAGAAGCCGGTGCAGCGCGCGTGCGCGGCGGCCGACCGCACCGGCCACGCGCTGCTGCACACGCTGTATCAGCAGAACGTCGCGGCGAAGACGCAGTTCTTCGTCGAATGGATGGCGCTCGACCTGATTCGCGACGCGGACGGCGACGTGCTCGGCGTGACGGCCCTCGAAATGGAAACGGGCGACGTCTACATCCTCGAAGGCAAGACCACGTTGTTCGCCACGGGCGGCGCGGGCCGGATCTTCGCGGCGTCGACCAACGCGTTCATCAACACGGGCGACGGCCTCGGCATGGCCGCGCGTTCGGGCATCGCGCTGCAGGACATGGAATTCTGGCAATTCCACCCGACCGGCGTGGCCGGCGCGGGCGTGCTGATCACCGAAGGCGTGCGCGGCGAAGGCGGCATCCTGCGCAACGCGAACGGCGAGCGCTTCATGGAGCGCTATGCGCCGACGCTGAAGGATCTGGCGCCGCGCGATTTCGTGTCGCGCTCGATGGACCAGGAAATCAAGGAAGGCCGCGGCGTCGGCCCGAACAAGGATCACGTGCTGCTCGACCTGTCGCACATCGGCGCCGAGACGATCATGAAGCGTCTGCCGTCGATCCGCGAGATCGCGCTGAAGTTCGCGAACGTCGACTGCATCAAGGAACCGATTCCGGTCGTCCCGACGATCCACTACCAGATGGGCGGCATTCCGACCAACATTCACGGCCAGGTCGTCGGCACGTCGCGCGACCACAAGGAGCCGGTCAACGGCTTCTACGCGGTGGGCGAATGCTCGTGCGTGTCCGTGCACGGCGCGAACCGTCTCGGCACGAACTCGCTGCTCGACCTCGTGGTGTTCGGCCGCGCGGCCGGCAACCACATCGTCGAGCACGTGAAGAACCAGAAGGAGCACAAGCCGCTGCCCGCGGACGCCGCCGAATTCTCGCTGTCGCGCCTCGCGAAGCTCGAGAAGTCGACGTCGGGCGAGTACACGCAGGACATCGCGAACGACATCCGCGCGACGATGCAGAAGCACGCCGGCGTGTTCCGCACGTCCGCGCTGCTCGAGGAAGGCGTCGAGCAGATGGCGGGCCTGACGGAGCGCGCCGCCAACGTCCACCTGAAGGACAAGTCGAAGGTGTTCAACACCGCGCGTGTCGAAGCGCTCGAGCTCGCGAACCTGATCGAGGTCGCGCGCGCGACGATGGTGTCGGCGGAAGCGCGCAAGGAAAGCCGCGGCGCGCACGCGCACAGCGACTACGAGCACCGCGACGACGAGAACTGGCTGCGCCACACGCTCTGGTACAGCGAAGGCGATCGCCTCGACTACAAGCCCGTCCAAATGAAGCCGCTGACGGTCGAGTCCGTGCCGCCGAAGGCGCGTACGTTCTAAGCCAGCGCAAAGGAATCTGAAATGGCCAAACGCATTTTCGAAATCTACCGCTACGATCCGGACAAGGACGCCGCGCCGCGCATGCAGTCGTACGAGCTGGAGATCCAGCACGAGCGGATGCTGCTCGACGCGCTCGTCAAGCTGAAGTCGGTCGACGAGACGCTGTCGTTCCGCCGCTCGTGCCGCGAAGGCGTGTGCGGATCGGACGCGATGAACATCAACGGCAAGAACGGCCTCGCGTGCCTGACGAACCTGAACGACCTGCCGCAGAAGATCGTGCTGCGTCCGTTGCCGGGCCTGCCCGTCGTGCGCGACCTGATCTGCGACTTCACGCAGTTCTTCAACCAGTACCATTCGATCCGTCCGTACCTGATCAACGACGAGCCGCCGCCCGAGAAGGAGCGTCTGCAGTCGCCGGAAGAGCGCGACGAGCTCGACGGCCTGTACGAGTGCATTCTGTGCGCGAGCTGCTCGACGTCGTGCCCGAGCTTCTGGTGGAATCCGGACAAGTTCGTCGGCCCGGCGGGCCTCTTGCAGGCGTATCGCTTCATCGCGGACAGCCGCGATCGCGCGACGGGCGAGCGCCTCGACAACCTCGACGATCCGTACCGTCTGTTCCGCTGCCATACGATCATGAACTGCGTCGACGTGTGCCCGAAGGGCCTGAACCCGACGAAGGCGATCGGCAAGATCAAGGAATTGATGGTGCGCCGCGCGGTCTGACATGAGCGAATCGTCGCATCAATCCGACCCGCATCGCCGCGCGCGGCTTCGCTGGCGCGCGCGGCGCGGTCTGCTGGAGAACGATCTGATTTTCGAGCGTTTCTTTGCCAGACACGAGCACGACCTCAGCGACGCAGACGTGAGCGCACTGTCGCGCCTGCTGGATCTAAGCGACAACGACCTGATGGACTTGCTGCTCGCGCGCAAGGAACCAGAAGGCGACCTTGCCGGCCCGGACATGTCCAGGCTGCTGGAGATGCTGCGCAGCGTTTGAGAGCGTTGTGCCCGTTATCGAATCCGTTTCTATTTTCGATTGAGGATGTGTCATGACCCCGTCTGATGTTAAAGCCACGCTATCGTTCAGCGATAATTCGCCGAGCGTCGAACTGCCGATCTACAAGGGGACGATGGGCCCGGACGTGATCGATATCCGCAAGCTGTACGGCCAGACCGGCAAGTTCACGTATGACCCGGGCTTCATGTCGACGGCGTCGTGCAACTCGGCGATCACGTACATCGACGGCGACAAGGGCGAGCTGCTGTATCGCGGCTACCCGATCGACAATCTCGCCGAGAACGCGGACTTCCTCGAATCCTGCTATCTGCTGCTGAAGGGCGAGCTGCCGAACGAGGCGCAGAAGAAGGAGTTCGTCGCCACCGTCACGAAGCACACGATGGTGCACGAGCAGATGCAGTTCTTCTTCCGCGGCTTCCGCCGCGACGCGCACCCGATGGCGATCCTCGTCGCCGCGGTCGGCGCGCTGTCCGCGTTCTACCACGACTCGCTCGACATCAACGATCCGCGCCACCGTGAAGTGTCGGCGATCCGCATGATCGCGAAGCTGCCGACGCTCGTCGCGATGGCGTACAAGTACAGCATCGGCCAGCCGTTCGTGTATCCGCAGAACAATCTGTCGTACAGCGCGAACTTCATGCGCATGATGTTCGCGAACCCGTGCGAGGAATACCAGGTCAACGACGTGCTCGTGCGCGCGCTCGACCGCATCCTGATCCTGCACGCCGACCACGAGCAGAACGCGTCGACGTCGACGGTCCGTCTCGCGGGCTCGTCGGGCGCGAACCCGTTCGCGTGTATCGCGGCCGGCATCGCGTGTCTGTGGGGCCCGGCGCACGGCGGCGCGAACGAAGCCGCGCTCAACATGCTCGAGCAGATCGGCACGCCGGACAACATTCCCGAGTTCATCAAGCAGGTGAAGGACAAGAACTCGGGCGTGAAGCTGATGGGCTTCGGCCACCGCGTGTACAAGAACTACGATCCGCGCGCGAAGCTGATGCGCGAAACGTGCTACGAAGTGCTGAACGAGCTGGGCCTGCACGACGACCCGCTGTTCAAGCTCGCGATGCAGCTCGAGAAGATCGCGCTGGAAGACGAATACTTCGTGTCGCGCAAGCTGTACCCGAACGTCGACTTCTACTCGGGCATCGTCCAGCGCGCGCTGGGCATCCCGACTTCGATGTTCACCTGCATCTTCGCGATGGCGCGTACGGTGGGCTGGATCGCGCAGTGGAACGAGATGATCGCCGATCCCGAGCAGAAGATCGGCCGTCCGCGGCAGCTGTTCATCGGCGAAACGCCGCGTACGGCGAAGCCGATCGGTCAGCGCTGATCGACGGCTTGCGCGGCGTGCGTGGCGTGCGGCTAGCCCGCCGCGCACCACGCTGCATCGAACACCCCGACGGTTCGCCCGTCGGGGTGTTTTATTTTCGGCGACGCGTTTTGCCGCTAGACGAGCCGCGCTCGAGCGAAGGCGGGCGCACGTCGATGCTTGCGTCGCGCGCGGGCGCTTCGTCGGGCGTGCGGCCGGGCCCGGCGAGGAACTGCCGGTAGGCGCGCGGCGTCATCCGGCGCGCGGCGAGAAACTGGCGGTTGAAGTTCGCGAGATTCGCGTAGCCGGAGCGTGTCGCGACGAGCGACACGGGCCAGCCGGTCGACGCGAGCAACCGCGCCGCGTGCGCGAGCCGCAGCCGCTGCAGATAGCGGCCGATGCTTTCGCCGACGTGTTGCGCGAAGCGCCGCTGCAGCGAGCGCTCGGACAGGTGCGCGACCGCCGCGAGCTCGGCGACGCGCAGCGGCTCGTGAAAGCGGCGGTCGAGCAGATCGAGCACGCGGTCGAGCCGCTCGGCTTCGGGCGCGAGCGCCGCGTCGTCGGCGGCGCGGTAGGCGGCGGCGGTCGCGAGCGGCGTCGCCGGCGCGTCGGCGAGCAAAGCGAGCACGTCGAGCGCGGCCGCGAGCCGCACGCGCGGCGCGCGATCGACGAGCGCGGGCAGCCGCGCGCGCACCTCGGCCGTGGCGTCGGGCCCGAACGCGAGCCCGGGCGCGGCCCGGCGCAGCAGCGTGCGCAGGCCGGCGAATTCGGGGCAGCAGGCGGCGACGCGCTGCGCCCAGTCGCCGTCGAACCACACGACGAGCGCGACGAGCGGCGCATCCGGATCGATACGCTCGTCCGACGCCCACGTATGCGGCAGGTTCGGCGGCACGAGCACGAGGTCGTCGCCCGCGTAATCGGCGGCATGATCGCCGACGAAGCGCTTGCCGCGGCTGTTCAGCGTGAGCGTCAGCTCGTATTCGGGGTGGTGATGCCATTCGTACGGAATCTGCGCGAGCCGGCGCCGAAAGACGCGGACCGAGCAGCCGTCGGGGATCGCGACCCGTTCGTAGCGCGGCTTCACGCAGGCCTCCGTCCGCTCGCGCGGCGCGCGCGCGTGGCATCATCGCCGAATCTCGACGACACGGGAGGCACGCGAATGTTTTCACATGTCTGCATGGGCGTAACCGATATCGAACGCGCTTTCGCGTTCTATGAGCCGTTGATGGACGCGCTGCGGCTCGAGCTCAAGTTTCGCGATCCGCACGGCTGGACGGGTTGGAAGCCCGTCGATGCGCCGCGTCCGCTGTTCCTGATCGGCCGGCCGTTCGACGGCGCGCCGCCCGCGCCCGGCAACGGCCAGATGACCGCGTTCCTCGCGGCCGACCGCGCGACAGTGGACCGCGTGTACGCGCTCGCGCTGCAGGCGGGCGGCGCGAGCGAAGGCGCGCCCGGCTTGCGGCCTCATTACCATCCGAACTACTACGGCGCGTACTTTCGCGATCTCGACGGCAACAAGCTGTGCGTATGCTGCCACGAGCCGGAGTAAGTGTGCGCGCCGCCGAACGGCGGCGGGAACGCGAGCACGTGTTCGCAAGATCTTTCGACGGCCGCCGCGCGCGCGGCGACGGCGCTCGCATGCGCGGGAGAGCGGCCGTCGCCGCGCGCGGCAAAATGGCAAACGGCGCCGTGCGCACGCGTCTAGAATGGCGACATTACATTTTTCTTGCGGGGTACGGCATATGCGCGCAATGGGGCTTGTGGCGGCGTTGGCCTGTTCACTGTCGATCGAGGGCGCGGCCGCCGGCGTTGCCGAGGACAACGTGCTGAGGGCCGCGCGTGCGATGCCTGAGCGATCGGCGGCGGCCGACTGCCGGCAATGGGCGCAGCCCGTCCCCGTCCATGCGCAGGACGGCGCGTCGTCAGGCTGGGTGCGCGCGCTCGTCGCGATGGCCGCCTACAACGCCGCGGCGGCGTCGAGCACGCCCCGTTCGCGCGAGACGGCCCGATCGCTGTGCGACGAGCATCGCGCGGCGATGTTCTCGAGCGAACACTACATGTTCGCGCCGCCGACGATGGCGCGCTGATCGCGCGGCGCGATTTCTCCACGCGAGCGGCGGCGGACAAGCCGCCCGCGGTCCACCGGGTGCGTTCGTCGCGACGGCGCGAGTCGTGCCGTCGCGCACGCGTCGCCGCTTCCACGCCCGCGCCGAGCTGCGCGGCCGTCACGTGGGCCTTCGCCGGACGCCTGTCCGGGCGATTGGCGTCATCGTATCGATAGTCGGCGCGATTGCATCGCTTCGAGCGGATCGGGCGATCTACGCTGAATGGGCGCGTCAAAGCACGCCGCACCATCCAGAACCCGATCCAGGAGACACCCGATGCCGTTCCCTATCGACGACCTCCCGGCGGCGATCCGCACGACGAAAGCGGTGCTGCGCGCCGCGCTGCCGAACCGCGCTCGGGTGTTTCGCGAGCTCGAAGGCGAAATCGCGCGGCAGGCCGACGCGATCCTGACCGATCGCGCGCAAGGCCGTGACACGATCGCCGTGCTGCGCTTCGCCGACATTGCCGCCGGCCGCGTCGATCCGGCGTCGCTAGCCGCGTTGAGAACGCGCGGCGCGTGCGTGATTCGCGGCGTGTTCGACGAACGGCGGGCGAGCGACTGGAACGACGAGATCGCCGCGTACGTCGAGTCGAACCGGCTCGACGACAAGCTCGCGCATCGCGCCGAGGACCGCTATTTCGGCACGCTCGCGTCGAGCAAGCCGCAGATCTACGGCATCTACTGGTCGAAGCCGCAGATCGCCGCGCGCCAGTCGCCCGAGCTGACGCAGGCGCGCGTGTTCCTGAACCGTCTGTGGCGCGCGCAGAGCGAAGGGCGCGTGCATTTCGATCCGGCGCGCGTGCCGGCCTACGCGGACCGCATCCGCCGGCGGCCGCCGGGCTCGTCGTCGCTCGGGCTGTCGCCGCACGTCGACGGCGGCTCCGTCGAGCGCTGGCTCGGGACGAATTTCCGGCGCGTCTATCGGCACGTGCTCGCGGGCGACTGGCGCGCGTACGATCCGTTCGACGCGGCGTTCCGGCCGGACGTCGAGGAGATTCCGTCGCCCGCCGTCTGCTCGATGTTCCGCACGTTTCAGGGCTGGACCGCGCTGACGCCGCAAGGGCCGGGCGACGGCACGCTGCAGTTGATCCCGATCGCGAACGCGATGGCCTACGTCGTGCTGCGCGCGCTGCAGGACGACGTGCCGGACGACGACCTGTGCGGCGCGCAGCCGGGCCGCGCGCTGTCGGTGCTGCCGGCGTGGCATGCGCCGCTGCTCGCCGCGCTCGTGCCGATTCCGCAGATGCAGCCGGGCGACGCGGTGTTCTGGCACGGCGACGTCGTGCACGCGGTCGAGGACGCGCATCGCGGGACGGGCTACAGCAACGTGATGTACATCGCGTCGGCGCCCGGCTGCGCGAAGAACGACGCGTATCTGAAGCGGCAGTTGCCGAGCTTCCTGCGCGGCGAGAGCCCGCCGGATTTTCCGGCCGATCACTTCGAGACCGATTTCGCCGGGCGTGCCCAGGCGGGCGATTTGACCGAGCTGGGGCGCGAGCAGATGGGGTTCGGCTCGTGAATCGCGGCGGCGGGGGGCGCGCCGCCGATTCGTGCCGTCGCGCCGACGCGTCGCCGCCGCCGCGTCCGTCGTCCGTTTGTCGTCGAGATGCGCCGGCCCGCACGCGCCTCGCCGGCACCGTCACCGTTCCCACGGCGGCGTGCGCGACGCGTCCTGCTTGCCGTACCGCGCGATCGCATCGCGCACGACGGCGCGCGTCGCAATCCCGTCGTCGGCGAGCGCGTGCAGCGCGGCGATCACGATCGACGCGCGATCGACCTCGAAGAACGCGCGCAGCGCCTGGCGCGTGTCGCTGCGGCCGAAGCCGTCGGTGCCGAGCGTCACGTAGCGGCGCGGCACGTACGCGCGGATCAGCTCGGGCAGCGCGCGCGCATAGTCGGTCGCGGCGATCACGGGCCCTTGCGTCGCGGCGAGCGCCGACGTGACGTAGGGCGTCGCGGGTTCGTGCGCTTCGTCGGCGTCGAAGAGGCGCTGCGCGCGCTCGGCCGCGATGCCGTCGCGCTGCAGCTCGGTGAAGCTCGTCACGCTCCAGACGGCCGCGTCGATTTGCCAGTCGTCGCGCAACATGCGCGCGGCCGCCAGCACCTCGCCGAGGATCGCGCCCGAGCCGAGCAACTGCACGCGCGCGGCGGGCAGCGCCGCCGCGTCGAGCGGGTACATGCCCTTGAGAACGCCGTCGCGCACCGCGTCGGCGCGCGCCGCGGGCAGCGACGGCTGCGCATAGTTCTCGTTCGTGACGGTCAGGTAGTAGAACGTGTCGCGCTGCCGCTCGACCATCTCGCGCATCCCTTCGTCGACGATCACCGCGACTTCGTACGCGAACGCCGGGTCCCACGCGCGGCAGTTCGGCACCGTCGACGCGGCGAGATGGCTCGTGCCGTCCTGGTGCTGGAGCCCTTCGCCGCCGAGCGTCGTCTTGCCGGACGTCGCGCCGATCAGGAAGCCGCGCGCGCGCTGGTCGGCGGCGGCCCAGATCAGGTCGCCGATCCGCTGGAAGCCGAACATCGAGTAATAGATGTAGAACGGCAGCATCGGCAGGTCGTGCACGCTGTACGACGTCGCGGCGGCGATCCACGACGACATCGCGCCCGCCTCCGAAATCCCTTCCTCGAGGATCTGTCCGCGCGTGTCCTCGCGGTAGTAGAGCATCGAGCCGAGGTCTTCCGGCTCGTAGCGCTGGCCGAGCGGCGAGTAGATGCCGACCTGCCGGAACAGGTTCGCCATCCCGAACGTTCGCGCCTCGTCGGCCACGACGGGCACGATGCGAGGCCCGAGCGCCGCGTCCTTCAGCAGGCCGCCCAGCATCCGCACGATCGCCATCGTCGTCGACATCTCGCGGCCGTCGGCGTCGAGCGCGAATTGCCCCCAGGAAGGCAACGACGGCACGGTCATGGCCGTCGCCGCCGCCGCCCGCCTTCTGGGCAGGCAGCCTCCCAGGGCAGCCCGGCGCGCATGCAGATATCGCATCTCCGGGCTGTCTTGCGCGGGCTTGTAGAACCGGAGCTGCTCGACGTCGTCGTCGGACAGCGGCAGCCGGAAACGGTCGCGGAACGCGAGCAGGTGCTCGACGTCGAGCTTCTTCTGCTGATGAGTGGTCATCCGGCCCTGGCCGATCGCGCCCATGCCGAAGCCCTTCATCGTCTTCGCGAGGATCACGGTCGGCCGGCCCTCGTGCCGCAGCGCGCTGTCGTATGCGGCGTACAGCTTGCGCGCGTCATGGCCGCCGCGGCGCAGCCGGTCGATGTCCTCGTCGCGCAGATGCGCGACGAGCGAAGCAAGCGCGTCGTCCTGGCCGAAGAAGCGTGCGCGGTTGTATGCGCCGTCGTTCGCGGAGAAGGTCTGGAACTGGCCGTCGACGGTCTGCGCGAACGCGCGCGCGAGCGCGCCCGTCGCGTCGCGCGCGAAGAGCGCGTCCCAGTCCGAGCCCCACAGCACCTTGATCACGTTCCATCCGGCGCCCGCGAACTGCGATTCGAGCTCGTCGACGATGCGGCCGTTGCCGCGCACCGGGCCGTCGAGCCGCTGCAGGTTGCAGTTGATCACGAACACGAGATTGTCGAGCCCCTCGCGCGCGGCGAGCGACAGCGCGCCGATCGATTCGGGCTCGTCCATCTCGCCGTCGCCGAAGAAGCCCCACACCTTGCGGCCGTCGGTGCGCAGGAGGCCGCGGTTTTGCAGATAGCGCATGAAGCGCGCCTGATAGATCGCGTTGATCGGGCCGATGCCCATCGAGCCCGTCGGGAACTGCCAGAAGTCGGGCATCAGCCACGGATGCGGATACGAGCACAGGCCCGGCCCGGAGATCTCGCGCCGGTAGTGCTCGAGCTGCGACTCGCTCAGGAAGCCTTCGAGGAACGCGCGCGCATAGACGCCCGGCGACGAATGCGGCTGGAAGTAGACGAGATCGCCGCCCGACGCGCCGCCCGCGGCGCGAAAGAAGTGGTTGAAACCGACCTCGAACAGATCGGCCGCCGACGCGTAGCTCGCGATGTGCCCGCCGAGTTCGCCGTATGCGCGGTTCGCGCGGACCACCATCGCGAGCGCGTTCCAGCGCAGCACCGCCGCGAGGCGCGCTTCGAGCTCCAGGTCGCCCGGATACGGCGGCTGCGCGTCGAGCGGGATCGTGTTCACGTACGGCGTCGCGTTCGCGTGCGGCGCGGCGAGCCGGCGGCGCGCCGCGTGCTCGGCGAGCTGCGCGAGCAGGAACTGCGCGCGCTCGGCGCCCGCATGCTCGACGACGCCGTCGAGCGCGTCGAGCCATTCGGCGGTTTCCTGCGGATCGGTGTCGTCGTGGCGGCGCGCGGCCGTGCTGACCGGGCGAATACCGTTCGATAAGTCGTTCATGCGGGGCTCCGGGCGGGGCGGAAACTGGGAAGCGACAACGGCAGCAACAGCCGTCAAGGTTATCCACCGCGCCGCAGAATGTGCATCTCTTTTGGCTCGAATTTTGGTTTCGTGTAACGTGGTAATTCCTGAAAAATCGTCGTTTTCAGAAGATTTGCACTATGAGCGCTCCTTCCCGCCGGCTGGACCGGATCGACATCGGCATCCTCAACCAACTGCAGCAGAACGCGCGGATCACGAACGCCGAGCTCGCGCGCGCGGTGAATCTGTCGCCGACGCCGTGCTTCAACCGCGTCCGCGCGCTCGAGAAGCTCGGCCTCATCAAGCAACAGGTGACGCTGCTGAATCCGGAGCCGCTCGGGCTGCGGATCAACGTGTTCATCCAGGTGAGCCTCGAAAAGCAGGTCGAGGACGCGCTGCGCCGCTTCGAAGAAGCGATCGACAAGCGGCCCGAGGTGATGGAGTGCTATCTGATGTCGGGCGACGCCGATTACCTGCTGCGCGTCGTCGTGCCGAGCATGAAGAGCCTCGAGCGGTTCATCCTCGATCAGTTGACGACGATCCCCGGCGTGTCGAACATCCGGTCGAGCTTCGCGCTCAAGCAAGTCCGCTACCGGACCGCGCTGCCGCTGCCCGCGGGCGGGCTCACGCTCGCGGGCGGCGACGACGAATCGAACGAATGGGTGTGAGCGACGCCGCTCGCGCGTGCGTCTGCGGCGCTGCGCGCGCATCCGAATATTGCCGGGTAATCCTGATACCCGTATCGGCTGTACCACTCAACTCACTGTTTTTTATAGGTTTTTTCGTTTGCCTGGTATAAAAATGCGCGCGTCGCGTGGCATAATCGAGCGCATCGAACGCTTGTTCGCCGTTATAACGACCCCGCATACCCATGGCACAGACTCTCTACGACAAATTGTGGAATTCGCACGTCGTCCACACCGAAGAGGACGGCACCGCATTGCTCTACATCGATCGCCAGTTGCTGCACGAAGTCACGAGCCCGCAGGCGTTCGAGGGGCTGAAGCTCGCGCAGCGCCCGGTGTGGCGAATCAGCGCGAATCTCGCGGTGTCCGATCACAACGTGCCGACGACGGACCGCAGCCACGGCATCGCCGATCCGGTGTCGAAGCTGCAGGTCGACACGCTCGACGCGAACTGCGACGCGTTCGGCATCACCCAGTTCAAGATGAACGACGTGCGCCAGGGCATCGTGCACATCATCGGCCCGGAGCAGGGCGCGACGCTGCCGGGCATGACGATCGTGTGCGGCGATTCGCACACGTCGACGCACGGCGCGTTCGGCGCGCTCGCGCACGGCATCGGCACGTCGGAAGTCGAGCATGTGCTCGCGACGCAGACGCTGCTGCAGAAAAAGAGCAAGAACATGCTCGTGAAGGTCGAGGGCCAGTTGCCGCGCGGCTGCACCGCGAAGGACATCGTGCTCGCGATCATCGGCAGGATCGGCACCGCGGGCGGCACCGGCTACGCGATCGAATTCGGCGGCTCGACGATCCGCGCGCTGTCGATGGAAGGCCGGATGACGGTCTGCAACATGGCGATCGAAGCGGGCGCGCGCGCCGGCATGGTCGCCGTCGACGACACGACGGTCGAGTACCTGAAGGGCCGCCCGTTCGTGCCGACGGGCGCGGAATGGGATCAAGCCGTCGAGTACTGGCGCCAGTTCACGTCCGACGAAGGCGCGCAGTTCGACCGCGTCGTCGAGCTGAACGCGGCCGAGATCGTGCCGCAGGTCACGTGGGGCACGTCGCCGGAGATGGTCACGTCGATCGACGGCCGCGTGCCCGATCCCGAGCGTGAAAAGGACCCGGTCAAGCGCGACGCGATGGAGCGCGCGCTCGCGTACATGGCGCTCACGCCGGACACGCCGATCGAGGCGATCAAGGTCGACAAGATCTTCATCGGCTCGTGCACGAACGCGCGCATCGAGGACATCCGCGCGGCCGCGTACGTGGTGAAGAAGCTGAATCGCCGCGTCGCGTCGAACGTGCGGCTCGCGATGGTCGTGCCGGGCTCGGGCCTCGTGAAGGCGCAGGCCGAGCGCGAAGGGCTCGACAAGGTGTTCACGGAAGCCGGCTTCGAATGGCGCGAGCCGGGCTGCTCGATGTGCCTCGCGATGAACGCCGACCGGCTCGAGCCGGGCGAGCGCTGCGCGTCGACGTCGAACCGCAACTTCGAAGGCCGGCAGGGCCAGGGCGGCCGCACGCACCTCGTCAGCCCGGCGATGGCGGCGGCGGCGGCGATCGAAGGCCACTTCGTCGACATTCGCAAGCTGGGGTGAGCATGAAGGCTTCGATCTTCCGGCGCGTCGCCGCCTTGCTCGCGCTGACGGGCTTCGTGCTCGGCCTTGCCGGCTGCAACACGGTCGCGGGCATGGGAGAGGACATCAACGCCGCCGGCCGCGCGATCAAGCGCGCGGCGGACTGACGGCGCGCGCGAGCGCGCCGACTCGGGATTCGATTTCGCCGGCCCGCGCGGCCGGCCTCCAATCTGGTTGACGGATCATGGAAAAATTCAATGTGCATACCGGCGTCGTGGCGCCGCTCGATCGCGAGAACGTTGACACCGACGCGATCATTCCGAAGCAGTTCCTGAAGTCGATCAAGCGCACGGGCTTCGGCCCGAACGCGTTCGACGAGTGGCGCTATCTCGATCACGGCGAGCCCGGCCAGGACAACTCGAAGCGGCCGCTCAATCCGGATTTCGTGCTGAACCAGCCGCGCTACCAGGGCGCGTCGATCCTGCTCGCGCGCAAGAACTTCGGCTGCGGCAGCTCGCGCGAGCACGCGCCGTGGGCGCTGCAGCAGTACGGCTTTCGCGCGATCGTCGCGCCGAGCTTCGCCGACATCTTCTTCAACAACTGCTACAAGAACGGCCTGCTGCCGATCGTGCTGAGCGAGCAGCAGGTCGACCATCTGTTCAACGAGACGTACGCGTTCAACGGCTATCAGCTGACGATCGATCTGCAGGCGCAGGTCGTGCGCGCGCCGGACGGCCGCGAGTATCCGTTCGAGATCACCGCGTTCCGCAAGTACTGCCTCGTGAACGGCTTCGACGACATCGGGCTCACGCTTCGCCACGCGGACAAGATCCGCCAGTTCGAAGCCGAGCGGCTCGCGAAGCAGCCGTGGCTCAACAACCGGCTGATCGGCTGACGTTCTTCGTTTCTCGCGCGAGCGCGCGGCCGGGCACGGCGGCGCGCTCGCTTCGCCCGAAACCAATCCTCCATCTAGTCAGGAATTTCGCATGAAGATTGCAGTGCTGCCCGGCGACGGCATCGGTCCGGAAATCGTCAACGAAGCGGTGAAGGTGCTGAACGCGCTCGACGAGAAATTCGAGCTCGAAACCGCGCCCGTCGGCGGCGCCGGCTACGAGGCGAGCGGCCATCCGCTGCCGGATGCGACGCTGAAGCTGGCGAAGGAAGCGGACGCGATCCTGTTCGGCTCGGTCGGCGACTGGAAATACGACTCGCTCGAGCGCGCGCTGCGCCCCGAGCAGGCGATCCTCGGGCTGCGCAAGCATCTCGAGCTGTTCGCGAACTTCCGGCCGGCGATCTGCTATCCGCAGCTCGTCGACGCGTCGCCGCTCAAGCCCGAGCTGGTCGCGGGCCTCGACATCCTGATCGTGCGCGAGCTGAACGGCGACATCTACTTCGGCCAGCCGCGCGGCGTGCGCGCGGCGCCGGACGGCCCGTTCGCCGGCGCGCGCGAGGGCTTCGACACGATGCGCTATTCGGAGCCGGAAGTGCGCCGCATCGCGCACGTCGCGTTCCAGGCCGCGCGCAAGCGGCAGAAGAAGCTGCTGTCGGTCGACAAGTCGAACGTGCTGGAGACGTCGCAGTTCTGGCGCGACGTGATGATCGACGTATCGAAGGAATACGCGGACGTCGAGCTGTCGCACATGTACGTCGACAACGCGGCGATGCAGCTCGCGAAGGCGCCGAAGCAGTTCGACGTGATCGTGACGGGCAACATGTTCGGCGACATCCTGTCGGACGAGGCGTCGATGCTGACGGGCTCGATCGGCATGCTGCCGTCGGCGTCGCTCGACAAGAACAACAAGGGCTTGTACGAGCCGTCGCACGGCTCCGCGCCGGACATCGCGGGCAAGGGCGTCGCGAACCCGCTCGCGACGATCCTGTCGGCCGCGATGCTGCTGCGCTATTCGCTGAACCGCGCCGAGCAGGCGGACCGGATCGAGCGTGCGGTCAGGAAGGTGCTCGAGGCGGGTTACCGGACGGGCGACATCGCGACGCCGGGCTGCAACAAGGTCGGCACGGCGACGATGGGCGACGCGGTCGTCGCGGCGCTGTAAGCGCCGCGAGCGCGCCGCGCGTTCGACGCGGCGCGTCGTCGCAACAAGGACGGGCGGCTCCGAAAACGGGGTCCGTCCGGTTTTAGCGGCCGTTGTGCGGCCACCGAGGTTTGTGTAGACTCGAACGATGGCGACTTCCCTGATCTCCCCGGTCTCGAAACTCCACGGCAATCAAGCCCGTGCGGGTGCGCGCGCCATCGTCATCGGCAAAATCATCATCACGAAAACGATCACGAAAATCTGATCGTCGTCCGTCGTGCCCGCCTGTTTCCCCGCGCGGTCGCGCCGGGGGCGGAAAAGGCGGGGAAGCTCCAGCAAAGGGTTAGTCATGAACGTAGGTCTCGTAGGTTGGCGCGGCATGGTCGGCAGCGTGCTGATGCAGCGCATGCAGGAAGAAGGCGATTTCGATCTGATCGAGCCGGTGTTTTTCAGCACCAGCAACGCGGGCGGCAAGGCGCCGTCGTTCGCGAAAAACGAGACCACGCTCAAGGATGCGACGAGCATCGACGACCTGAAGAAGTGCGACGTCGTCATCACGTGCCAGGGCGGCGACTACACGAACGACGTGTTCCCGAAGCTGCGCGCGGCCGGCTGGAACGGCTACTGGATCGACGCGGCGTCGTCGCTGCGGATGAAGGACGACGCGGTGATCATCCTCGATCCGGTGAACCTGAACGTGATCAAGGACGCGCTCGTCAACGGCACGAAGAACTTCATCGGCGGCAACTGCACGGTCAGCCTGATGCTGATGGCGCTGGGCGGCTTGTTCCGCGAGAACCTCGTCGACTGGATGACGGCGATGACGTACCAGGCCGCGTCGGGCGCGGGCGCGCAGAACATGCGCGAGCTGCTCGCGCAGATGGGCACGCTGAACGGCGCGGTTGCGGCGCAGCTCGCCGATCCGGCGTCGGCGATCCTCGACATCGATCGCCGCGTGCTCGCCGCGATGACGAGCGACGCGATGCCGACGAGCCAGTTCGGCGTGCCGCTCGCGGGCTCGCTGATTCCGTGGATCGACAAGGATCTCGGCAACGGGATGTCGAAGGAAGAATGGAAGGGCGGCGCGGAAACGAACAAGATCCTCGGCAAGCCGGCGATGGGCGAGCCGGGCTCGATTCCGGTCGACGGCCTGTGCGTGCGGATCGGCGCGATGCGCTGCCACTCGCAGGCGCTCACGATCAAGCTGAACAAGGACGTGCCGCTCGACGAGATCAACGGCATCCTCGCGTCGGCGAACGACTGGGTGAAGGTCGTGCCGAACGAGCGCGAAGCGTCGATGCGCGATCTGTCGCCGGCGAAGGTGACGGGCACGCTGTCGGTGCCGGTCGGCCGCCTGCGCAAGCTCGCGATGGGTGGCGAATACCTGTCGGCATTTACCGTCGGCGATCAATTGTTGTGGGGTGCGGCCGAGCCGCTGCGCCGGATGCTGCGCATTCTGCTCGACAAGTAAAGTAAACTACGCGATTACGACGCGTACACAACCCGAAAGCGTCGCGTTTCACGCGACGCTTTTTTTATTTGCGGTCCGATTTTGTCTTATTCCAAACGCGAACCCAGGCCGCGTAACGCCGCGGCGACCAAGCCGATGACGCTTCGATTCCTTTCTTCGACGACGATCTCCGATGGCCTGCCGAGCGCGCGACGCGCCGTCGCGGTCGCCATCCTCGCGCTCGCCGGCGCGACGGCTGCGCACGCGGCGCCCGATGCGGCGAGCGCCGCCGCGGGCGACCAGGCCGCGCCGCTCACGATCACCGTGCGACCCGGCCAGTCGCTCAACGACATTGCTGTCGCCGTCACGCAGTCGCACGATCCCGCCGTGCTGGCCCGCGCGGGCCGCGCGCTCTTCGACGCGAATCCGCAGGCGTTCATGAAGCGCGATCCGAGCCGCTTGAAGATCGGCGCGCAATTGACGGTGCCCGCGCTCGACGCGACGGGCGCGGCGGCCGGCGTGGCCGCAAGCGGCGCGGCGGCGGGCGGCGCGCTCGCGTCGGCGGCGCTCGCGGCGTCGCATGCGGCCGCGTCGGCCGGGTCGGCCGCAGCGGCCTCGCATCCGGTGGCGACGTCGGCGGCGTCGCACGTCGCCGCGGCAAGCGGCGCAACGTCATTGGCGGCGTTGGCGGCTTCCGGCGCAGCCGGTTCCGCGTCGACCGTGAACGGCGAGTCGGCGCCCGGCGCGGCGTCGGCGCATGCTTCGTCCGCGGCCGCTCAGGCAGCGGCGCCCGCCGCTTCGTCCGGTGTCGCCAGCGCGCACGTCTGGAGCGGCTCGATCCAGCAAGCGCCGGCGGGGGCGAACGGCGCGTCGGTGGCGGGCGCGGAGGCGCTGCTCGCTCCCGGCGCCGCAAATCAGATGCCTTCGGGCTCGGCAACGCAGGCCGCGACGGGCGCATCGCAAGCGCGGCCGTCGAGCCTGCAGCAATTGCTCGCGTTGAAGAATCGCGTCCTGATGGAGTTGCAGAAGCACGGGATCGGCAAGCCCGCCGCGAACCTTGCTCCGCCGCCGGCGCCCGCCGCCGGAAGCGCGCAGAAATCGCAGGCTGGTGCCGAGGCTGGGGCGGCGACGTCCGCGGTGGCCGGCTCCGAAACCGCAGGCTCCGAAACGGCGGGCTCAGAGGCCGCGGTCGGATCTGCCGCTGGACCGGCGACGAACGCCGCTTCCGCGCCGGCCGTGACGTCGCCCGCGAGCGTATCGCCGCGCGCGACGGCGCCGCAGGCGCCGTTCAACATGGGCGCCGCGATCGCGGTGGGCGCGGCCGTCGTCGCGCTGATCGCGGGCTTCGCGCTGCGCCGGCGCAAGAAGGGGCCGTCCGCTGACGCGATCGAGCCGGGCGCGTTCACGCCGGCCCCGGCGCTCGATCCGGATGCGGTCGCGGCCATTGCCGGCGCGCCGGCCGAACCCGAAGCGGCGGAAAAGACGCACGAAGCGGGCGAACAGGGCGCGAACGCGGCTGCTCGGCACGCATTGCCGATCGTGCCGTCCGTCGAAACCGACAAGGCGTCGGCGAAGGGCGAATCGATGTCGTCGTCGGCGGCCGGCCCGGACCTCGAGCCGGCTCGCGAGCCGCATGCGCGAGCAGCCGAGCCGTTGACGCTGAAGATGCCGCAGGCGGACGAGCGTGGCAGCGCGCCGTTCGCGGCCAAATCGGCGGCCGAATCGGCGGCCGAGGCGGGCGTCCCGCCGACCGGCGCGAAGCCGGCGCCGTACGCATGGCGACAGGCGTTCCCGCGCGACGCGATCGCCGCGCTCGACAGCCTCGATATGCCGCTGCCGCCGCGCGAGTCGGCGCCTGACGACATCGGCCAAGAAGTGCAATCGCAACCTGTCGAACCGGCGGGTTCGAATGCCTCCCAGGATGCAACTAACGGTCAAGCCGACGCGCATCGGCCGATTGGCGCGGAAGCGCCGCGTGAAGCGGGAGCGCTTGGCGAAGCAAAGCCGGTGGCGGATCGGAATGAGGGCGAACCGTTCGACGATGAAATGCATGCGGCCCGCCCATGGGTTGCCGAGCCGCTGCATGCCACGCCGCCGGGCGGAATCGAGCCTGCCGAAACGGTAGCGCGGGCGGCTGAGTCGTCGGCGATCGAACCGCTGGGCGAAGCCGCGCGGGGGCAGGATGCGCGATCGACCGAGCCGCGATCGTTCGCGACGGAAGCGGGCTCGACGCATTCCGCCGGTCAGCAGGCGGCTCGCGCCGAAGCGACGGAGCCGCAAGCGCCGACGCTGATCGGAGCGGCGCCGGATGTGCACGAGCGGGCGCACGAGCAGGCGCACGCGCAGCGGCAGGCCGGCGCCGTGCCGCAGCAAGCCGCCGTGCCGCACGAGGCCGCCGTGCCGAGCATCGAACTGCCGAACGCGCCGTTGACCGCACATGTCGAGCCGCCGCCGGCGGCTGCGCAGCCCGGCGCAGCGTCCGCTGCACCCGCGCCGGTGCCGGCGTCGTCGAGCAGCGAACCGGCCCGCGAGCCGGCCGCGCCATCGCAGTCCCCGTCCCCGAACTTGCCGCCGCTCGGCGTCGCGCAATTCGGCGCGCTGAACCTCGACTTCGATCTGGAACTGCCGGCTGGCCCGAGCGCGTCGCTGCCGGCATTCACGCCCGAGGCGCTCGCGAAGATCGCGCGCAACAAGCTCGAGCTCGCGTCCGAATACGTCGAGCTCGGCGATCTTGCCGGCGCGCGCACGCTGTTGCACGAGGTGATCGAAGCCGGTCACGCCGACACGCGCGACGAAGCGCGCGTGATGCTCGCCAAGCTCGCCGATCTGTCGTGATGAGAATCGCACTCGGCATTCAATACGACGGCGCGGCGTTCTGCGGCTGGCAGTCGCAGCCGCACGGCAAGACTGTCCAGGACGTGCTCGAGCGGGCGCTCGCCGAATTCGCGCAGACCTCGCTGCACACGACGGTCGCGGGCCGCACCGATACCGGCGTGCACGGCCTCGGCCAGGTCGTCCATTTCGACACGGAGCTCGATCGCGCGGATTTCTCGTGGGTGCGCGGCACGAACGCGTTCCTGCCGCCGACGGTCGCCGTGCAATGGGCGAAGCCGATGCCGGACACGTTCCACGCGCGCTTCGCGGCGTTCGAGCGCACCTATTACTATGCGCTGTACGTGCATCCGGTGCGCTCGCCGATGCTCGCCGCACGCGCGGGCTGGGTCCACATGCCGCTCGACGTCGATGCGATGCGCGAAGCCGCCGAGCACCTCGTCGGCGAGCACGATTTCTCGGCGTTCCGTTCGTCGGAGTGCCAGGCGAAGTCGCCCGTCAAGCATCTGTACCAGATCGGCATCCGCCCCGACGGCGATTTCATCCATTTCCGCTTCCGCGCGAACGCGTTCCTGCACCACATGGTGCGCAACCTGATGGGCTGCCTCGTCGCGGTGGGGCGCGGCCGCTATCCGGCGTCGTGGCTCGCGCAAGTGCTCGAAAGCCGGGACCGCGACTGCGCGGCGCCGACCTTCATGCCCGAAGGGCTCTATCTCGCGCACGTCGGCTATCCGGCCGAATTCGCGGTGCCGCCCGCGCAGCTCGGCAGCGTGCCGTGGAGCAGCGTGTGGGCCGATCTGGACGGACGACCATGATGACCGACAAGACGAAGACAATGGACGATACGCTCGCCGCGGGTGCGCGCGACGACGTGCTTGCCGCCGCGCCGCCGCCGCGCACGCGGATCAAGCTCTGCGGGCTGTCGAAGCCCGGCGACGTCGATTGGGCGGCCGAGCTGGGCGCCGACGCGATCGGCCTCGTGTTCTACCCGAAAAGTCCGCGCGCCGTGACGATCGACCAGGCGGCCGCGCTTGCCGCGCGCGTGCCGCCGTTCGTGTCGGTCGTCGGATTGTTCGTCAATTCGACCGAGGACGAGATCGCGCGCGTCGCGAACGAAGTGCCGCTCACGCTGCTGCAATTCCACGGCGACGAGACGCCCGCGCAATGCGCGTCGCTCGCCGCCGCGGCGCGCCTGCCGTGGCTGCGCGCGCTGCGCGTGGGCGTGGCGGCCAGGCCGGCCGATTTGGTAGAATCGGCTCTTCACTATTCGGCAGCACGCGGCTTGTTGTTCGACACCCTCGTCGAGCACTACGGCGGCAGCGGCAAGGTCTTCGATTGGTCACTTATCCCAGCAGAGCTCGCGCGTCGGGCCGTTTTGAGTGGTGGGTTGAACGCGCAAAACGTCGGTGATGCGATCCGTCAGGTGCGCCCGTTCGCGGTCGATGTCTCGAGCGGCATCGAAACGCCGGGCGCGAAGGGCGTGAAGGATCGCGCCCGCATGGCGGCGTTCGTGCGCGCGGTGCGCGACGCGGACGCCGGGTGATGCCAGCCCGCGCGGCGGGCGCCGGAAACGAGAACCGGCGCGCCGCGCGGTCGAACCGAGAGTGACGTCATGTACAACCTTCCCGATGATCGTGGCCATTTCGGCCCATATGGCGGCGTGTTCGTCGCCGAAACGCTGATTCACGCGCTCGACGAGCTGCGCGCCGCGTACGAGAAATTCAAGAACGACCCCGACTTCGTCGCCGAGTACAACCGCGAACTGAAGCATTTCGTCGGCCGTCCGTCGCCGATCTATCACGCGCAGCGCTGGAGCGACACGCTCGGCGGCGCGCAGATCTACCTGAAGCGCGAAGACCTGAACCACACGGGCGCGCACAAGGTGAACAACGTGATCGGCCAGGCGCTGCTCGCGAAGCGGATGGGCAAGAAGCGGGTGATCGCCGAGACGGGCGCGGGCCAGCACGGCGTCGCGACCGCGACGATCTGCGCGCGCTTCGGCATGGAGTGCGTCGTCTACATGGGCGCGGAAGACGTGCGCCGCCAGGCCGCGAACGTCTATCGGATGAAGCTGCTCGGCGCGACCGTCGTGCCCGTCGAATCCGGCTCGCGCACGCTGAAGGACGCGCTCAACGAAGCGATGCGCGACTGGGTCACGAACATCGAGAACACGTTCTACATCATCGGCACGGTCGCGGGCCCGCACCCGTATCCGATGATGGTGCGCGACTTCCAGCGCGTGATCGGCGACGAGTGCAAGGTGCAGATGCCCGAGCTCGCCGGGCGGCAGCCGGACGCGGTGATCGCGTGCGTCGGCGGCGGCTCGAACGCGATGGGCATCTTCTATCCGTACATCGACGATCAATCGGTGCAGCTGATCGGCGTCGAGGCGGCGGGCGACGGCCTCGACACGGGCCATCACGCGGCGTCGCTGATCGCCGGCAGCCCCGGCGTGCTGCACGGCAACCGCACGTACCTGCTGCAGGACGACAACGGCCAGATCATCGAGACGCACTCGGTGTCGGCGGGCCTCGACTATCCGGGCGTCGGCCCCGAGCACGCGTGGTTGAAGGACAGCGGCCGCGCGCAGTACGTCGGCATCACCGACGACGAAGCGCTGAAGGCGTTCCACGACTGCTGCCGGATCGAGGGGATCATCCCGGCGCTCGAATCGAGCCACGCGATCGCGTATGCGACGAAGCTCGCGCCGACGCTGCCGAAGGACAAAGTCCTGCTCGTCAACCTGTCGGGCCGCGGCGACAAGGACATGCACACGGTCGCCGAGCGATCGGGCATCGCGCTCTGAACCCGAACGATGCGTGACCTGATCGAAGAGCCGGCGGGCGGCGCGGCGAGCGGGGCGGAAGCGGTTCCGGCCGCGGACGCCGCTCGCGCGCTGCCGGCCGGCATCGAACTCATCAACCGCGATTTCCTGACTGAAGCCGCGAGCCTGCCGGACGCGTCGATCGACCTGATCGTCGCCGATCCGCCGTACGGGCTCGGCAAGGATTACGGCAACGACTCGGACAAGCGCTCCGGCGACGACCACCTCGCGTGGACGCGCGAGTGGCTCGAACTCGCGATTCCGAAGCTCAAGTCCACCGGCTCGATGTACGTGTTCTGCACGTGGCAGTACGCGCCCGAGATCTTCAGCTTCCTGAAGACGAGGCTCACGATGATCAACGAGATCATCTGGGACCGGCGCGTGCCGAGCATGGGCGGCACGACGCGCCGCTTCACGTCGGTGCACGACAACATCGGCTTTTTCGCGGTGTCGAAGGGCTATTACTTCGATCTCGATCCGGTTCGCATCCCATACGACGCCGATACGAAGAAGGCGCGCTCGCGCAAGCTGTTCGAAGGCAGCAAGTGGCTCGAGCTCGGCTACAACCCGAAGGACGTGTGGTCCGTGTCGCGCCTGCATCGCCAGCATGCGGAGCGGGTCGACCATCCGACCCAGAAGCCGCTCGAGATCATCGAGCGGATGGTGCTCGCGAGCTGCCCGCCGGGCGGCCGCGTGCTCGATCCGTTCATGGGCAGCGGCACGACCGCGGTGGCCTGCGCGCGGCAGCGGCGCGGCTTCGTCGGCTACGAGATCAACGAAAGCTATTGCGCGATCGCGCGCGAGCGCGTGGCGGCGCTCGCGGCGCCGATCGACGCGTGAGCGTCGCCGCGCGCGCGATAGCGTACGATTTGGAAAAAACCATGTCCCGTATTCAGAACACCTTCGCCGCACTCGCCGCCCAAGGCCGTAAAGGGCTGATTCCGTTCATCACCGCGGGCGATCCCGATCCGGCGAAGACGGTCGAGCTGATGCACGCGCTCGCCGAAGGCGGCGCCGACGTGATCGAGCTCGGCGTGCCGTTCTCCGACCCGATGGCGGACGGCCCCGTGATCCAGCGCTCGTCCGAGCGCGCGCTCGCGAAGGGCGTGACGCTCGCCGGCGTGCTCGGCGACGTGAAGCGCTTCCGCGAGCGCGACCAGAAGACGCCCGTCGTGCTGATGGGCTATGCGAATCCGATCGAGCGGATGGGCGAGGACGCGTTTGCCGCGGCCGCGCGCGACGCGGGCGTCGACGGCGTGCTCGTCGTCGACTATCCTCCGGAGGAATCGCACGATTTCGCCGCGAAGATGCGCGCGGCGGGCATCGATCCGATTTTCCTGCTCGCGCCGACGTCGACCGACGACCGGATCGCCGCCGTCGGCCACGTGGCGAGCGGCTACGTCTACTATGTATCGCTCAAGGGCGTGACGGGCGCCGGAAATCTGGATGTTTCCAGCATTGCGGGTAAAATCCCGGCCATCAAGTCGCGCGTGCCGCTGCCGATCGGGGTCGGTTTCGGCATCCGCGACGCCGCGACGGCGCGCGCGGTGGCCGAGGTGGCGGACGCCGTCGTGATCGGCAGCCGCCTCGTCCAGTTGCTGGAGCAGGCCGCGCCGGAGAACGCCGCCGCCGAACTCGAGGCGTTCGTCGCCGAGCTGCGCGCCGCGATCGACGGCGCGGCCGAGCCGGCCGCGTAAGCGACGCGCGGGACACGTCAACACAAGCTGACCGCGGGCCGGGGGCAGAACGCCCGGCCCGCCACCGAACAGGAAACCATACGATGAGCTGGCTCGACAAACTGTTGCCGCCGAAGATCAAGCAGACCGATCCGAAAAGCCGCAAGGGGATTCCCGAGGGCCTGTGGGTCAAGTGCCCGTCGTGCGAAGCGGTGCTGTACCGCAACGACGTCGACGCGAATCAGCACGTGTGCCCGAAGTGCGATCACCACATGCGGATCGGCGCGCGCGAGCGCCTCGACGCGCTGCTCGATCCGGAGGGCCGCTACGAGATCGGCCAGGAGATCGTGCCGGTCGATTCGCTGAAGTTCAAGGACAGCCGCAAGTATCCTGATCGTCTGAAGGAAGCGATGGACGAGACGGGCGAGACCGACGCGATGGTCGTGATGGGCGGCGCGATCCACACGCTGCCCGTGGTCGCCGCGTGCTTCGAGTTCTCGTTCATGGGCGGCTCGATGGGCTCGGTCGTCGGCGAGCGCTTCGTGCGCGGCGCGCAGAACGCGCTCGAGCAGCAGGTGCCGTTCATCTGCTTCACCGCGTCGGGCGGCGCGCGGATGCAGGAAAGCCTGCTGTCGCTGATGCAAATGGCGAAGACCACCGCGATGCTGACGAAGCTCTCCGAGGCGAAGCTGCCGTTCATTTCGGTGCTGACCGATCCGACGATGGGCGGCGTGTCGGCGAGCTTCGCGTTCTTGGGCGACGTCGTGATCGCCGAGCCGAAGGCGCTGATCGGCTTCGCGGGCCCGCGCGTGATCGAGCAGACGGTGCGCGAGAAGCTGCCGGAAGGCTTCCAGCGCGCCGAGTTCCTGCTGACGACGGGCGCGATCGACATGATCGTCGACCGCCGCAAGATGCGCGACGAGATCGCGCAACTGCTCGCGCTCTTGCAGCGCCAGCCGGCCGACGCGCTGGCTTGACGGCCGCGCGCATGATCGCACCACCGCGCGTCGCTCGGCTTGCGCCGAGCGGCGCGTTTGTTTTTTCGGCGGATTCTCCCGGACTCGCCGCTTTGACTCGCAGTTGAATTCGATGAGCACTTTTCCCACTCTCGACGCGTGGCTCTCGCATCTCGAAAGCGCGCATCCCGTCGGCATCGACATGGGCCTGACCCGCATCGGCCAGGTCAAGGACGCGCTGAAGCTCGCGTTCGCGTGCCCGGTGGTCACCGTCGGCGGCACGAACGGCAAGGGCTCGACCTGCGCGTTCGTCGAGACGATTCTCGTGCGCGCGGGCTATAAGGTCGGCTGCCACACGTCGCCGCATCTGCTGCGCTTTAACGAGCGCGCGCGCATCGACGGGCGGATCGTCGAGGACGCCGAGCTGCTTCCGCACTTCGAGGCGGTCGAGGCGGCGCGCACGAGCCTGCCGGAGCCGGTGTCGCTCACGTATTTCGAGTTCACGACGCTCGCGATCATGCACCTGTTCGCGTCGCGCGGGCTCGACGCGGTGATCCTCGAAGTCGGGCTCGGCGGCCGGCTCGACGCGGTCAACGTGATCGACACCGATTGCGCGATCGTGACGAGCATCGACGTCGACCACATCGAATACCTCGGCGACACCCGCGAGAAGATCGCGTTCGAGAAGGCGGGCATCTTCCGCGCCGGCAAGCCCGCGATCTGCGGCGACCCGGCGCCGCCGCAGACGCTCGTCGACCACGCGGCGGCGATCGGCGCGGACCTCTGGCTCGTCGGGCGCGACTTCCGCTTCGCGACGCAGCCGGGCAGCGAGCGCCAGCAATGGACGTACGTCGGCCGCGACAAGCGCTATCCGGCGCTCGCGTATCCGGCGCTGCGCGGCGCGAACCAGCTGCTCAACGTATCGGCCGCGCTCGCCGCGCTCGAGGCGCTGCGCGAGCGTCTGCCCGTGTCCGCGCAGGACATCCGGCTCGGGCTCGCGAACGTCGAGTTGCCGGGGCGCTTCCAGGTGCTGCCCGGCAAGCCGCTCGTGCTGCTCGACGTCGCGCACAACCCGCACGCGGCCGCGGTGCTTGCGCAGAATCTCGACAGCATGGGCTACTACCCGTACACGCACGCGGTGTTCGGCGCGATGGCCGACAAGGATCTCGCCGGAATCGTCGCGCGCCTGAAGGGCTCGATCGATCACTGGCATCTGACCGACCTGCCGTTGCCGCGCGCCGCGTCGGCTGACGTGCTGGAGCGCGTGCTGCGCGGCGCGGGCGTCGAGAGCGGCGCGCAGCACAGCGTCACGCGCCACGCGAGTCCGGCCGACGCGTTCCTCGATGCACTAAAAAGCGCATCCGACAATGATAGAATCTTGGTTTTCGGTAGCTTCTACACGGTAGCGGGCGTGATGCCCGTCGTGGACCGCCGCCATGACCACTGACTGACGAGTAGCTTCGGGTTCAGCCATACATGGGAATTTTCTCGTTCGGCAAGAAAGAGGACGACGCGCCGCAAAGGCGCGGGTCGCGGTCCGGCGCCCGGACCGTGCGCACCGAACGCGTGGAGCGCCGGTCGCGCCGCACCGAGCGGCCCGACACCGACGCACTGCTGCTCGATCCGACCCTTCCTGAAAAACAACGCGCGCGCCGGCGCCTCGTCGGCGCGATCGCGCTCGTCGTCGCCGCGGTGATCGTGCTGCCGATGGTGCTCGATTCGCATCCGAAGCCCGTCACCGACGACGTCCAGATCGACATTCCGAACCGTCCGTCGCACCAGGCGGCCGCCGCGAACGACGAAGACGCGTCGGACCTCCAGGCGGGCGTCGCGCACGACGAGCCGCCCGCGTCCGAAACGGCCGCGACCGCGAGCGTCGCGCCCGCCGCGCCAGCGCCGGCGCCCGCGCCCGTCGCGACCGCGAAGACGGACGCGAAGCACACGCAGGACGCGAAGCACACGCAAACCGCCGCCGCGAAGGCGCCGAGCGCCGCGCAGAAGCCGGCCGCGCAGCCGTCGCAGGATGCCGCGGCGGCGCGCGCCTCGGCCGACGGCGACGCGTCGTCGCCCGCATCGCCGCCCGGCGCGCGCTTCGCGCTGCAGCTCGGCTCGTTTCGCGACGACGCGACCGCCCGCGACTGGGCGGCGAAGTTGAAAGCGGCGGGCGTGCCCGCGTATGTCGAGCATCGCAAGCAGGCCGACGGCAGTACGGCTACACTGTTGCGCGCGGGGCCGTTCGCCGATCGCGCGGCCGCCTCCTCCGCGATCGCGAAGGTGCGCGAAGCGGGCCTCACGCAGTAAAGGGCGATGCTGACCGCTTTCGATTACGCCGTCCTGCTGGTGATCGGTCTGTCGGCGATGCGCGGCGCGTGGCGCGGCTTCGTCGGCGAGATCTTCGGCCTGATCGGCTGGATCGCCGCATTTTTGATCGCGTGCCGATTCGTCGGCGTCGTGCTGCCCTACATTCCGGCGACTTGGCCGGGCGGCGCGTTGACTCAGTGGGCCGTCGCGTTCGCGTTGATCGTCATCGGCGTCGTGCTCGTCGCGGGCGTCGCGAACGCGTTGCTGTCGCGGATCGCGCAGGCGACGGGCCTGGGCGGCGTCGACCGGTCGCTCGGCATGATGTTCGGCCTCGTGCGCGGCGTGCTGCTCGTGCTGCTGCTCGTCGCCGGGGCCGGCTTGACCGAGCTGCCGAAACAGGATTTCTGGCGCGACGCGTTGTTGCGTCCGTTCGCCGAACAGGGCGTGCGCGAGCTGAAGCCGCTCTTGCCCGACGGGCTCGCTGCGTACATTCACGTCTGATCCGCGCGAGCGCACCGACCGAACCGTTTTTTGTATCGTTGAAGGACATGCCATGTGCGGCATCGTAGGCGTTATCTCCCAGTCTCCGGTCAACCAGCTCGTCTATGACAGCCTGCTGCTGCTGCAGCACCGCGGTCAGGACGCGGCGGGCATCGCGACGGCGGACGGCAGCAATTTCCACATGTACAAGGCGAACGGCATGGTGCGCGACGTGTTCCGCACGCGCAACATGCGCAGCCTGCCCGGCACGGCCGGGATCGGTCAGGTCCGTTATCCGACGGCGGGCTCCGCGTCGAGCGAAGCCGAAGCGCAACCGTTCTACGTGAACGCGCCGTTCGGCATCATCCTCGCGCACAACGGCAATCTGACGAACTGGCAACAGTTGAAGGACGAGATGTTCCGGATTGACCGCCGCCACATCAACACGAATTCCGACAGCGAAGTGCTGCTGAACGTGCTCGCGCACGAGCTGCAACTGTCGACGACGGGCCTCGAGCTCGATCCGGATTCGCTGTTCAAGGCGGTCGCGGGCGTGCACCGCCGCGCGCACGGTTCGTACGCGATCGTGTCGCTGATCGCGGGCTGCGGCCTGCTCGCGTTCCGCGATCCGTTCGGCATCCGCCCGCTTTGCATCGGCAAGCTCGAGACCGAGCAGGGCACCGAGTGGATCGTCGCGTCGGAATCGGTCGCGGTGGAGGGCATCGGCTTCGAGTTCGTTCGCGACGTGCAGCCGGGCGAGGCGGTCTTCATCGACGTGAACGGCAAGTTCCACAGCCGCCAGTGCGCGGACAAGCCGAGCCTGAACCCGTGCATGTTCGAGTACGTGTACCTCGCGCGTCCGGATTCGTGCCTCGACGGCGTGCCTGTGTACAACGTCCGCCTGCGCATGGGCGACTACCTCGCCGAGAAGGTCAAGCGCGAGCTGCCGAACGTGCCGATCGACGTCGTGATGCCGATTCCCGATTCGTCGCGGCCGGCGGCGATGCAGGTGGCGGCGAAGCTCGGCGTCGAGTACCGCGAAGGCTTCTTCAAGAACCGCTACGTCGGCCGCACGTTCATCATGCCGGGCCAGGCGGTGCGCAAGAAGTCGGTGCGCCAGAAGCTCAACGCGATGAGCATCGAGTTCAAGGACAAGCACGTGCTGATCGTCGACGATTCGATCGTGCGCGGCACCACGTCGCACGAGATCGTGCAGATGGCGCGCGACGCGGGCGCGAAGTCGGTGATCTTCGCGTCGGCGGCGCCGCCCGTGAAGTTCCCGAACGTCTACGGCATCGACATGCCGACGCGCGGCGAGCTCGTCGCGCACGGCCGCACCGACGAGGAAGTCGCGAAGATCATCGGCGCGGATTACCTGATCTATCAGGACGTCGACGATCTGCGCCGCGCGGTGCGCGACATCAATCCGTCGCTCGAGCGCTTCGAGGCGTCGTGCTTCGACGGCGAGTACATCACGGGCGACGTCACGCCCGAGTATCTCGACGCGATCGAGCGCGCGCGTCTCGCGCCCGCGTCGCAGGCCGATCGCGATTCGAACGGCGAAGGCGCCGAGCGCTCGCAGATGAACCTGCAGCTGTCGGTCGAGTGAGCGCCCCGCGCACATGACCGAAAAGGCGTGATACGATGAGGCCTTGCGTCGATTTGATTTCAGCTTGCGGACGCGGGGCAACCCAAAACAGCTAAAGCGAAGGCCGGCGAGCAGCGCCACGCCGGCCCGAGTCGATAGCTGTTCGTACCGCACACTAAGCCCGCTGATGCCGACGCATGAGCGGGCTTTTTGTTGGTCTGCGCATTCGCCGCGCGGCGCGCACGGCGGCGATGCGCTTGAAAACGGATGAACGGAACATGGACGATTCTCTCAACTTCGACACGCTCGCCGTGCGCTCGGGCACGCTGCGCAGCGAATTCAACGAACATTCGGAAGCGCTCTTCCTGACGTCGAGCTTTTGCTACGCGAGCGCGGCCGAGGCGGCCGAGCGCTTCAAGCATTCGGAAGACTATTACACGTACTCGCGCTTCACGAACCCGACCGTCACGATGTTCCAGAATCGCCTCGCGGCGCTCGAGGGCGGCGAGGCGTGCATCGCGACCGCGTCCGGGATGGCGGCGATCACGTCGGTCGTGATGGCCGCGTTGCAGGCGGGCGACCACCTCGTCAGCTCGCGCAGCCTGTTCGGCTCGACGCTCGGGCTGTTCGGGCAGATCTTCGCGAAGTTCGGCATCGAGACGACGTTCGTCGATCCGGCCGATCTCGACGCATGGCGTGCCGCCGTGCGCCCCGAGACGAAGATGTTCTTCCTCGAGACGCCGTCGAACCCGATGACCGAGCTCGCCGACATCGAGGCGATCGGCAAGATCGCGAAGGCGGCGAACGCGCTGTTCGTCGTCGACAACTGTTTCTGCAGCCCGGTGCTGCAGCAGCCGCTCAAGCTCGGCGCGGACGTCGTGATGCACTCGGCGACCAAGTTCCTCGACGGCCAGGGCCGCGTGCTCGGCGGCGCGCTCGTCGGCTCGAAGGCGTTCATCATGGAGAAGGTGTTCCCGTTCGTGCGCACCGCGGGGCCGACGCTGTCCGCGTTCAACGCGTGGGTGCTGCTCAAGGGCATGGAGACGCTGTCGCTGCGCGTGAACCGGCAATCGGAGAACGCGCTCGAGATCGCTCGCTGGCTCGAGGCGCATCCGGCCGTCAAGCGCGTGTTCTATCCGGGGCTCGAATCGCATCCGCAATACGCGCTCGCGAAGCGCCAGCAGAAGTCGGGCGGCTCGGTCGTGTCGTTCGAGCTGAAGGGCGACACGCCCGAGCAGCAGCGCGCGAACGCATGGCGCGTGATCGACGGCACGAAGATCGTGTCGATCACCGCGAATCTCGGCGACACGCGCACGACGATCACGCATCCGGCGACGACGACGCACAGCCGCATCACGCCTCAGGCGCGCGAGGCGGCGGGGATCACCGAGGGGCTGATCCGGCTTGCGGTCGGGCTGGAGGACCCGGCGGACATTCGCGACGATCTCGCGCGGGGGCTCGAGGGCTGACGCTGAAAATCTTGCGGCGCGCACGCATGCATGGCGCGTGGCGCGCGCGTCGAGCCGCATCGCCTTGCTTCGCATCGCTTCGCTTTGTTTCGCCTTGCTTCGCTTCGCGCGGTGCCGCGCGACGCGTGGGAGCGAGCCGCGACACACCGCACCGGGCCGCGACGCGCCGCCTTCGGCGCGTTCGCGCCAACTGCTAAGCTGGCCGTTCGAATGCATCGAACCAGAAGCGTCCCCATGTTTCAGGCCGGCATCGGCATCAATTTCGAAGCGGCGTTGCGCGACGTGGCCGAATACTGGTCGCCGCGCGTCGTCGGGCGCGTGAACGATCAGTACGTGAAGGTCGCGAAGCTGAAGGGCGAATTCACATGGCACAAGCACGCCGACGAGGACGAGATGTTCCACGTCGTCTACGGCAGCTTGCGCATTCGATTCGAGGATCGCGACGTCGTGCTGAACGCGGGCGACTTCTGCATCGTGCCGAAGCACACGATGCACAACCCGGTCGCCGGGGAAGCGTGCGGGATCGCGCTGATCGAGACCGTCGCGACGCTGCACACGGGCGACACGCCGCGGCCGCTCGCGAAGAGCATCGACGCTCAGCTGGCCGGCTGACCCTCGCGCGCGACGATTGTCGAGCGCATGTCGTCGTACATCCATCGCAGCGTTTCGTCGAGCGGCGTGCGGTGCGTGTCGCCGATCGCGCCGCGCAGCTTCTGCCGCGAACCGACCAGCTTCTTCACTTCGTTCGCGCGCACGAAGCGCGGATCGACGCTGACGGCGATCACGTAGCCTGCGATACGCGCGAGCATCGCCAGCACCTCTTTCAACGCATAGCCGCGCTCCGCGCATACGTTGAACGTCTCGCCCGCCGGCGCGGCGTCGATGAGCCGCGCGTACGCGTCGACGATGTCGCGCACGTCGGAGAAATCGCGGCTCACGTCGAGATTGCCCAGCGAGATGCGCGACTCGCCGCGCGCGTAGTGCGCGACGAGCTTCGGCAGCAGATACGCGTCGCTCTGGCCGACGCCCGTGTAGTTGAACGGTCGCGCGATCACGATCGGCAGGCGGTCGAACCAGAGCCTCGCCATGTATTCCATCGCGAGCTTGCTGACCGCGTAGTCGTTCGCCGGCGACGGCGGCGTCGTTTCATCGAGCACTTCGGTCGGCGCATTGCCGTAGACGTTCGCGCTGCTTGCGAGCAGCACCGCGTTCGGGCGCGTGTCGAGGCCCTCGAGCGACGCGAGCAGGTTGCGCGTGCCGACCACGTTGACGAGGTACGTATCCTGCGGATTGCCGTGCGCGACATGCGCGCGCGCCGCGAGATGCACGACCGCGTGCGGCCGGGCATCGGCGACCGCCGCGTGCAGCGAGTCGACGTCGAGCAGATCCGCCTTCACGCATCGCCAGCGCCGCAGCAGCGGATCGCCGAGCACGTCGGTGTTGGGGGCGACCGTGCCCCACACGTCGTAGCCGTCCGCTTCGAGGCGTGCGGCGAGATGGCGCCCGGTGAAGCCTGCGATGCCGGTGACGAGCGCGCGACGCGCGCCGGGTTCAGAAGGTTTCATGGTGACTGTTGCGCGTGATGTCGGCCTCGACCATCATACGGCACAGCGCTTCGAGCGTCGTCTGCGGCGTCCAGCCGAGCTTTTCCTTCGCCTTGTCCGCACAGCCGATCAGCAGATCGACTTCGGCGGGGCGGTAGAACTTCGGATTCACCGACACGAGCACGTTGCCCGTCGCGGTGTCGATTCCGCGCTCGTCCTCGGCCTTGCCGCTCCATTCGAGTTGATAGCCCGCCGCCGCGAACGCCATCCGCACGAAATCGCGCACCGTCTCGGTGCGGTTCGTCGCGAGCACGTAGGTGTCGGGCTCGTCCACCTGTAGCATTCGCCACATTCCTTCCACGTATTCGAGCGCGAAGCCCCAATCGCGCTTTGCGTCCATGTTGCCGAGCTCGAGCCGGCTCGCCTTGCCGAGCTTGATCTTCGCGACGGTGTCGGTGATCTTGCGCGTGACGAACTCGCGGCCGCGCAGCGGCGACTCGTGATTGAACAGGATGCCGCTCGAGCCGAAGATGCCGTACGACTCGCGGTAATTGACCGTCGTCCAGTGCGCGAACAGCTTCGCGACGCCGTACGGGCTGCGCGGATAGAACGGCGTGCTCTCGGTCTGCGGAATCGCCTGCACCTTGCCGAACATCTCCGACGTCGACGCCTGGTAATAGCGCGTCTTCGGGTTCACGATGCGAATCGCCTCGAGCAGGTTCAGCGCGCCGAGGCCCGTGACGTCGGCCGTCGTCGTCGGTTGGTCGAACGACACGCCGACGAAGCTCTGCGCGGCGAGGTTGTACAGCTCGCCCGGCCGGGTCCGTTCGATGAGGCGCAGGCTCGAACCGAGATCGGTTAGATCGTGCTCGACGAGCGTCAGGTTCGGATGCTTGTCGACGCCCAGTTCGGCGATGCGCCAGAAGTTGACCGAGCTCGTGCGGCGATACGTGCCGACGACTTCGTAGCCCTTGTCGAGCAGGAGCTTCGTCAGATAAGCGCCGTCCTGGCCCGTTATCCCGGTGATGATCGCCTTGCGTGCTTGGGTCATTGCGGTTTCCTAATCGAACGATGGGGGAATCGGATCATGCGGACGCGCGCGCGGCGCCCGCGAGCGCCAGCCGGGGCGCGCCGCGCGTCAGGCGCCGCTCGAAGCCGTACCAGCTCGCGCTCGCGTACGCGAGCGTGATGCCGAACGCGAGCGCCGCCGTCAGGTAGCGGTTCAGATGCAGCGGCCAGAGCGCGTACAGCACGCTCAGGTGGACCAGATAGATCGTGTAGCTGACCGTGCCGACATAGACGAGCGCCGGATTCGTCAGCACGCGCTGCACGAGGCCGCGGCCGCGCAGCGCGATCACGACGATCGACGTGCAGAGCACGAGCGAGATGCTGTAGAGCGTCGCATTGGAAAGCGGCGTGTTCGCCGCGCGAAAGCGCGGATACGACAGATGCAGCCACGCGAGCACGGCGAGCGCCGCGCAGGCGGCGGCGATCGCCGCGCCGTAGTACGGCTCGAGCGCGCGGCGGTCGCGGCGCAGCACGACGGCGATGAGCGCGCCCGCGGCGAGCAGATCCATCCGGAACGGCGTCAGGTAGTAGATCGGCCAGAACGAATCGAACCACGGCGTCGCGATCGCGCGCAAAAGCGGCGCGGCGGCGATCAGCGCGGCCGCGACCCACGCGAGCGCGCGCTCGGGAACGAGCAGCACGACGAACGGCCAGAAGATGTAGAACTGCTCCTCGACGGCGAGCGACCACAGTACGTTCAGGCTTTCGTGCCCGATGCCGCCGAGCGACAGGCCGATGTTCGTCGAGAAGAACGCATACCAAGGCCAGTGCCTGGCCCACTCGACGCCGAACAGCAGCGACGACGCGACGAGCAGCAGCAGATACGGCGGCAGGATGCGGCGCACGCGGCGCGCGTAGAAGTAGCCGAAGTACGATTCGCCGCGCGCCTTGCGCTCGAGCAGGATGCCGGTGATGAGCAGGCCGCTCAGCACGAAGAAGAGATCGACGCCGATCCAGAGCGGCGCCTTGAGCGCATGCTGGAAGAACACGGCGAGCACGGCGAACGCACGCAGGCCGTCGAGCTGGACGATGCGGCCGGCGTGGGCGGGCGGGGCAACGAGCGTATCGCGAGTCGTCATCGGGCGCGGGTGCGGACGACGACGATTCGATGCGGGCCGCGCGCGGCGCTTCCGTCGCTCGGATCATCGTGCATCCGCTGAAATAAATGAAAGATCGAACTGAAATCGATTCTAGGGAAAAGAAATCGGCAAAAAAACGCGCCGAGATTCGTTCGACTTTCTCCGATACGGCGCGGCGACCGGGGCGGCCGCGTGAGCGGCGAACGCGGCGTGAAATTCGATTCCGATCTTTTTTATCGTGCGCACATCGCAGTGCGGCATTTCCTACGCGGCCGGCGCGGGCCGCCGGTCGTTCCTGCCGGCGCAGGGCCGCATGAAACGGCTAGAAACGATCATTCGATACGCGATTGCACATCGAAATATCCGCAAATATTTCCAAATTTCTTGTGAATATTTTTGCTTGTAACCTGCTTCGCATCGTTTGAAACCTATTTTGCGATGCGTGCATGCGTCGCAAACGCACGAGCGTTTCGCGCGTTTGGCTCGCATTTGCGCCGGACGCGCGCCGGCGTTTCGTCACGGTCGAAGGGAGAGGCGTTTTGCGACGTTTGATGCTAATGGGAGTGGCGGCGTGCGCGGCGGCGGCGTTCGCGGGCGCCGCGCAGGCGGAGAACGTGCTGCCCGCGACGACGTCGTGGATCGGCAATACCTATGGTTACGGCGACGGCACGTGGACGCAGATCGACATTCGCGCGATCGCGGTCACGCCCGACGGCAAGGTGTACACGAACGCGCCATGGGACGAGAGCGGCGCGGAGGCGAGCGTCTATCAGGACGGCAAGATGCTCGGCTTCGCGGGCGGCACGCACGGCTGGGGCAACGCGGGCGGCAGCGCGATCGCGGTCAACGGCCGCTATGCGTACGTGGCGATCGCGGTCGGCAACGAGAAAGGGCGGCTCGTCTCGCCGGGCATCTGGCCGGACAAGGGCCGGCAGTGGTACGGGATCTCGCGCCGCGAGATCGGCGACGTGAAGCAGGCCGCGCCGTTTCGCGGCGCGAAGGCGGGCGATGCGCGCGCGAAGCTCGCGGCGAGCTTCCTGATGGTCAACGACGTGCCGACCGACACGCGCGCGGAAGTCGCGGGGCTCGCCGCGAACGACAGCGTGCTGTACGCGACCGATCCGCTGCACGACACCGTCGGCGTGTACGACGCGCAGACGATGCAGAAAAAAGGCTCGTGGAGCGCGCACGAGCCGGGCCGGATCGCGCTCGCGGGCGACGGCACGCTGTGGCTGCTGACCGACACGGTGAACGGCCCGGCGAAGCTCGCGCACGTGCGCCCCGACGGCCGCGCGATCGACGACGCGCCCGAGCTGCCGCCGGGCACCGACGCCGTGGACGTCGCGGCCGACGCGAAGGGCCGCGTGCTGATCGCCGACAACGGCCCGCGCCAGCAGATCCTGATCTTCTCGAAACCCGCCGACGGCGGCTATGCGATGTCCGGCACGCTCGGCGAGCGCGGCGGCATCTTCTCGGGCTACGCGGGACGGCCGGGGCCGCAGCGCTTCAACGGGCTGACGGGCGTCGGCGTGGATCGCGCGGGCAACGTCTACGTCGCGACGAACGGCATCGGCCCGCGCCACGGCACGATCGGCGCGGGGCTCGGCAGCACGCTCGAGAGCTACGCGCCCGACGGCCGGCTGCGCTGGCAGGTGCAGGGCCTGTTGTTCGTCGACGGCGCGTGGATCGATCCGGGCCGCCCGAACAGCGTCTACACCGGCAACAAGCGCTTCGAGCTCGATCTGTCGAAGCCCGTCGGCAAGGAATGGAAATATGCGGGATTCCTGTCGAACCGCTTCAAGTATCCGGACGATCCGGTGTTCAACACCGATCAATGGCCCGGCATGCCGTTCGCGCGCAAGGTCGCCGGCCGCACGTTCCTCTATCTGACCGACATGCACGCGGATCATCTGAAGATCTACCGCTTCGATGCGAAGCGCGACGGCGAGACCGCGATTCCGTCGGGGCTGCTCGCCGGGCGCGCGCGGCCCGTCGACAAGGTGCCGAACCGGCCGTCGGGCGGCGACTGGATCTGGCGCGACGCGAACGGCAACGGCCGCTTCGACGAAGGCGAATTCGAGCTGAACACGACCGGCAAGGGCATGGCGGGCGGCTGGGGCTGGTGGGTCGACACGAGCGGCGACATCTGGCGCACGAGCGACACGCGCGGCATCCGGCGCTTTCGTTTCGGCGGGCTCGACAAGGCCGGCAACCCGATCTACTCGTACGACAAGCTGACGACGTATCCGACGCCCGCGCCGTTTACCGAGCTGCGCCGCGCGCTGTACGACGCGTCGAGCGACACGCTGTACGTGACGGGCTACACGGCCGACGCGCCGCGCGTGGGCGGCCTGTCGAAGGAGGTGGGGCGCGTGCTCGTGCGCTTCGACAAGTGGTCGAGCGGCACGCCCGTCGTGCGCTACCAGGTTTCGCTGCCGTGGCAGCTCGACGCGAAGCCGATCTTCACGCTGATCGGGCTGACGCTCGAGGGGCGCTATCTGTTCGGCGTCGAGCCGGTCGGCACCGTGCACGTGTACGACAAGGACAGCGGCCGCGAACTCGGCGTGATCAAGCCGGGGCCGGAAGTGGGGCGCGCGTCCGGCTGGGTCGACGTGCCGTTCGGCATCAGCGCATACCGGCGCGAGAACGGCGAATACCTGATCTTCGTCGAGGAGGACGCGCGCGGCAAGGTGATGATGTATCGATGGAGGCCGCAATGATCGGCGCAGCGGCGAAAGCGGCCGCGAACGCAGCGGGGCGGCGCGGCCATGGATAAAGGCATTCTGAAGAACGTCGCGATCAATTTCTTCGGATTGATCTTGCCGACTTTCGTGTCGCTCGTGACGGTGCCCGCGTACATCAAGGCGCTCGGCGTCGAGCGCTACGGCGTCGTGAGCCTCGTGTGGACGCTGATCGGCTATTTCGGAATCCTCGATCTCGGCATGAGCATGGCCGCGCAGAACCACATCTCGAAGGCGCTCGCGAGCGGCGACGCGAAAGAGAGCGCGCGCGTGTTCTGGAGCGCGTTCTGGCTCAATCTCGCGACCGGGATCGCGGGCGGCCTTCTGATCTACTTCGGCGCGTTCCTGTACACCGCGTACTTCACGAAAGTGTCGGTCGAACTGCAGCACGAGGTGTATCTCGCGCTGCCGTGGCTCGCGCTCGCGATTCCGCTCGCGAACGTGTCGTGGGTGTTCGCGGGCGCGATCAACGGCGCCGAGCGTTTCGGCGTGTTCAACACGAACCAGACGATCGGCACGTTCCTGTTCCAGCTGATGCCGCTCTTCGCCGCGTGGCTCGTCGCGCCGACGCTGCAGGTCGTGCTCGCGGCGGCCGTCGGCGCGCGCTTGATCGCCGCCGTGATGCTCGGCGCGGCGAGCATGAAGGTGCTCGGCATCCGCAGGATCGAGCCGCCGCAGCTCGGCACCGCGAAAGGGCTCTTCAATTTCGGCGGCTGGATGCTGATCGCGAGCACGACGAGCATGATCGCCGACACGCTCGACCGCGTGATGCTCGGCGCCGGGCTCGGCGCGAAGTACGTCACGTATTACACGGTGCCGCAGAACCTCGTCACGCGCCTGAACATGCTGCCGAACGCGCTCGTGCGCACGCTGTTTCCGCGGCTGTCGGCGCTCGGGCGCGATCACGCGGACACGCTCGTCAAGCAGTCGCTCGAATTCCTGAACGGCGTGTTCACGCCGATCGCGATTGCCGCGATCTTCGCGCTCGGGCCGTTTCTCGCGCTGTGGGTCGGCAGGGATCTCGCGGAGCTGTCGGCGCCCGTCGGGCGCGTGCTCGTGATCAGCGTGTGGCTCGTCGGCCAGGCGAGCGTCACGCGCATCCTGATCCAGTCGCAGGTCAACCCTGCGCGCGCGGCGGCCGCGGGCCTCGTGCAGATGCCGTTCTTCGTCGGCGCGCTGTGGGTCGGCATCCATCATTTCGGGCTGATCGGCGCGGCCGTCGTCGTCGCGGCGCGCGCGCTCGTCGATTACGGCGTGCTGCTGTATCTGTCCGCGATCCGGATGCGCGCGATCGCGCTCGACATGTTCGCGCACCTCGCATTCCTGCTGGCGAGCCTGTACGTCGCGCCCGCGCTGCCGGGCCTGGCCGCCGCGATCGCCGGATGCGCGGCGGCGGTCGCGCTGAACGTCGGCTGGTCGATCACGATGACGCCCGGCATGCGCGCGCTCGCGCGCAGCGTGCTCGTGCGCCTGAACTCGAGGAAGAGCGTATGAATCGCGATCTTGCAGAACATCCGTTGCAACGCGCCGCGACGTTCCAGGACGTCGAGCGCGCCGCGCGCGACGCGCGCGTCGCCGATGCGCCGCCGCCCCCGCTCCGTGCGCGCGATGCGGCCCGGCCGCTGCGCGTCGCGATCGTCCATGACTGGCTCGTCACCTACGCGGGCGCCGAGCGCGTGCTCGAGCAGATCGTCGCGTGCTTTCCGGACGCGGATCTCTTCAGCCTCGTCGATTTTCTCGACGACCGCACGTTCCTGCGCGGCAAGCCGGTCACGACGTCGTTCATCCAGAAGCTGCCGTACGCGCGCACCAAGTACCGCAGCTACCTGCCGCTGATGCCGCTCGCGATCGAGCAGCTCGACGTGTCCGCTTACGATCTCGTCATTTCGAGCAGCCATGCGGTCGCGAAGGGCATTCTCACCGGGCCGGACCAGGTGCACGTGAGCTACGTGCATTCGCCGATCCGCTATGCGTGGGACCTGCAGCATCAGTACCTCGAACAATCGCAGTTGACGCGCGGGGTCAAATCGGCGCTCGCGCGGCTGATCCTGCATTACATCCGCAACTGGGACGTGCGCACGTCGAATTCGGTCGACCGCTTCGTCGCGAACTCGGCGTTCATCGCGCGGCGCATCCACAAGGTCTATCAGCGCGACGCGGCGGTCGTGTTTCCGCCCGTCGACGTGGACGCGTTCACGCTGTCGACGCACAAGGAAGACTTCTATCTGACCGCGTCGCGGATGGTGCCGTACAAGAAAATCGATCTGATCGTCGACGCGTTCGCGCAGATGCCCGAGCGGCGGCTCGTCGTGATCGGCGACGGCCCCGACATGCGCAAGATCCGCGCGAAGGCCGCGCCGAACGTCGAAATCATGGGCTATCAGCCGTTCTCGGTGCTGCAGGACCGGATGCGCCGCGCGAAAGGGTTCGTGTTCGCAGCCGAGGAGGATTTCGGGATCTCGGTCGTCGAGGCGCAGGCGTGCGGCACGCCCGTCATCGCGTTCGGCAAGGGCGGCGCGCTCGAGACGGTGCGCGACGCGGCGTCGCACGAACGGCCGACCGGCGTGTTCTTCGACGAGCAGAGCGTGCGCGCGATCGTCGAAGCGGTCGACGATTTCGAGCGTGCGCCGGGCCGTTTCACGCCGGAGGACTGTCGCGCGAACGCCGAGCGGTTCTCCGCCGCGCATTTCCGCCGGCGCTTCGTCGCGCAGATCGATGCGCTCCTGCCGAACGCGCAGGCGCGCGCGAAGCGCGCGGACGCGACGCGGCCGAGCGGCCGCGCGGCGCTCGCGGCGAGCGGCCTGAAGACGCTCGTGCTCGACCAGAGCGGCGTGCTGGGCGGCGCCGAGCTGTCGCTGCTCGAGATCATGAAGCATCTGCGCGATTCGGCCGACGTCGTGCTGTTCGACGACGGCCCGTTTCGCGCGGCGCTCGACGAAGCGGGCGTGCATGTCGACGTCGTCGGGCAGCGCGCGCTAGCGGGCGTGCACAAGCAGGGCGGCGTGTCGCTGCGCGCGGCGGGCAGCCTGCTCGCGCTCGTGCGCGAGGTGGCGCGCCGCGCGCGCGAGTTCGACGTGATCTACGCGAACACGCAGCGCGCGATGGTGGTCGGCGCGCTTGCCGGGCGGCTCGCGCGCAAGCCGGTCGTCTGGCATTTGCGCGACATCGTCAGCGACGCGCATTTCGGCCCGAAGCAGCGGCTCGCGATCAAGCAATGCGCGCGGCTCGGCGTGACGCGCGTGATCGCGAACTCGGACGCGTCCGCGCAGGCGTTCCTCGCGCTGACGGGCTTCGATCGCCGCGCGGTGCAGGTCGTCTTCAACGGGATCTCGGCCGAGCCGTTCGTCGCGCTGGAACCGGTGCGCCAGGCCGCGCTGCGCGTGCGCTTCGGCCTGCCGGCCGATGCGTGGATCGTCGGCTCGTTCAGCCGGCTCGCGCACTGGAAGGGGCAGCACGTGCTGCTCGAGGCGGCGCGGCTCTATCCGGACATGCACGTCGCGCTCGTCGGCGCGCCGCTGTTCGGCGAGGACGAATACGCGGCCGAGCTGCGCGGCTTCGTCGCGCTGCACGGGCTTGGCGAGCGCGTGCATTTCCTCGGCTTTCAGCGCGACGTCGCCGCGTGCATGAAGGCGGTTGACGTCGTCGCGCACACGTCGATCACGCCCGAGCCGTTCGGCCGCGTGATCGTCGAGGGAATGCTCGCGAAGCGGCCGGTCGTCGCGGCGCGCGCGGGCGGCGTCGTCGAGATCGTCGACGACGACGTGAACGGCCTGCTCTGCGAGCCCGGCGACGCTCATGCGCTCGCCGATGCGCTCGCCGCGCTGCGCACCGATGCGGTGCTGTGCGAGCGGCTCGTCGCGAGCGGTTACGACACGGCGGTGAGCCGTTTCGGTACGCGGACCTATGTCGAGCAGGTCGAGCGGATTCTCGTCGAGACTGCGCGGCGGCGGTGAAACCGGTTCGCCGTGAGCGGACGGTCGGGCGGGGTTCGGGCGGGTCGGCGCGGGCTCTTGTGCGACTCGCTTGTCGTTTGTCGCTTGCCATGTCGGCATGTGCTGGCGCGTGACGGCGCGCGTCGATGCGATGAGGTGCCGAGCGCGACCACCCGCACCACCCGCACCACCCGCACCACCCGCACCACCCGTACCACCCGTACCACCCGTACCACCCGTACCACCCGTACCACCCGTACCACCCGCGCGGCCCGTGCCGTCCGTCAAACCGGCATCCGCTGCTGCGCGGCCGCCGCGACGGCACGCTTCGGCTTGAGGTTCGTCGACCAGCGCATCGCCGGCAACTCGAACATTCGATAGAACAGATACGCGACGGGGATGACGGCCGCGATGAACATGAGCGACGGCCAGATCGACAACTGCAACTGCGAGCGATACAGCACCGACGCGAGGCACACGAAGAACGGCAGATGGATCAGGTACAGCGAATAGCTGAAATTGCCGAACCAAGACAGCGCCCGCATCGGCGCGGACGCCGACACGGGCCGCGCGAGCGCCGCGTACAGATAGCACGCGAAGCCTGCCGCCCAAAGCTGGAACGCGGCGTATTGCCCGAAGTGGAACGCGACGCAGCCGAGCGCGACGCCCGCCGCCGCGGCCACGTACCAGAGCCGCGACGGGGCGTGCGCGGCGTGCGCGTCGCGCTGCGCGCGAACGTCGGCGATCCACGCGCCGACCGTCCACGACAGCCAGTACGACGTGAAGAACTGCAGATCGTGCCGTTCGAGCAGCCATGCCGACGCGGCGTTGACGAGTGCGATCGCGACGACGACAGGCAGCATCCCGAAGCGGCGTCGCGCCGCGAAGAGGAGCGGGTAGATCACGTAGAACTGCACTTCGAGCGACAGCGTCCACAGCGCGCCGTTCGACCCGTACGTGTAGCCCGCGACGCCCTGCAGCGACAGCAGGTTGACGACGAACGACGCGAGCCCGATGTCGCGGATCTTGTGGCTGACGGGCTCGAACTGCAGGCTGATCGAATCGAGCACGAGCGTCGCGATGAGCGCGGCGAGCAGCACCGGGTAGATCCGCGCGAAGCGGCGCGCCCAGAAATTCGGCGCGTTGAGCCGGTACGACGGATCGGCGGCGAGCTTGAGCGCGGCATTGCGATGGATGCAATAGCCGCTGATCACGAAGAAGATCGGCACGCCGGCCGAGCCCCACGCGAACGGGAACGTCAGATAGCCGACGATCACGCTCGGGTCCAGCGCGTGGCCATACGTCCGATGGAAGCTCTGCATTCCGACCCACACGACCTGACGGCAGTGGAAATACGCGACGAGCAGCGCGGCGAAGCCTCGCAGCGCGTCGATCAGGTGTTCCTTGTGGTCGGTGGCGGGCGGCCGCGCACCCGGCGTCACGCTCGAAGCATTCATGCGGTCCGGTTCCTTGCAATGAGAAAGGCGCAAATGGCGCCATTCGATCGTAATCCGCAAGAAATCCGGGCGGGAGAATAAAAAAATCGCTTTCCGAATAAATGTAATTAATCGTATCCGTTCGTAACGCTTTTCACGTTGCGGCATGGAGGCAAATTATTTATCGATTTTTTTCTGATAGCTTGAGATCCCATGTCGATTGAAGGAAGGAGCCCACGATGGACATGCATTGGATCGCAAGCGGCGCCGTACTGCTCGTCATGGCCGTGTTGTCGGCGTATCGGGACGCGCTGAAGAACGAGCCGATCAACCGCTTCGGCTTTGGCCGCGGCGGCGCGCCTTATTCGGAGGAGTTCGAATAATTGAACGTGCCGGATCGAATCGGTAAATTGTCGCGAAGCACCCGGCAGGCCGGCAAGATCGACCGACTTCGCGACGATTATCCGAATATGCCTATATCCGGGCGGCCCTTTCATATTAATGAAAGTGGAACCGCGTCCAGCAGACTTTTATTCAGATTGATGTTTTGCCGGCGCGTCGGATGCCGATGCGCATCGTTCGTCGAGCGAAGCGGCGCGCGGCGTGCGACCCCGACATGTGACGCCCGGCCAATCGTCAACACTTTCGGGATGCGATCATGTTGAAAGTCACCAAAGCCGTGTTCCCCGTTGCCGGTCTCGGCACACGGTTTTTGCCCGCCACCAAGGCGAGTCCCAAGGAAATGCTGCCGGTCGTCGACAAGCCGCTGATTCAGTATGCGGTCGAAGAGGCGATCAACGCGGGCATCACCGAGATGATCTTCGTGACGGGGCGCAGCAAGCGCGCGATCGAGGATCACTTCGACAAGTCGTTCGAGATCGAGTCCGAGCTCGAGGCGCGGGGCAAGGAGAAGCTGCTCGAGCTCGTGCGCGGCATCAAGCCGAGCCATGTCGATTGCTTCTACGTGCGCCAGGCGGCCGCGCTCGGCCTCGGCCACGCGGTGCTGTGCGCGGAGAAGCTCGTGCACGGCGAGCCGTTCGCGGTGATCCTCGCCGACGATCTGCTGCACGGCGACCAGCCGGTGCTCAAGCAACTCGTCGACGTCTTCAACCACTATCACAGCTCGGTGATCGGCGTCGAGACGATCGAGCGTGAAGACAGCCGCTCGTACGGCGTCGTCGAAGGCCGCGAGTGGGAAGAGGACATCATCAAGCTGTCGGGCATCATCGAGAAGCCGGCGCCCGAGCATGCGCCGTCGAATCTCGGCGTCGTCGGGCGCTACGTGCTGATGCCGAGCATCTTCGATCATCTGCGCAAGATCAAGCCGGGCGCGGGCGGCGAGCTGCAGCTGACGGACGCGGTGCAGTCGCTGCTGACCGAGGAGCAGGTGCTTGCATACCGCTATTACGGCACCCGCTTCGACTGCGGCAGCAAGCTCGGCTACCTGAAGGCGACCGTCGAGCTCGCGCTCCGGCATCCGGAAGTGGGCCGCGAATTCGAGGCGTACCTGCGCAACTGCCTGCCGGCGCTCGCCGCGGTTGCTTAGCATCCCCGTCTTCTGATTCTGACGTCCAAGGTGTGTGGTGGTTGTTCCGTTCGCCCCGGTTCGCACGAGCCGGGGCATTTTTGTGTCTGGGTTGTGTCTGGGGCGCACGGCGATGCAAGGCGGCGCGGCCGCGCGCGGGCGTCCCGAATTCGAACGGCTTTCGAGCGGCAGGGTGGCCGTGGCTGCTTGCCGGTGGAGATCGTCGGCCGCAAGCAGGGTATCGCCATGCAACCGCGTGCCGACTGACATCGCTCGCCCGCGGCGGCTGTCCGGCATTCCGCCGATTGATCCCGCTTCATCGCGACCGCGTCGCGACGTTGCCGCTAGCCGAAACGCGAGCGCTGCCGGAATGAACGCATGATCGCGGGCGGCGCAGCGTAAAGCCGCGCTTGAACCGCGATTCGCAGCAGGATGGCGTCATCGCGCCGAGCGGGGCGACGTCGAGCGAACGGACCCGAGGTCGCGCGGTCGCGCATGCGTGTATGCGTGTATGCGTGTATGCGTGTATGCGGGCGCGCGTCCCAACTCTCCGTCCCGACCGATCCGCCGTTCGTCATCCGAAGCCTGCCTCGCCATGCGTGGCGCGGTGTGCGTGTGCATCGACGCGCCGATCGCGGCCCGCGCCGCAGTCGCGCACCGATTCGACCGCGCCGCCACCGACGCGCCGCCCGCACGCGGCTGCCCGCACGCGGTGGTCTCCGCACGGTAGTCCGCATGTCGCGCGCGTCCGATCGACGCCTGTCACCGCGCGACCGCGCGTTCGTGTCGCATGCGTTTGCTGTACGACGCGGCTCGCAACGGCCCTTGGCCGCCGCGAGCGCGTCGCGTCCGTCACCGCGCGGCCGCGCGCTCGCGCGGCGCGAACCGCCGCCGCAAGGCGGCTTCGAGCGGCTTCTTGTAGTCGAGCACACGCTTTTCCAGGTACTGCCATGAAAGGTGCGCGAGCAGCACGGACAGCGCGAACTGCAGGATTTCAGGCAGTATGTCCTGCAGCGAATGCGGCACGCGTAGCCGCTCGTAGATGCGCGGCATCACGCCGATGCGCTCCGGGATCAGGTTGTGAAACAGATAGAAACCGTAGCTGATCGTGCCGAGGTACGCGATCGGGGCCCATTCGAGCAGCGCGACGGCCGGATGTTCGGGACGGCTCACGATCCAGAACAGCACGATGCCGATCGACACGCCGAGGCCGATGTCCGCGAGGCCGCTCGCCGTCGCGGAAAGCGGCGCGGCCCACAGTGTCAGCGTCGAGCAGAACGCGACGCCCGCCGCGCCGGCCCACGGCATCAGCGTGCCGAGCACGCCTTCGGGCGCGGTCACGCCGCCGCTGCGCAGAATGCCGCCGACGCCGCCGAGCGCGATCAACGCGAAATTCCACGGCGAGAACGCGTAAATGAGCACGGGCGACGCGTGTTGCAGATAGAGCAGTAGATGCGCGGCCGCGGCGAGCGCGATGGCCGCCGCGCACAGCGCGAGATGGCGCGACGCGCGGGTGGAGAGCAGCGCGATCGGCGCGATCAGGTAGAACTGCTGTTCGACGGCGAGGCTCCAGAAATGCGACGTGGTGCCTGGCCAGCCCTCCTTGACGGCGCCGATCCAATAGTCCGACAGAAACACCGCATGCCAGCGCAGCCCGAGGTCGACGTCGTGCTGATAGAGGTGGTGATGCGCGATCGCGAGCGCGGCGAGCAGCAGATAGTAGACGGGCAGGATGCGCAGCGCGCGCTTGCCCGCGAACAGCCAGAACGCGTAGCGGCGGCACGATGCGCCGCGCTCGATCGCGAGCCGGCTGCGGTGCAGCTCGCCGACGATCAGCAAGCCGCTGATGAGGAAGAACGTCCAGACGCCGATCTGGCCGACGTCGAGCGCGCCGAAGTGCGCGCGGTGCGACAGGAAGACGAGTGTGACGGCGACGGCGCGCAAACCGTCGAGCCCTCTAACGTGTTTGACTGCGCGCATTCCAAATCCCAAACGATGCGATGCCGGCGGACAGTATAGGAATGCAAATGTCGAACATAATTCGCTCGAGCGAATCGATGCGCGACGCAAAAAGCGCTGCGCGCACGGGTCGAAACGACTTCCGTAGTCAGCGGCGCGCAACAAAACCTGCGGGAAACCCGTGGATAACGCATAAAAGTGCTGCACGAAGCGGCGCGGCGCTTGTAGAATCCGGCGTTGAAGCTCGCATGTCGCGCGCTTCGTGTATCCAACGACCACACCTGGTAGGAGAAACATGGCGACTTCCGCAAAAAAGGTGGCTAAGAAGGCTGCCGCACCGGCCAAGAAAGTGGCTGCCAAAAAAGCAGCGCCCGCGAAGAAAGTAGTGGCCAAGAAGGCTGTCGCGAAGGCGCCCGCCGCTCCGACGCCGCTGAAGGACAAGTTCACGAAGGCTTCGCTCGCAACGCACATCGCCGAGCGCGCGACCGTCGAACTGAAGGCTGTCAAGGCAGTGCTCGCGGCACTCGAGAACGTCGTGCTGGGCTCGATCCACAAGAAGGGCGCAGGCGAGTTCACGCTGCCGGGTCTGCTGAAGATCACGGCGCAAGCCGTGCCGGCGAAGAAGAAGCGCTTCGGCAAGGACCCGTTCACGGGCGAAGAGCGCTGGTTCCCGGCGAAGCCGGCCAGCGTGCGCGTGAAGGCTCGCGCGCTGAAGAAGCTGAAGGACGCGGCAGCGTAAGGACGGCGTGCGGCTTGCCGGAATCGTCCGGTAGCTGCGATAGTCCGAAAAAGTCCCCGCGTGCGAAAGCGCGCGGGGATTTTTTTGTCTGTGCGCGGCGTGACGTGATGTGGCGTGATGCGATGCCGTGTGGGCGCATGGGTGTGCGGACGTGTAGACGTGTAGACGTGCGGGCGTGCGGGCGTGCAGACGTGGACATGCGCGCGCGGACGTGCTGCGGCGCGATTCGGCCTGATTCGGAGTGGTTCGGCGTGATTGGACGCGACGCGGTGCGGTGCCGCGATAGTCCGCCTCGATGCGACGAGGCGCGAGGAAGGGGCGAGGAAGCGGCGAGGAAGCGGCGAGGAAGGCGGCTGGCGATGCGCAGCCGGTCACGCGCGAGCGCCGCGAATGCCGTCGAATGCCGTCGCGAATGGACATTGTCTGACGTAGCCGGTAGCGGCGATCGCGGAGACGTCGCGGCGAGACAGCGAGACATGCGTCTCTCGATTGCCGCCGATCGACGGGCCGATGCCGTGACGATGCGATGCCATGTCGTCGCGTGATGCTCGACGGCGGGCTGCCGGCAGCGTGACGTTCCGCGTGCGTCGTGCGGCGCACGCAAGAGCGAGCTGAGCGCCGGCTGCTTGGTGAAACGGCCGCCGAGCGATCGAAGCGCCGAGTCGTCGACGGTCGAATGAGCCGGTGCGGCGAGCGCGTGGCGATCGGCGGCCGGCGTGCGCGATCTGCGAGTGTCGGCCTGCTGGTGTCGACCTGCGAGCATCGACCTGCGAGCGTCGACGACACATCGATGCGCGGCACACGACGTACACGCATGCGACGCGGATTCATTTCGAGATTGCGTGCGGGGGGGAGGCGCGCCGCCAAGCGCCTCGCTTCGCGCTTGCATCGGCAACGCGCTGCACGGAGCGATCGGGAGGTGACGCGCGTGGTTCCGTGACGCAGCTCGCGCGAGCGCGAAACCGCGCGCGGCCCGATTGCGAACGACGACGGTCGTCGTCGCGCGGCGTCGTTTGCGTCGAATCGGCACGCGCATGCGCTGCACCGTCCGTCGGCAGCCGAACGCCTGAATCGTCGATCGATGCCGGACGCGTCGGGCGTGCCGGGACGTATGTGGCGCGGTGCAATGAAGTGCCGGCGCAAGTTCGGCATGGCGTTTTGCGCCGTTCGCGAGCGTCATGCAGGCACGCGACCGAATTCATGCATGCGGCTGACGCCCGGGACATGTGGCCACGGAACGCATGCGGCGCCGGGCGGAGGTGTCGCGCATGCCGCGCGATCGCGGCAAGGCCGATGGGCGCCGGGCGATCATTGATGTCGTCGATTGGTTGCGTACTCGCGGAGCCGGAAGGCGCGGATGAAAGGCTTGCATCGGCAGCCGCCACGGCGATTGATGGTCGATCGATCCTGCGTTCGTCGAGCAAGCCGGCTCATATCCGGTCAGATGTGATGAAGCGTCGGCATACGATCGGCGCGGCGTCGCGCAACACCGGCGAGCGGCATATGGAGGCGCTGCCGGGAACCCATCGACCGCGCGGTCGCGCTCGGAGATTTGCTGCGCGGAAAGCGTGTGCGGCAACTGACCGGCAGACCGGCAGACCGGCAGACCGGCAGACCGACAGACCGACAGACCGACAGACCGACAGACCGACAGACCGACAGACCGACAGATCGACAGATCGACAGATCGACAGATCGACAGATCGACGGGATGACTTGACAACAGGACGCGACGGCGCATCTTGCCGGTCGACTCTTCCGTTCTCGACTCGTCGCCGGCTGCGTCGCGCGTCGGCCGGCTCGCGGCGGTGAAGCCGAGGGCTCACGGGCGCGCCATGGCGGCCTTGCCGGCGCCGCGAGCGAGGCGCAGGGGCGCAGGCCTCAGGAGCCTGACCGAAGCCATCGGAGCGCGTATAGCGCTCGCTGCGCGTAATCCTCTTGCGAAAAGCCTTGCGGCCCGACGCAGCCATGTGCATGCAAACAGGAGCCATGCTCGCCCGGATCGATCCCGATCGGCGATGCCGTCTCCATGACGGTCCCCCAAAAGGAAACAGCCCGATCAGCGTAAGCCGATCGGGCTGTTTCGGCCATCTCATCAAGCCGGCCGTCCGCATGGGCGTTCGGGCCGGCTTTGCGGTCGCGGCCCGCGACGCCCGAAGGCGCCGCCGAGCCGCTGCCCGCAGCTGCGCTTAGAACTTGTGGCGCAGGCCGAGCGCGACCATCTCTTGCGACTTCGTACCGTTGACGCCGTACGAGCCGATCGATGCTTGCGCCGATTGCGTCGTCGTCGCGTCGAGGCGCTGCGTGCCGCTCGCGTGCTGGTAGGCGCCGGCGAGGTACACGTCCGTGCGCTTGGACAGCGCGTAGTCCGCGCCGAGCGACACTTGGTGGTACTTCGCATCGGTGTCGCCGCTCGCCTTCGTGTATGCATAGCCGAGGCCGAGCAGTATTGCCGGCGTCGCCTGGTACGTCACGAAGCCGCGGCCCGTGTTGTACTTCTCGGTCGACGAGAAGCCCGAGAAGCCGTCCGGCTTGTATTGCGAGTTGCTGTAGCCGAGGCCGACCGTGACCGGGCCGAACACGTACTGGCCTGCCACTTGGGCGATGCCGATCGACTTCGCGCTCGTGTAGCCGGAGTTGATCGCGCCGTCGAAGATCGCGTCGGACGAACCGCTCCACGTCGAGCGCACGCCGCTCGCCGGCGACGGGTTCGACGTGTAGAAATAGCCGGCGGCGACGCCGATCGGGCCGTTGTTGTAAGCGGCGGCTGCCGACCACGTCTGGCCTTGGCCGGGCGAACCCGCGATGCCGCTGAAGCCGTACAGGGCTTCGAACTGGAAGCCGGCGAACACGGGCGACGTGTACTTGACCGTGTTGTTCACGCGCAGGCTGTTGTCGTTGTTGTCGACGTCGCCCGGCGTGGCGAACAGGCTGCCGAAGTAGTTGTCCGCGGTGACCGGCTGAACCAGGTCGACGAGCGGATCGTACTGGCGGCCGAGCGTCAGCGTGCCGTATTGATCGCTTTGCAGACCGACGAACGCCTGGCGGCCGAACATGCGCTTGCCTTGGCCGAGCGTGCCGTCGTTCGAGTTGAAGCCGTTTTCCAACTGGAAGATCGCCTTCAGGCCGGCGCCGAGGTCTTCGGTGCCCTTCAGGCCCCAGCGGCTGCCTTGCAGGTTGCCGCTGCCCATCAGCCACGCGTTGTTGGCCTTGCCATCGTTGCCGTGGACGTAGGTGATCGACGTGTCAATCACGCCATACAGCGTGACGCTGCTTTGAGCCTGAGCTGCACCGGCGGCGCCCAGCAGGGCGAGCGAGAGGGTAGACAGAGCAAGTTTCTTCATCGAGTTATTTCTCCACGCGAGTGAGTCGTTATTTGTTGCGGATTGGAGAATAGCGCACTGCACCAGACGCAAGAAATCCAAAAAAATAAAGTGTCTCAAAAAGGTGACAGCGACGGAAAGTCGTTTTATATCAACTAGATAAGAGATTGTTTCGATTCGGGGAGCACCGGAAGATTGTTGCGGTGCGATTGTTGCGGAAACGAACGTTGCCCCCGTGTAGCCATGCCTTTTCGGCCTGTTTCTGCAACGAAATCTAGGTGGGCAAACGTTTGCGCGTGCGAGGCGAACCACGGCGGCGATCGATGTGCGCGCGGCGGCCTCGACCGGATGCGGCGCGACGCGGTTGCGTCGTGGCGCTCGGTGCGCGGATGCGTCGAGCCGAACGTTTGCGTGCGCGCAAGAACCGGAAAGGCGGGCGTAAGGAGCGGGCCGTACCGAGAGAGGCGGCGGTTTGGCGCGTCAATCGCGCGAGTCGCTGCGTGCCGTCGCGGCCTTTCCGCCGATTTCGGCTTCGGCCTCGGCCTCGGCCGAGAGGGCGTCCGACGCGTGCGCCGCGCCGCGCGCCGCCGCGAACTCCGCGCCGAGCAGCAGCACCGCGGCCGAGAAGTACAGCCACATCAGCAGCACCGCGAACGATCCCGCCGCGCCGAACGCGCTCGCGGTGCCCGCGTGCGCGAGGTACAGCGCGAACAGCTTCTTGCCCGCCGAGAACAGCACGGCGGAGACGATGCCGCCCGTCATCGCGTCGCGATTCGATACGCGTGCGTCCGGCAGGAACTTCATCAGCGTGCCGAACGCGAACGCGAGCACTGCGATGCCGATCGAGAACTGCAGCAGATTGCCGATCACGACGTACGGCGACGCGCCCCACAGCCAGCGGCCGATGAACGTGATCGCGGTGTCGAGCACGAGCGACACGATCAGCAGGAACGCGACGCCGAGCACCAGCCCGAACGAGATCAGCCGCACCCGCACGAGGCCGAGCACCGAGGATGCGCGTGTGCTGGTGGCGGGCCAGATCACGCTGAGCGCCGTGTTGAGCGACGCGAACGTCGCCGATGCGCCGAGCGCGAGCATCGCGAACGAGATCAGCGCCGCGAGGCCGCCGCGGCTGCCGCTGCGGTGCGCGCTCTCGACGATCGTCTGCACGCCGGCCGCCGCCTCGTTGCCGATCAGCTCGTGCACGTGGCTGAATACCTCGCCGCGCGCGGCGTCGGCGCCGAAGAACCAGCCGGCGACCGCGATCACCATCACGAGCGTCGGCGCGAGCGAGAACGCCGAATAGAACGCGATGCTCGCGGCCATCGCGGCGCAGCGGTCGGAGGAGAAGCGTTTGAACGCGTTGACCGCCCAGTTGACGTTGTGGCGGACGAGCTTGTGTGGTTGCTGTGGAATCAAGGGTTTCATGGATTGCGCGTACGGGCGCGAACATGGTGGGCGCGCCGGAGTCGTTTGCCGTTCTTGCGTCGGACGCCGGCCGATGAGAAAAGTTTATTCAATCCGGCGAACACGGGCGACGGCACGGGGCGCAGGGGCCGGACGCGCGTGGCTTTGCTGCGCCTTCGGGGCGGCGGGCACGTGCCGTCGCGGTTCGCCGTTGCGGGCGCGGAGGCGGCCGCCGCTCGCCGCGCGGTCAATCGGGCTCGGGCAGATCGAGACGCCGGACGTCGCCGTTGTCGGGCGTCGCGCTTTCGTGAAACAGGTCGCCGAGATATTGGCCGAGTTCTTCGGCTTCGAGGAAATCGGGAATGACGAAATGCGCGGGACGACGCTTGCCGTCCGAGCCGGGATAGAAAGGCACCCAGCGATCCTGCGCGCGTTCGACGAGGATCTGCTTGCCGAATACGTCGAAGCGGAGAGTCGTCATGCGTGGGGCTCCCGAAGGTTGGGCGTTTCGGCCTCGTGAGCCGCGGTGATCGTTCGCGCGGCTTTCATGCCTGTACGCGCGCTGCGCGAACGATGGCGTTCTTGCCGCGGCGCGCGCTTGCTCGACGCGAACGCGGCCGCAACGCGACGTTAGCAGAAAATCGCCCTGTGATGCGCTCGATGCGTCGGTGCATTCGACGGGTTTGATGTTCTCCATTCTCCGGCTGCTCCGGTTGCTGCGGATGTTGCGGATGCTGCGGATGCGCTCGACGTGCTCGGCGGCGTCGATGCCGTGCATGCGCTATGCAAAGCATCGTGTGGCGCATAACGATGGAACGCATTCGTCGTTTCCGCCGACGCGGCGTTGCGATACGCTGCTGACGCCCGCAACGCCCGCAACGCCCGCAACGCCCGCAACGCCCGCGACATGCAGCGACATGCAGCGACATGCAGCGACATGCAGCGACCAACGCACCGCCGAAACATGCTCGGCAAATGCAACGCCGACGCCAATCGCAACGGCGGCGGGGCTGTCGCGCGCCGCGCTGCCGGAGCGTCGCCGGCAATGCGGCGGCACCGCACCGCGGCACCACCGCACCGCGGCACGGCAACGGCAACGGCAACGGCAACGGCGTGCCGCGTGCCGCCGCCCCGAGCGTTCGCCGGCGATTGCCGGTAAGCTTCATGACACCATCCCGTTCCCGCCCAGGCCGCCGCAGGCCGATGCCGACCATGACCGACACCTCCCGCTTTCGAAATCCCATCCGCAGCGAAGTCGATCTCGACGCGAACGGCAAGCATGCCGGCTATCTGCGCCTGCCGCACTCGGTCCATCGTTCGGCGTACGGATGGATTCCGATTCCGGTCGTGTCGATCCGCAACGGCAGCGGCCCCGTCGTGCTCGTGATGGCCGGCAATCACGGCGACGAGTACGAAGGGCAGATCGTCGTGTCGCGCATCGTGCGGGAGATCGATGCGGCGCATGTCGCCGGGCAGTTGATCTTCCTGCCGATGGCGAACTTTCCGGCGGCGGACGCCGGCGCGCGCGTGTCGCCGATCGACGGCGGCAACCTGAACCGCAGCTTCCCCGGCGACCCCGCCGGCGCGCCGACCGCCGTGATCGCCGACTACATCGAGCACACGCTGCTGCCGCGCGCGCAGTATTTGATCGATCTGCATTCGGGCGGCAGCTCGCTGCTCTATCGAGGCGGCAACATGCTCGCGCTCGAGCCGCGCGACGCGGCGGAGCGCGCGCGCGTACGCGAGTTGCTCGCCGCGTTCGGCCTGCCGCGCGCGTTCCTGCACGCGCCGAATCCGGTGCATGCGTCGTCGGCCGCGCGCCGGCAGGGCGCGATCTCGATCCTGACCGAACTGGGCGGCGGCGGCATGGCCGACCCGGCGTTGATCCGCGACGCGCGTCGCGGGCTGCTGCATTTTCTCGGTTTCGTCGGCGCGCTGCGCGGCCCGCTCGTGCCGGACAATCCGCCCGCGACGACACGCTTCATGCGGGTGGGCGGCGCGCATCACTATGTCTATGCGTACGACAGGGGGCTCTACGAGCCGCTCGTCGAGCTCGGCGCGCGCGTGCACGCGGGGCAGCCCGCCGCGCTGATCCATTTTCCCGATACGCCGCTGCGCGAGCCCGTCACGCAGTGCTTCGCGAGCGACGGCGAAGTCGTCTGCAAGCGCGTGCCCGCGCAGGTGCGGCGCGGCGATTGCCTGTTTCAGCTAGCGCAAGACGACGCGTCGGCGTGATCGTGCGGGTGCGGGTGCGGGTGCGGGCGCCCGGGCGAGCGTGGCGACGCGAACGCGTCGCGGAGGATTCGATGCGGCTGACGTCGCGACGGCGCGCCACGCATCGCGACACGCTGCGGTGCCCTGCGCCCTGCGCCTCTTACGCCTTACGTCGGGCGCTGGCGCGTGACTGCCCGCGATGGGCAACGTGAAGAGACGCGAATCGCGAATTGCACGGCGCACGGCGGCGAATCGCATGCTGCGTCCCGCGTCTCGCCGCGCGCGTCAGGGCGGGCCGTTCGGCAATCCGCTCGAGGCTTTCAAGGCGCGCGGCCGTCCCTTTCTCGACCCGCGCCGTTTTCGGATCTCGATGCGGCGATCGACGGGCGACTCGTCGGTCCGAACGCGCGCGGCGGCTCCGCTGCCGACGCCCGCTCACCCGCGGCGAAGCTGTACGGCGGCCATGGGCCGGACACATAGAGCGGCAAGGCGGTGCGGCGCGCCGTTTGCCGGCATCGCTCGACGAAATCGTCGAGCGTCGCTTGCCTAACGAGAAAGCACAGGCTCGCGAAGCCTTCCACCTGTCCGTCGAACCGCCAGTCGCGGTACAGGTCGCGAAGCGCCGCCGCGATGCGTTCCCCGTGCGACAGCGCGACGGAATTGGGCGCCGCGCGAGCGGCAAGATAGGCGTGGCCGGGGCCGCCTGCTTGCGGGTGCGGCCGCGCGTGCCGCTCGTCGGGAGGCCGAAATCTCAGCCCCATTTCGACGCAGCCGTCGATTCGCTGCAGTAGATCGCGATACGTATCGCTTTCGTCGTCGAGCCACTCGCGCACGGCTCGCTTGTCGTCGAGGCAAGTGGGAAAGCGCATCGGCACGACGGCGCCGTGCCGGAAGAGCGTCGCCACGGTCTCGCCGAACGCGAGCGCCGCCGGTATCGTCGCGGATGGCGCCCGAGCGTGCTCCGAGACGACGGTGCGCAGGTGCGCGCCGTCCACGATTTCGAGCCGTGCGCCGTCCACGCCCGACGGCAGCGCGAAGGAACCCTTCTGCGTCAGCACGGCGTAGGTCAGCCAGACCATGTCGTCTCTTCGGCGAGCGGGGCGCAAAAGCTGTACGGCGGCCAGGGCCCGGAAAAGTCGAAATGCAATCCCCGTGCGGCGAACTCGGCGTCGACGGCTTTCGCTTGCCGACGGAATGCCTGGACATCGCGGTTTCGCACGAGGAACGCCCAGTTCGCGACGATTTCGTTCGGTGAATCCGAGGCCCGCGACGGCCGGCTGCACATCTGCACCGCGTGGCGCTGCAATCGCGCCGAGACGGGCGGCACGCTTTGCTCGAGCCAGCCGCGCAAATTGTGCCCGGCCCGGGCCTGAAGCTGCCGCTCGCGCAGATAATGGGTGCCCGTCGCGCGGGCGGCCCATTCGGGTTCTTCGGCGCGAAGCAGCGCGGCTTGCGAGTCGGTGGCCGCTCGCCGATCGAGCCAGCCTTTGACCGCCCACTCCGTCTTGCCGTCGACGAGATCGAGAACGCGGCTGATGTGCGCGTGAGCGCTTTGCATCGATGCGATGACCCGGTCGGCACTGGAAAACAGCGCGCCGAACTGGGCCGGAAAGACCGGCGAATATCGCATCGTCCACTCGATCACCGCGGCATGAATGGCCACGCGGCCGGCGATCCAGGCCGGGTCCGTCAGCCGCCGCTCGGCGTCGGCTCCGGCAAACTCGCTGCGCGACGCGTCGCAGAGCACCGCGGCCAGATCCCCGTCGCGCAGCAGTTGCAGCCGCGGCTCGCCAGGCGGCCTCGTCGCCCATGCCGGGGCGAGGCGCTCGGCGCGCGCGAAGCAAAACAGATAAAGGGCGGCGTTCATTGCGTTTGCTTGCGCCGCTGGCTTGCTTCCTGGATCGCATCGTCCAGGTCCGCGGCGCTCAGGTGCAGCCGCGCTGGATCGCGGATGTCCGCGGCGAGCGCGCGCCGCACCGCCGACAGCGCCGCGCGGCGGCATACCGACGCGATCTCGGCCGCGGAGAACCCGCTGCTCGCCTCCGCCAGCCAGTCGCCGGTCACGTCGGCGGCGAGCGGCTTGCGGCGCAGGTGCACGTCGAAAATCTCGCGGCGCGCGGCCGGGTCGGGCAGCGCGATCTCGACGATCTCGTCGAAGCGGCCGGGCCGCAGCACGGCCGGATCGAGCATGTCGATGCGGTTCGTGGCGGCGAGCACCATCACGCCTTTGAGCTCCTCGATGCCGTCGAATTCGGCCAGAAACTGCGACAACAGGCGCTCCGGCACGTGCGCGCCGCTGGCGCCTTCGCCGCGTCGGGGCGCGAGCGCATCGATTTCGTCGAAAAACAGCAAGCAGGGCGCCGCGTGCCGCGCTTTGCGGAACACGTCGCGCACGCCTTTTTCCGATTCGCCGATGTATTTCGACATCAACTCCGGCCCTTTGACCGGAATGAAATTGACGCCGCACTCGTTGGCCGCGGCTTTCGCGAGCCAGGTCTTGCCGCAACCGGGCGGGCCGACGAGCAAGATGCCCTTGGAGGGCTTGGCGCCCGCGCGAGTCAGCAGCTCCGGATACCTGAGCGGCCACTCCAGCGCCTCGATCAACTGCGCCTTCGCGTTGCCGAGGCCGCCGACGTCCTCCCAGCGCACGTTGGGAACCTCGACGAAGACTTCGCGAATCGCCGACGGGTCGATCTCGGCCAGCGCGGACAGGAAATCGTCCATGTTCACGACGAGGCGATCGAGCTGCTCGTAGGAAATCGTGCGCAGGCCGAGATCGAGTGTCGACATGAGCCGGCGCAGGCAAAGCATGGCCGCCTCCTTGCACAGCGCCTCGAGATCCGCGCCGACGAAACCGTGCGTGATGTCGGCGAGACGATCCAGGTCGACGTCGGCCGCGAGCGGCATGCCGCGACTGTGGATTTCGAGCACTTCGAGACGGCCGTTGCGATCGGGAATCGGAATCGCGATCTCGCGATCGAAACGGCCCGGCCGGCGCAACGCCGGATCGAGCGCGTTCGGCAGATTGGTGGCGGCGATCACGATGACTTGCTGGCGGCCGTTCAGCCCGTCCATCAACGCCAGCAGCTGCGCGACCACGCGCTTTTCCACCTCGCCGACGACCGTTTCGCGCTTGGGCGCGATCGCGTCGATTTCGTCCAGAAAAACGATGGCGGGCGCCTTGCGCGCGGCTTCCTCGAAGATCTTGCGCAGGTGCGCCTCCGATTCGCCGTAGAACTTGTGGATGACTTCGGGGCCCGACACCGAGAAGAAGGCGGCGTCGCATTCGTGCGCGATGGCCCGTGCGATCAGCGTCTTGCCGCAGCCCGGCGGGCCGTACAGCAACACCCCTTTGGGCGCGTCGACGCCGAGCCGCTCGAAGACTTCGGGATAGCGCAGCGGCAGCTCGATCATTTCGCGGATGCGCATCAATTGCGGCTTGAGGCCGCCGACATCCTCGTACGACAGCGACGGGGCGACCACCGCGGGTTCGCCTTTCGCGGGCCGCCCGATCGACAGCTCGGTGTTCGGGCCGATCAGCACCGGTCCGCGCGGCGTGCAGCTCGTCACCTTGAAATCCGCGTTGCGGCTGCCGAACAGCGTCGCGCGGATGCGGTCGCCCTCGATCACCGGCAGGCCGTCGAGCAGGCCCGCGATGTAGTCGAGATCGCCCGGCGCGGGGGCGGCGTTGATGGGGGTCAGCTGCACCAGGTTCGCCGCACGCGCGGCCACCTTTTTCAGCGTGACGGTCTCGTCGATGGCGGCGCCCGCGTTGCCGCGCACGACGCCGTCCAACTGCACGCGCGACTGGGCGCGCAGCTCCTTGTGCGCGAGCATCGCCTTGCATACGGTGGCGCGCTTGCCGCGCACCTCGACCAGGTCGCCCACGGCCGCGTCCAGCAGGATGAGGTCCTCCGGCCCCATGCGCGCGAGCGCGCGCCCGACGTCGCGGGCGTTGCCCTCCGTCACGCGGAGCTCGAGCCCGGTCTGTTCCGCTTTGTCCATGGTCGCCTCAGTCCGTGCACCGGATTTCGAGAATCCCGTTGTTGCACCCGAACTGCATCTGGTCGCGCGTGTACGGGCGCGGCAACTGCACTTCCTTGATGTATTTCTTGGGGCGGTGCTCGGCGACGATCGTGAGCACGTCGTCCTGGACATCGAGTCTCACGTCTTCCAGGCTCACGCCCGGCATCTCGGCCACCACGAGCGTATGGTCGCTCTCCTCGAACACGTCCACGATCGGCTCGATGACTTCCTGCACCACCGCGTGGCCGGATTTGTCCTTGCGGATGTTGCCGAACGGCTCGACCGAGACTCGGTCCTTGTCCTGTCCCAAGCCGACCTTGATGTTGATGCCGTAGACACCGCGGATGCCCGCATCGGTCGCGCGCTCCTTCAGCAACTGAAGTTCATTGCCGGTCTGGGCCAGTTCGTTGAGCTTCTCCACCAGGTTCACGATGCCCGACATGATGCCTTCGAAGCCACTGGCCGATTCTTTCGCTCCGTCACGCTTGGTCTTCATCGTCGACTCCTCGGAATTCGATGCGGTATTCCTTGACCTTCGAATGGATGGTCTTGTAGTCGACTTGCAAGACTCGTGCCGCTTGGGCCTTGTTGCCGTGCGTCGCCTGCAACACCTGTTCGATGACCCGCCGCTCGATGTCGGCGATATTGCGTCGTACCACCTCCTTCAGGGACAGTCCTTCCCAGCCGAATTCCGTCAGCGGCGCCGCGTGCTTGCCGGACGATGCGATATTGAGGTGAGCCGGCTGCACGACATCGCCGGCGACGAGAACGGCTTGCCGGATCGAGTTGCGCAACTGCCGGACGTTGCCCGTCCACGGGTGATTCAGCAAGAGCTCGCAGGTGGCGTCGGCGAACGTGACGGCGGGCTTGTCCAGTTCCGCGCAGGTTTGCGCGGCGAAGTGCTGCGCGAGGTAGAGGATGTCGTCGCGCCGTTCGCGCAGCGGCGGGACGTGAATCACGAATTCGGACAGCCTGAAGAAGAGGTCGCTGCGGAAGCCGCCTTCGAGCGCCTTTTGCTCGACGTCTTCGTTGGCGGCGGCGACGATGCGCACGTCCAGCGGCAACGGCGTGTTGCCGCCCACACGATACAGCGTGCGCTCCTGGATCACGCGCAGCAGCTTCGCTTGCGACGCGAGCGGCAGGTTGGCGATCTCGTCGAGAAACAGCGTGCCGCGGTTCGCCGCCGAGAACTTGCCGGGCTTGGCGATGGCCGCGCCGGTGAACGCGCCTTTTTCGTAGCCGTAGAGTTCCGATTCGAGCAGCTGCTCCGGTATCGCGCCGCAGTCGATCGCGACGAACGGCGCCGCGCGCCGTCCGCTGCCGCGGTGGATCGCGCGTGCAACCAGTTCCTTGCCCGCGCCGCTTTCGCCGAGGATCAGCACTGAAAACGTGCTTTTCGCCACGAGCCCGATCCGTGCGATCAGGCGGGCGACGGCTTCGCTCGGCCCCATGCTCTCGCACAGGCTGGCGGCCACCGAAGGCTCGCTGCTCCGGCCGCCGCCGTTCGTGAGCGCCGTTCGGATCGCGCTCATCAGGACGTCGTCGTCGACCGACTTCGACACGCAGTCCTGGACGCCCTCGCGCATTGCGCCGATCGCGCCCTGCACGTCCGGCTGGTCGGTGAGCACCACCGCCGGCATCTGCGGCGTCTGCCGCCGGATCGCGTGCAGCAGGTCGAGCCCGCTCATGTCCAGCAGGCGGTCGTCGAGCACCACCGCATCGGAGCGCTGCTGCTCCAGGGTTCGGAGCGCCGCGTAGCCGGTTTGCGCGGACACGGCGTCGAGGCCCGCGCCGCGCAGCAGCTGCGTCAGCCGCGAGCCGAAAATCGGCTCGTTGACGATCAGCACGCGCGCCGGCAGCGCACTTGGAACCGAGTTCATGACGTTCGTCGCGTCAGATCGCCGGGCTGCCGAGCGGATAGCTCACAGCCAGATCGGGCGGCAGCAGGGGGGCCACGCGGTGCAGCGCGCCGACGAACAGCATGCCGGTGCCGCCCGCCGGCAGCGTCTCGTCGATTCGATGCGCGATGAACCGGTCGCGTCGCTGCAGCATGTCGGACGCGAGCCGGTTCTCGACGTCGGTTCGCTGCCCGTCCGCGGAAGCGGCGTTGAGCAGCCGCCATGCGAGCTCGTATTCCTCCACCAGCAATTCCGGCGCTTCGGTGCCGACGATCGTCGCGCCTTCGCGACTCAGCGTCTGCAGCAAGCGATGATTGCGGCTGCCGGCCTTCGCGAGGTCGTCGACGATCTCGAGCTCGTGGCCGCATACCGGCAAGCCGTCCTGATAGATGTGCAGGGATTTCAGATCGAGGCCGAGCCGAGGAATGGCCGCTTCGATGCCGTCCCACATGTGCTCGATATCGAGTGCGCGGCGTCGCCACGCGTTCGCGCCGAGTGTGGTTTGCGCGGCGTCGGCGAGAAGCGGTGCGGCTTGCCCCATGTCGATGCCGGTATGGAGAATCGGGATATAAATCAATGTGCGGCTGCTGTCGGACATGGCCGCTCCCCTTTGCGATTTTCCGTTTCTTTGCATGGCGTCCAACCCATGCTGCAATTGTCATCATAGGAAATAAGCCGGCCGTCTGCGGCAGCATTTGCGCGGCGCGTGGGTCTCGCTTCGAGGGCGGTATGGATAGCATTCCATGGAACGCTTTCCATACCGCGACGCCGCTTCCATATGCCGGATATGCGCGTTTGCGCAAACGGCGCTTCAATCGATTTCGATATTGATCGAAATACAAAAATGAAAAATCGCGATGCCGGCGCATTGTCTCGAACGGCGGATTTGGCGGCGATTTTTCCTGCATCGCGATTCCAGGCTGTCGGCCATTGGCGCCGCGCGCCCGGCGAAGGCTCGCGCGACGACATTCGCGCGCGAAGCGGCACGCTCCGGCATGGGGGTTGCTTTGAGGGCGTAGCCTGCTCCTGCAGCGCAAAGGTCTTTTCCTATCAACGCATCGCAAGGAGGCCATCATGGCCAAAGTGCAGAAATCGACTGACTCGTCGAGCCTGGCCGAAGTTGTCGATCGCATTCTCGACAAGGGCATCGTCATCGACGTGTGGGCGAAGGTGTCGCTCGTCGGCATCGAGCTGCTTTCGATCGAAGCCCGCGTCGTCATTGCATCGGTCGAAACCTATCTCAAGTATGCCGAAGCAATCGGTCTGACCGCGACTGCCGCAGCGCCAGCAGCGTGACCGACGTTGCCGCCGCATGGCGGGCAACTTGGTTTCCGGCCGCGGTAAAGCGGTCGGCCTCGAAAGGAACAGCCATGAACAGCTTGACGCAAGACATGGCCCGCCTGCATCAGGAAGTCACGGCGGGCCACAGGGAGCGGCAGAGACTGCTGCAGAAGCTGGCGGATTCGCGCGAGGACCTGCGAACGGAAGTCGCCCAACTGCTGCGGCAACTGCATCTGGCCAATGCCGGCATGTTCAGCCAAGCGCGCGACGCCCGAACTGCATTCGTGACGGACCTGGTCGAGCGCGTGCGTGATCTCCGACGCTCGTTCGACGCCGATCTGAGGGGAGCCCACCGCGCCTGGCGAGGCTAGGGCCGTTTGCGACCGGGCGCGGCGGCCCGCCGATACGATGCGCTTGGCCGACCGCTGCGCCTGCCGATGCTTTCCGATAACTGGAGGGAATCATGACCGATCTCGCCCCACCGCCGGAACTGGTTGCAGCGGCGCGCGGCGCGAATGGCGATGGCGGCACTCGAGACAGGGTGCGATTGGAAGCGAGTGCCGAGTTCGTGCAGACGCCCGCCGTTCGCAATCTCACCGAACGTGCGCTGACGTATCTCGGCGCGGGCTACGGAGTGCATCTCGCGGGGCCGTCGGGCACCGGCAAGACCACGCTCGCGTTCCACATCGCCGCTCAGCTCGGTCGGCAAGTCGTGCTGATGCACGGCGACGACGAACTCGGCAGTGCCGACCTCGTTGGCCGCGGCGCCGGATACCGCCGCTCGCGGGTGGTCGACAACTTCATCCATTCGGTGGTCAAGACCGAGGAGGAAATGACCACGACCTGGATCGACAATCGCCTGACGACGGCTTGCCAGCACGGTCTCACGCTCATTTACGACGAATTCAACCGATCCCGGCCGGAAGCGAACAACGCGCTGCTGCCGGTATTGTCGGAAGGCATCCTGAACTTGCCCAATCGCATGACGGGCGCCGGTTATCTGACGGTGCATCCGGGCTTTCGCGCGATCTTCACGTCGAATCCGGAAGAGTATGTGGGCGTGCACAAGACGCAGAACGCGTTGATGGGCCGGCTGATCACGATCCAGGTGGGGCACTACGACCGCGAGACGGAGGTCGAGATCGTCCGGGCCCGCTCCGAAATCGCGCGCGCGGACGCGGAGCGCATCGTCGATCTCACCCGCCGGCTGCGCGACGCCGACGAGAGCGGCCACCATCCCAGCCTCCGGGCGGCCATCGCGCTCGCACGTGCGCTCGCGTATTGCGGCGGCGAGGCGACGCGCGAGAACGCCGGCTACCTATGGGCCTGCAGGGACATCCTCGGGGTGGACCTGGAGCCCGTCCCGCAGGCTACCCGTCAAGCAGGCCGGCGCACGAAAGCGCGGAGATGAATCATGCCGATTCCGAGAAAAGGGGTGCACGACATTCGTGCTCGACATACGCCCGGCATGACGCCGATGCCGGTGCACAGCATGTACATGCGGATTTCGTGCATCGAAATGGAGAAAAGCCGGCGGAACATCGAGCGGCAAGCCGCGCTGCGGCGCATCGCCGCCGTCGATGGCCGGATCGCCGATCTGGACCGGGAAAAGGCCAGGCTGCATGCGGCGATCGAAAACGAAGCGCCTCAGACGGGCGACATCCGCGGATCGTTCCAGATCCGATATTGAGAGGGACATCATGCATATCAACTGCATTTCCTGCGGGCACCAGATCGAGGTCGACGACGATTCGTACGCCCGATACCACGGCGCGCTGCGTTGCTGGGTTTGCCATTCGCTGCTGATGGTGGACATCGTCGAAGGCTGCGTCGAGTCCGTCCGTCTCCAGGAAGCCTCCGTGATCGTGCCTCACGGCGCGCAGCCCGCCATGCGCAAGCCGGCCTCGCGCGAGGTGCAGCATGACCAGCCATAGCGGCGCCCGCTATCTGTACGGCGTCCAGCATGCGCGGGACGTGCCGCCGAGCCTTCCGCCCGGGATAGGCGGAACGGCCGTCCATGCACTGACCGACGGCGATGTCGCGGTGATCGTCAGCGATACGGGGCTCGCGAAGGTCCGTCCCGAGCGGCGCCACTTGCTCGCTCATCACACGGTGATCCAGAGCCTCGCGGCCGCCGGCACCGTGCTGCCGGTGGCGTTCGGCACGATCGCGACGAGCGAAGTCGCGCTGCGCAGGATGCTCAAGAAGCACCGGACGGCGCTCGCCGGCGAACTCGCGCGGCTCGTGGGCCACGTGGAAATGAGCGTGCGCCTGAACTGGGACGTGCCGGATCTCTTTCGCCATCTGATCGACGTTCGCCCCGATCTGAAGGCCGCGCGCGACGCCATGCTGGCGCTCGGCGGCGCGGCCACGCGCGACGACAAGATCGAGTTGGGCAGCCGCTTCGAGCGCGTGCTGAACGAAGAGCGGGCGCGCCATGCGGCAAGCGTGGACGAGGCGCTCGACGCGTGCTGCAAGGAGATCCGGCGCGATCCGCTGCGGCACGAGACGGAAATCCTGCGCTTGACCTGCCTCGTGCGAAACGCCGAGCTCGGCCGGTTCGAGTCGGGCGTGGCCGCCGCGTCGCGCGTTCTCGACGATTCGCTGACGCTGAAATACAGCGGACCGTGCCCGCCTCACCATTTCGTCAATCTCAACATGAGTCTGTGAAGGGTGCCATGTTCATTCTCGATAACCTGCTCGCCGCGCCGATCAAGGGCATGTTCTGGATTTTCGAGGAGATCGCGCAGGCCGCCGAGGACGAGACGATCGCCGACATCGAGACGACCAAGGCGGCGCTCGTCGAGCTCTATCGCGAACTCGAATTCGGCCAGATCGACGAGGCCGAATTCGAGTCGCGCGAGCGGGCGTTGCTCGATCGCCTGGACAGCCTGGAAACGCCGTGACATCGCCTTGCTCGCCGCCGTTTCATGCCGTGCGCAGCGCGGACGGCGAACCCGTGCCGGCCGAGCTCGCGCAGCGGCTGTCGCTGTGCGAGTCGCTGGACCGGATTCTCAACAAGGGCGCGGTGATTTCCGCGCAGGTGGTCGTGTCGGTAGCCGACGTCGATCTGCTCTATTTGCATCTGCGCCTCCTTCTGACTTCGGTGGAAACCGCGTTGGCCGGCCGCGCGATGTCACGCGAAGAGGAATGCCGATGAATGCGCCGCACGCGGCGGCGGTATCGAACGCCGCCGCACTCGCCGCCGCGCTGGAACAAGCGCTGGCGCAGCAACAGGCGCCGCCGCCACGCGCGACGCAACGCGTCGACGTCGCGGCCGCTTCCGCGGGCAACGGCCTCGCGAAGCTCGTTCTGGCGCTGATGAAGCTCTTGCACGAACTGCTCGAACGGCAGGCGTTGCGGCGAATCGAGGCCGGCAGCCTGAACGATGACGAAATCGAGCGGTTGGGGCTCGCGCTGATGCGGCAGGCCGAGGAGATCGAGCGGCTCGCCGGGCAGTTCGGCTTCACCGATGCCGATCTGAATCTCGATCTCGGCCCGCTCGGCCGTCTTTTTTGAGAGCCCATCCAATGAGCCAGCCACGCACCGCTTCGCCGCCGCACAGCGTTTCCAGTACGACCGTGGCCGATCTGCTCGAGCGCGTGCTCGACAAGGGCGTCGTCATTACCGGAGACATCCGCATCAATCTGGTCGACGTCGAGCTTCTGACGATCCGCATCCGGCTGCTGGTCTGCTCCGTCGATAAGGCGAGGGAACTCGGCGTCGACTGGTGGAACGCCGATTCGTTCTTTCTGGGGCCGGACAGAGCGCGATCCGCGCTGCCGGGCCGGACCGCCGCCGTCGACGTCGCGGCGGGGGCCGCCGCGCACGCCGACGCAGGGCGTCGGTGACGCGCGCGCCGCGCGGCGCACGCGACATCGGAGCGGATCGAAGGGCGGGCGTGAGCGCGCCGGATTTTTCCGGCGCCGCGAGCGGACGGCGTTCGTCCGTGCGCGGCGAAGCGCTCTTCGCGCCGTTCGCGCCGCAACGCTGACGCGCCGGATGGTCGGTGGCCGGCATCGCTGCCGTGCCCGGCCGGTCGCATCGCCGGATCATGGCGCGCCGCGCGCGTCGGCCACGCGCCATGCGTCTTTCCAATGGCGCTTTCTTCGACGCCGGCCCGGTTTCGCCCGCCGCGCGCCACGTCGCACGGGCTCGCGCCGGCGCTGTCCGCTTCCCCGAAATCCTTGCTACGCGGCCGCCGATATCGATATCGAAATTGCTTGGTTAGCCTTTGCGAGTCGAAACGCTAAGGTGACGGACATGGCAGCGGGATGACGTCGCGACGAGCGCGCGCCGGGCGACACGGGCGCGCGTCCGAACGCGACGAACACGCCGCTGCCCTTGTTCCGCAGAACGAACGGGCGCGCCGAAGGCGGCGAGCCGTCATGCCGGCGGCGCCGGCCGCGCGCGACCGTTCGCCTCCGACGACCTCGCCATGACCGACAGCATTATCGACACCGCGCCGCACGACGCGCGCGCGAAGCCACTGATCGACGCGCTGATCGACGAATACGCGGCGCGCTACCGCGCGTATCGGCCCGACAGCCTCGCGTCCGCGGAAGCGGAGCTCGCGCGCTATCCGGCCGAGCTGTTCGCGCCGCCCGAAGGCGCGTTCATCCTGCTGATCCGCGACGGCGAGACGATCGGCGGCGGCGCCTTCAAGCGCTACGACGCGCAGACGGCGGAGCTCAAGCGGATCTGGACGCGCGCCGATCTGCGGCGCCAGGGGCTCGCGCGGCGCGTGGTCCGCGAACTCGAGCTGCGCGCGGCGCGGCAAGGCTATCGGCGCGTCTATCTGACGACGGGCTTCCGGCAGCCGGAGGCATGGGCGCTGTATCTCGACGCCGGTTACGCGGCGCTGTTCGATCGCGACGTCGACCCCGAGATCTACGTGCATCTGCCGTTCGGCAAGGATCTGATCGAGCCGCGCCGCGCCGACACGCTCGGCGACCTGCGCGCGCCCGTGCCGGCCGCGCCGGTCGAATGACGCGATGCGCGGCCCGCGGCTCACACCGGCATGTCGCATCGAAAACGACACCACATTCGCCACCAACAGGAATCGTCGATGACATTGCAATACACGAAGCCATTCGTCCGATCCGCCGCGCGCGCGGTGGCCGCCGCCGTGCTGATCGGCGCGAGCGCGGCGGCGTTCGCCGTCACGTTCGATCTGAGCCCCGGGCAGCCGGGCCGCGTGCGCGGCGCGCGCGACGAGACCGTGATCCGCGCGCTGCCCGCAGCGTTCAAGTTCGCCGAGCCCGACGCGCTGACCATCGGCATCGCGCCGAGCCAGCCGCCCATCAGTTCGTACGCGACCGATGCGCGCACCGTCGTCGGCTTCGACGCCGATCTCGCGCAACTGCTCGCCGACAGCCTCGGCCGCAAGCTGAAGATCGTCGCGCTCGCGTGGGCCGACTGGCCGCTCGCGCTCGAATCGGGCCGCGTCGACGCGGTGCTGTCGAACGTGACCGTGACCGAGGAGCGCAAGGCGAAGTTCGATTTCTCGACGTATCGCAAGGATCAGGTCGGCTTCTACGTGAAGTCCGACAGCAAGATCGCGTCGATCAAGGAGCCGAAGGACGTCGCGGGCCTGCGCGTGATCACCGACGCCGGCACCAACCAGGAAAAGATCCTGCTCGAATGGGATCGCGAGAACGTCGCGCACGGGCTCAAGCCCGTCACGGTCCAGTATTACGACGATCACGCGGTGAAGAACGTCGCGCTGCAGGCGGGCCGCGCGGACGCGATCTTCAGCGTGAACTCGGTGCTCGCGTACCAGGCCGCGCAGCAGCACCGGACGAAGCTCGTCGGCGCCGTGAGCGGCGGCTGGCCGCGCACGGCGGACATCGCGGTCACGACGCGCAGGGGCAGCGGCCTCGCCGAGCCGTTCACGATCGCGATCAACGATTTCATCAGGAACGGCGCGTACCGCCGCGTGCTCGACCGCTGGAGTCTCGGTTCCGAGGCGATCGACGCGTCTCGGACGAATCCGCCGGGCTTGCCGAAGACGTGATGCGCGATGCCTGCGCGACGGCCGTTCGCGAAGCTCGACGAACACGCGCGACGCCAGCGACACGCGCGACGCCGGCGCGACGCGAACAGAACGGCCTCCGCCACGCGAAGCCGCTTCATCGTGTCGCGCCGTGGCGTTGATTGACGAAGTCGCGCGGTGAAGCCGTCCGGCAAGGCGGTTCGGCGCAGCCGCCCATGCGAAATCCGGCGCAGCCGTCCATGCGAAACCGTTCGGCGAAGCCGTCCGATCGCGCGGGCGCGCCGGGCCGCAGAGCCGGACGCTTGCATCGCGTCACCGCATCGTCCGTTTTCCCGATTCATTTCCCGTAGCCAGCATTCGCACCCGCCATGTCTTATTCGTTATCGCTGCTGGACAAGAGCCCGATCGCCGAAGGCGCGACGGCGGCCGACGCGCTGCGTTTCACGGTCGCGCTCGCGCAGCGCGCCGAGGCGCTCGGCTATCGGCGCATCTGGATCGCCGAGCACCACGGCGCGCCGGGGCTCGCGAGCTCCGCGCCCGAGATCGTCGTGTCGCACGTGCTCGCGCACACGTCGCGCATTCGCGTCGGCTCCGGCGGCGTGATGCTTCAGCACTACAGCCCGTTCAAGGTTGCCGAGACGTTCAAGCTGCTCGCGTCGCTCGCGCCGGGGCGCGTCGATCTCGGCGTCGGCAAGGCGCCGGGCGGTTTGCCGCTGACGACGCGCGCGCTGCAGTCGCTGCACGACAAGCCGCACAAGCCCGCGTTCGCCGATCAGCTCGCCGAGCTCGACGCGTTCCTGCGCTGGGGCGTCGCCGAGGATCATCCGCTGGCCGGCGCGGTCGCGCTGCCGGTGCCGCCCGTGGCGCCCGAGCGCGTGCTGCTCGGCGGCTCGCCCGAGAGCGCCGCGCTCGCCGCGCGGCTCGGCTGGCAGTTCTGCTACGCCGGGCACTTCAACGGCGACGAGGCCAACGTCGAGCGTTCGCTCGACGCGTACCGCAGCGCGAGCGGGCGCGCGCCGCTCCTCGCGCTGTACGCGGTCGCGGCGCCGACGAAGGGCGAGGCGGAGCGGCTCATCGGCGCGCTGCGGATCTTCAAGCTGAAGCTCGCGGGCGGCCAGAGCGTCAATCTCGGCAGCGCGCAGGCGGCGGCCGAGTTCGCGCGCCAGAGCGGCGCGACCGATTACCGGATCGACGAGCTGCGTCCGCACGTGATCGCGGGCGCGCCGCACGACGTGCACCGCGAGCTCGACGCGCTCGCGCGCCGCTACGGCGTCGGCGAGTTCGTCGTCGATTCGCCGGTCACGCACTATCCGGCGCGGCTCGCGTCCGTCGAGCTGCTCGCGCGCGACCGCCAGTCCGCGCGGACCTGAGCATTCGAGCGGCGCGCCGCGGCTGCGCGCCTTTGTGCGATTCCAACGACACCGATCCTCGCCATGACCCAGTCCTCGATTCCCTTCGGCATCATGCTGCAAGGCGCCGGCAGCCACATGAACGCGTGGCGGCATCCGAGCAATCCGCCCGACGCGAGCGTCAATCTCGATTTCATGCTGCGCGTCGCGCGCAAGGCGGAGGCGAACGGCATCGCGTTCGCGTTCGTGGCCGACGGCCTCTACATCAACGAGAAGTCGATCCCGCATTTCCTGAACCGCTTCGAGCCGATCTCGCTCTTGTCCGCGCTCGCGGCCGCGACGTCGAAGATCGGCCTCGCGGGCACCGTGTCGACGTCGTACAGCGAGCCGTTTACGGTCGCGCGGCAGTTCGCGTCGCTCGATCTGCTGAGCGGCGGCCGCGCCGGCTGGAACGTCGTGACGACGCCGCTCGAAGGCACCGCGAAGAACTACGGCACGAAGCATCCGGAGCACGAGCTGCGCTACGAGATCGCCGACGAATACCTGAGCGTCGCGCAGGGCCTGTGGGACAGCTGGGACGACGACGCGTTCGTGCGCGACCGCGCGAGCGGCCGCTTCTTCGACCGGGACAAGCTGCACGCGCTCGATCACGCGGGCCGGTTCTTCCAGGTCGCCGGGCCGCTGAACATCCAGCGCTCGCCGCAGGGGCAGCCGGTGATCTTTCAGGCGGGCTCGTCGGACGCGGGGATCGCGCTCGCGGGCAAGTACGCGGACGCGGTGTTCACGCATTCGCCGTCGCTCGACGAGACGCGCGCGTTCACGCAGCGCGTGAAGGACAGCGCGCTCGCGCACGGCCGCCGTGCCGGCGACGTGAAGATCTTCCCCGGCATCGGGCCGATCGTCGGGCGCACGGCGGCCGAAGCGGAGGACAAGTACCGCGCGATCCGCGATCTGCTGACGATCGACGACGCGCTCGCGTACCTCGGCCGCTACTTCGACCATCACGATTTCACGCAGTACCCGCTCGACGCGCCGTTCCCGGCGCTCGGCGACATCGGCCGCAACAGCTTTCGCTCGACGACCGATCGCATCAAGGCCGACGCGCGCGCGAAGGGGCTCACGCTGCGCGAGACGGCGCTTGCCGTCGCGACGCCGCGTCCGCAGTTCATCGGCGCGGCGCAAGACGTCGCCGACGCGCTGATCCGCTGGATCGACGCGGGCGCGGCCGACGGCTTCATCCTCGGCTTCGCGGTGCAGGCGCAGGGGCTCGACGATTTCGTCGAGTTCGTGATTCCGGCGCTCGAGGCGCGCGGCCGCTACCGGCGCACGCTCGCCGGCAGCACGCTGCGCGATCACCTTGGCCTGCCGCGCAAGGAAAGCCGCCACGCGGCGGCGGAAGTCGCATGACGGCGGCTGTGCGGCGCGCCGACGCGAGCCGCGCGCGTTTCTCGCCGCGTGCGCGCGGCGCCGCGCCGGGCATCCGCGCGGCACGCCATCGATTCAGCAAGGAACCACGACCATGAGCGACATCACTCACGCCGTCGGCGGCGCGCTGCCGACGCCAGGCATCCCTGCGGCGCGCGGCGCCGCGCCGCGTTTCCGGATCGTGCCGGCCCGCTATCGCGCGCGCACGGCGGGCACCGTGCTCGCCGTCGTGCTGATTGCGCTCATGCTGAATTCGGTGCTCGGCAATCCGCAATGGGGCTGGCCGGTTTTCGCCGAATGGTTCCTGTCCGAGCCGGTGCTGTCGGGGCTTGCGCGCACGCTGCTGCTGACCGCCCTCGGCGCGCTGTTCGGCTTCGCGCTCGGCGTGCCGCTCGCGCTCGCACGCGTGTCGCGCTCGCCGCTTCTCGCCGCGTGCGCGTGGGCGTTCATCTGGCTGTTCCGCTCGATTCCGCTCATCGTGCTGCTGCTGATCCTCAACAATCTCGGCTATCTGTACGACCACGTGCGGTTCGGCGTGCCGTTCACCGGAATCACGTTCGCGGACGTCGCGACCACCGACCTGATCAGCCCGTTTTGCGCGGCGGTGCTCGGCCTGACGCTCAATCACGCGGCGTTCGCGGCCGAGGGGATTCGCGGCGGCATCCTGTCGGTCGATCAGGGCCAGCTCGAGGCGGCCGCCGCGCTCGGCCTGCCGCGCGCGCGGCAGGCGACGCGCATCGTGCTGCCGCAGGCGATGCGCGCGTTCCTGCCCGTCGCGTTCAACGATCTGATCTCGCTCGCGAAGGGCACGTCGATGGTGTACGTGCTCGCGATGCCGGAACTTTTCTACACGGTGCAGGTGATCTATCGGCGCAACCTCGACGTGATTCCGCTGCTGATGGTCGCGACGGTCTGGTATCTGATCATCCTGACCGTGTTGTCGATCGTGCAGGTGCAGGTCGAGCGTCGCTATGCGCGCGGCGCCGTGCGCAATCCGGGGCGCTCGCCGCTGGCGGCGTTCGTCGCGAAGCTGGCGGATGCGCGGTGGCGGTGGCGCGGGCGCGCGGCGGACGCGGCGGCGGCGGCAGCGGCAACGGACGGTGTGGACAGCGCGGACAGCGCGGACGGCGCGGACGGCGCGGACGGCGCGGGCGCGGCGAGAGGCGCGAGATCGGCGAAATGGGCGAAATGGGCGAGGCGCGGCGCGGAGAACGGCGCGCACTCGGCCGGCGACGCGTCGGCTTTCGGCGCGGGATTCGCGCACGGCGAAAAGGCGTCGGCCGGATCGGCGGGCGGGGCGAGGGCGGCGGCGCTCGGCGCGTCGGGCGTTTCGGAAGTTTCCGCTACGTTCGGCGGGGGGGGATCGTCCGAGTCCGCTGCTTGGCCGGCTACGAAAGCGCCGAATGCTTCAAATGTTCCGGACGCCCCGGACGCGTCGACGCTTGCCGCGCCGAACGCCTCGGCTTCGCCCGCCGCATCGCCTGCACGCGCCGAGGCAAGCTCGCCGGCCGCCGCGCGCGCCTGGGCGAGCGGGCGGCGCGGCGGCGAGGTCGCCGTCCATCGCGTATCGAAGAGCTTCGGCCAGCACAAGGTGCTCGACGACGTGTCGTTCGTCGCGCCGGCGGGCAGCGTCACCGTGATCCTCGGCCAGTCCGGTTCCGGCAAATCGACGCTGCTGCGCACGATCAACCACCTGGAGCGCGTCGACGGCGGCTTCATCGACATCGACGGCGAGCTGATCGGCTATCGCCGCGACGGCGACACGCTGTACGAGCTGAAGGAGAAGGACGTGCTGCGCCGGCGCGTCGACGTCGGCATGGTGTTTCAGAACTTCAATCTGTTCCCGCACCTCACCGTGCTCGAGAACGTCGTCGAGGCGCCCGTCGCGTCGGGGCGCGCGACGCGCGCCGAAGCCGAGCGCGTCGCGCGCGAGCTGCTCGCGCGCGTCGGCCTCGCGGCGAAGGCCGACGCGTATCCGCGCCGGCTGTCGGGCGGCCAGCAGCAGCGCGTCGCGATCGCGCGGGCGCTCGCGCTGCGGCCGAAGGTGCTGCTGTTCGACGAGCCGACGTCCGCGCTCGATCCGGAGCTCGTCAACGAAGTGCTCGACGTGATCAAGGAGCTCGCGCGCTCGGGGACGACGCTCGTCATCGTCACGCACGAGATCGGCTTCGCGCGCGAGGTCGCGGACACGGTCCTGTTCATGGAGCGCGGCCGGATCATCGAAGCGGGGCCGCCCGCGCAGGTACTCGGCGCGCCGGCGCATCCGCGCACGCGCGCGTTCCTGTCGAAGGTGCTGTGATGACGGCGCGGCGGCGGGCGGGCGCGGGGCTCGGCAGCGACGGCGATTGCGCAGGCCGTCGTCGTGCCGGCGTTGCGCGAAGCGACGCCGGTGCTCCACGCCGCGTGACGCGGCGCGGCGATGCGGATCGCGGCGGCGATGGCGTTGCGGGCGGCGTTGAAGGCAGCGTTGCGGGCGGCGGCCGGCCGACCGGGCTCGCGGCGCGGTCTGCGGCGGCCGAGAATGCGGGGCCGCGTCGCGCCGAGGTCGGCGGCCGCGGTCGCGGCGACGTCGCCAAGCGCGGCCGCATCGCGTGGCCGAGCGCGCGCGCGTCGTGCCGCGCTGAGCCGAACGCATCGCAGGCGCGGGCGCGATGATCGACCGACGCACGTTCATCGGCGGCGCGGCGACGCTCGCGGCCGCCTTCGCCGCGGCGCCGTTCGGCGCGCGCGCGGCCGGCATCGCGGTCGATCTCGATCCGCGCCAGGCGGGCCGCGTGCGCACGGCGCGCGATCCGGCGGCGGCCGACGCGGCGCGACGCTACCGCTGGGTCGCCGACGGCGCGTTCACCGTCGCGATCGCGCCGCACGCGCCGCCCGTCGCGACATTTGCGACCGACGCGCGCACGGTCGTCGGCGCGGACCCGGACTACGCGCAACTGATCGCCGACGCGCTCGGCCGGCGGCTCGCGCTTCTGCCCGTCGCGTGGGCCGACTGGCCGCTCGGGCTGAGCGCCGGCAAGTACGATGCGGTGATTTCGAACGTCGGCGTCACCGAGAAGCGCAAGGAGAAGTTCGATTTCACGACCTACCGGCTCGGCCTGCACGGCTTCTATGTGAGGGCCGCGAGCCCGATCGCGCGGATCGCCGAGCCGAAGGACGTCGCGGGATTGCGGATCATCACCGGATCGGGGACGAGCCAGGAGCGCATCCTGCTCGAATGGAACCGGCGCAACGTCGCGCGGGGGCTCCGGCCGGCCGACGTGCTGTACTTCGACGACGACGGCGCGTCGCGCGTCGCGCTGCTGTCCGGGCGCGCGGACGCCGAGCTGAATCCGAACGCGACGCTCGCGTACCAGGCGGCGCGCGACGGCAAGATCCGCTGCGTCGGCAACGTGAACGCGGGCTGGCCGGTCAAGGCGGACGTCGCGATCGCGACGCGCAAGGGCAGCGGCCTCGCCGACGCGCTCACGCTCGCGACCAACGATCTGATCCGCAGCGGCAAGTACCGGCAGGCGCTCGCGCGATGGGGGCTGCTGTCGGAGGCGGTCGACGAGTCGGAAACGAATCCGCCGGGGTTGCCGTCGTTTTGAGCGCGCGCGGCGCGTGCGGCGCTGGCTTCGTGGGTTCGCCCGTCGCATAATCGTGACCCTCTTCGTCGCTCGAGCGCCGCCATGCCCCGCTTCTCCCGATCAACGATTCGCCCGGCAGCCCGGCCCGCCGCGCCTCGCCGCCCGCGCCCGTGGCCACGCTCGCCCGTTGCCGCCTTCGCCCCGGCGGCCGTCGCATGACGCTCGCGCTGCTGACGGCCGTCGCCGCCGCCGCCGCGCTGTTGCGGCTCGCGAAGCGTCGCCGTGCGAGCCGGGCGCTGTTCGCCGCGTCCGTCGCCGCGTTCTTCGCGATCGGCTGCGGCCCCGCGCCCGCGTGGTTGCTGCGCCACCTGCAAGCGCCGTACGCGGCGCGCCCGGCGATCGAATGGGGCGAGCGCAACGCGATCGTGATGCTCGGCCTCGGCACCGAGAAGATCGCCGCGACGGGCGCGGTCGAGCCCGGCACGTTTTCGTATTCGCGGGTGGTCGAGGCGGCGAGCCTTTATCGCGGCTGCCGCAAGGCGCGCGCGGGCGCCGATTGCAAGGTCGTCGTGAGCGGCGGCGACGCGCGCGGCAACGGCGTGCCGGAGGCGAGCGTCTATCGCGACGCGCTGATCGGGCTCGGCATCGATGCCGCCGACGTGCTGGCCGAGCCGCGCAGCATGAACACGTGGCAGAACGCGCAATTCACGCGCGCCGTGCTGGCCGGCTATCGCGCGGACCGCGTGCTGCTCGTGACGTCGGGCGTCCACTTGCGGCGCAGCGCGCTGTATTTCGCGCACTTCGGCGTGGCCGCGATTGGCGTGCGCGCCGAGTACCTGCAAGCGGTGTCGTTCCCGTTGCCGCTCGCCTACAACTTCTCGCTCGCCGATCTCGCGCTGCACGAATATCTCGGCATCGCGCGCTACCGGCTCTACGACGCGCTCGGCTGGAACCCCGCGAGAACGCAGCCGGGCGACGCGTGATGCGCCGCCCGTTCGCGCGCCGCCGCGACGCGGCGCTTCACTTCGGATAGGCGGGCGTGAACGTCAGCTTGATCGAGTCGATCAGCATGTCGTTGTCGCGCTGATCGGCCGTTTCGCGCCACACGTGCGTTTCTCCCGCATGCGTCGCGTTCCGGTGGTCGACGGGCTCGACGACGGTCGCCGCGCCCGGCACGCGGTCGTTTCTCGGCACGACGCCGCCGCGCGCCTCGCAATACTCGGGCACCGCGATCGCGATGTCCGAGCCCGACGGCCGCGTGACGCTCGTCGCGACGGTTTGCGACGTGCAGCGGCGGTCGGTCCTCGAGGTCGGGCCGACGTCGGCCGTCGACGACCAGCCGTGGTTGTTGGCCCGGTTGTCCGGGTCGTAGCCGATGAAGTTCGGAGCGTAGCCGGCGTAGCCCGCGCCCTGTCCGGCGACGTTTCCCCAGACGCGCACCTGTGTCGCGCCGCCCTGGGGGATGTTGTTGACGAAATTGACGCGACCGTCAATATTTCGTGGCGGATGCCGTAAACGTGCCGGAGTGGCGTGCCGAGAGGGCGCTCGCCGTGCCGGCCGAAGGCCGTAACCGGTAGCCAGGCATTCCGGCATTTCGGCAAGCCCGAGAAATCCGGCCGCGACGATCTCCCGGCACGCGGGCGCGCCGCTCGCGGCACGGCCCACGGCGCCGGCTCGAGCGGCGCGGCCGCTGTGCCGGTGCGCGCGATCCCCGCGTGACACGCCGCGGTTTCGCGTGATCTGATAACCTTGCGCCGTGTAAGAAATGGTTTTCCCTTATTGGTGACGGTTCCGCTATCCGATTCTGTCACGTTGTCATATAAAGGAAAGACGATAGATAGACAGTGCGGTCCGTCGCCGCCGCGCCGCGCGCCCGCGCCGCCCGCAATCACGCATTCGTAACCCCAGCAACGCAACGACGTCCAATCAAACCGTTCCCCTTCAATACAACCAGCCCGAGACCACCATGCTCCAACTGTCCCGGCGCCAGTTCCTGAAGCTGTCCGCGACGACGCTCGCCGGCTCGAGTCTAGCCCTGATGGGCTTCTCACCGGCCGAAGCGCTCGCCGAGGTCCGCCAATACAAGCTGGCGCGCACTGTCGAAACCCGCAACACCTGCCCCTACTGCTCGGTCGGTTGCGGGATACTGATGTACAGCCTCGGCGACGGCGCGAAAAACGCCACGTCGAGCATCATCCACATCGAGGGCGATCCCGACCATCCGGTCAACCGCGGCACGCTGTGCCCGAAGGGCGCGAGCCTCATCGACTTCATCCATAGCCCGAGTCGCCTCACGCAGCCCGAGTATCGCGCGGCCGGCTCCGACAAGTGGGCGCCGATCTCGTGGAGCGACGCGCTCGACCGGATCGCGAAGCTGATGAAGGCGGACCGCGACGCGAACTTCGTCGAGACGACGGACGACGGCATGAAGGTCAACCGCTGGCTCACGACGGGCATGCTGGCCGCTTCGGCGGGCAGCAACGAAGTCGGCTATCTGACGCACAAGACCGTGCGCAGCATGGGGATGCTCGCGTTCGACAACCAGGCTCGTGTCTGACATGGCCCGACGGTGGCAGGTCTTGCCCCGACGTTTGGCCGTGGCGCGATGACGAACCATTGGGTCGACATCAAGAACGCGGACGTGATTCTCGTGATGGGCGGCAACGCCGCCGAGGCGCACCCTTGCGGATTCAAATGGGTCACGGAAGCGAAGGCGCATCGCAACGCGCGCCTCGTCGTCGTCGATCCGCGCTTCACGCGCACCGCATCGGTCGCCGACTATTACGCGCCGATTCGAACCGGCACGGACATCGCATTCCTCGGCGGGATCATCAACTACCTGCTGACGAACGACAAGATCCAGCACGAGTACGTCAAGCACTACACGGATTTCTCGTTCATCGTTCGCGAGGACTTCGCGTTCGACGACGGCATCTATTCCGGCTACGACGCGGACAAGCACGCGTACCCGGACAAGTCGACGTGGGACTACGAGCGCGGCGACGACGGCTTCGTGAAGGTCGACGACACGCTTGCGCACCCGCGCTGCGTCTACAACCTGCTCAAGCAGCACTACTCGCGCTACACGCCGGAGATGGTCGAGAAGATCTGCGGCACGCCGAAGGACAAGTTCCTCAAGGTGTGCGAGATGCTCGCGACGACGGCCGTGCCCGGCCGCGCCGGCACGATCCTGTACGCGCTCGGCTGGACGCATCACTCGGTCGGCGCGCAGATGATCCGCACGGGCGCGATGGTGCAGCTGCTGCTCGGCAACATCGGCATCGCGGGCGGCGGCATGAACGCGCTGCGCGGCCACTCGAACATCCAGGGGCTCACCGACCTCGGGCTGATGTCGAACCTGCTGCCGGGCTACATGACGCTGCCGATGCAGGCCGAGCAGGATTTCGACGCGTACATCCAGAAGCGCGCGCAGCAGCCGCTGCGGCCTAACCAGCTGAGCTACTGGAAGAACTACCGCGCGTTCCACGTGAGCTTCATGAAAGCCTGGTGGGGCGATGCGGTCGGCGCCGAGAACAACTGGGGCTACGACTATCTGCCGAAGCTCGACAAGCAGTACGACCTGCTGCAGACGATCGAGCTGATGCACGCGGGCAAGATGAACGGCTATATCTGCCAGGGCTTCAATCCGCTCGCGGCGGCGCCGTCGAAGCGCAAGACCTCCGAGGCGCTCGCGAAGCTCAAGTGGCTCGTGATCATGGACCCGCTCGCGACCGAGACGTCCGAGTTCTGGAAGAACCACGGCGATTTCAACGACGTCGATTCGTCGACGATCCAGACCGAGGTGTTCCGGCTGCCGACGTCGTGCTTCGCGGAAGAGCGCGGCTCGCTCGTCAACTCCGGCCGCGTGCTGCAATGGCACTGGCAGGGCGCGGAGCCGCCGGGCCAGGCGAAGAGCGACCTCGAGATCATGTCGGGGATCTTCCTGCGGATGCGCGACATGTACAGGAAGGACGGCGGCAAGTACCCCGATCCGATCGTCAATCTGAGCTGGCCGTACGCGAACCCGGAAAGCCCGACGCCCGAAGAGCTCGCGATGGAGTTCAACGGCCGCGCGCTGGCGGACCTGCCCGATCCGAAGGACGCGTCGAAGACGCTCGTGAAGAAGGGCGAGCAACTCGCCGGCTTCGCGCAGCTGAAGGACGACGGCACGACGTCGAGCGGCTGCTGGATCTTCTGCGGCGCGTGGACGCAAGCGGGCAACCAGATGGCGCGGCGCGACAACGCCGATCCGACGGGCATCGGCCAGACGCTCGGCTGGGCGTGGGCGTGGCCCGCGAACCGGCGGATTCTGTACAACCGCGCGTCGTGCGACGTGAGCGGCAAGCCGTTCGACCCGACGCGCAAGCTGATCGGCTGGAACGGCCGTGCGTGGACGGGCCCGGACATTCCCGACTACAAGGCCGACGAGCCGCCCGAAACCGGCATGGGGCCGTTCATCATGAACCCGGAAGGCGTCGCACGCTTCTTCGCGCGCGCCGGGATGAACGAAGGTCCGTTCCCCGAGCACTACGAGCCGTTCGAGACGCCGCTCGCCGCGAACCCGCTGCATCCGAACAACCCGCGGGCGCTGAACAACCCGGCCGCCCGCGTGTTCCCGGACGATCGGGCGGCGTTCGGCAAGGTCGACACGTTCCCGCACGTCGCGACGACGTATCGCCTGACCGAGCACTTCCATTACTGGACGAAGCATGCGCGGCTGAACGCGATCATCCAGCCCGAGCAGTTCGTCGAGATCGGCGAGGATCTCGCGAAGGAGATCGGCGTCGCGCACGGCGAGCGCGTGAAGGTGTCGTCGAACCGCGGGCACATCGTCGCGGTCGCGCTCGTCACGAAGCGGATCAAGCCGCTGACGGTCGACGGCCGCAAGGTGCAGACGGTCGGCATTCCGTTGCATTGGGGCTTCAAGGGGTTGACGAAGCCCGGCTATCTCGCGAACACCCTGACTCCGTCCGTCGGCGACGGCAACTCGTACACACCGGAATTCAAGTCGTTCCTGGTGAAGGTCGAAAAGGCGTAAGGGGAAAGAGATGGCATTGCAATCGCTCGATATCAAGCGCGTCTCGGCCACCACGACGCCGCCGCCCACCGCGCGCGAGCCGGTGACGGGCAGCGTCGCGAAGCTGATCGACGTGTCGAAGTGCATCGGCTGCAAGGCGTGTCAGACGGCTTGCATGGAATGGAACGACCTGCGCGACGAAGTCGGCACGAACGTGGGCGTCTACGACAACCCGGCCGATCTGTCGGAGCACTCGTGGACGGTGATGCGTTTCTCCGAATACGAGAACCCGGCGGGCGACCTCGAGTGGCTGATCCGCAAGGACGGCTGCATGCACTGCGAGGACCCGGGCTGCCTGAAGGCGTGCCCGTCGCCGGGCGCGATCGTTCAGTACAACAACGGGATCGTCGATTTCCACGAGGAGAACTGCATCGGCTGCGGCTATTGCGTGACCGGCTGCCCGTTCAACATCCCGCGGATCTCGAAACAGGACAATCGCGCGTACAAGTGCACGCTGTGCTCGGACCGCGTCGCGGTCGGCCAGGAGCCCGCATGCGTGAAGACCTGCCCGACGGGCGCGATCGTGTTCGGCACGAAGGACGACATGAAGCGGCACGCGGCCGAGCGCGTCGCCGATCTGAAGGGACGCGGCTTCGAGCACGCGGGGCTGTACGATCCGGCGGGCGTCGGCGGCACGCACGTGATGTACGTGCTGCACCACGCGGACAAGCCGTCGCTGTATCACGGCCTGCCCGACAACCCGTCGATCAGCCCGATGGTGAAGCTGTGGAAGGGCATCGCGAAGCCGCTCGCGGTCGCGGGCATCGCGTTGTCCGCGCTCGCCGGCTTCTTCCACTACACGCGCGTCGGCCCGAACGAAGTGACGGACGAAGAGGAAGCCGCCGCCCGCGACGACGCGCGCCGCATCGAGGAGGACGCGAAATGAAGCATGACGACCCCAACCTGATCGTCCGCTACACGGCGAACGAGCGCTCGAACCACTGGATCACCGCGATCTCGTTCGTGCTGCTCGCGCTGTCCGGGCTCGCGCTGTTCCATCCGTCGATGTTCTGGATGACGGCGCTGTTCGGCGGCGGGCAGTGGACGCGGATTCTGCATCCGTTCGCAGGCCTCGTGATGTTCGTGTCGTTCGCGGTGATGGCCGTGCGCTACTGGCATCACAACCTGCTCGACGCGGGCGATCGCCAGTGGCTGCGGCAGATGGACGACGTGCTCGCGAACCGCGAGGAGAAGCTGCCGGAGGTGGGCCGCTATAACGCGGGGCAGAAGCTGCTATTCTTCGCGATGGTGGCGTGCCTCTTGTTGCTGCTCGTTTCCGGGATCGTGATCTGGCGGCGCTATTTCTCGTTCTACTTTCCGATCGGCGTGATTCGCGCGGCGGCCGTCGTGCATGCGGCGGCGGCGTTCGTTCTGATCGTCGGCATCGTCGTGCACGTGTACGCGGCGCTGTGGGTGAAGGGCTCGATCGGCGCGATGGTGCGCGGCACCGTGACCGTCGGCTGGGCGAGAAAGCACCATCCGAAGTGGTTTCGCGAGAGCGTGAAGTAGCGACGCATCGCACGATGCCGGCGCACGGCGCGCAAGCGGACTTTGCGCGCGCGCCGCGCGACTCGTGACGCCCGCCGGCCGCATGAGCGGCCCGGCGGGCGCGCGCACGGCAGACACAACAAGAAAGCGCCGACGATTCGGCGCTTGTTTTTTTAGGGCACTCACGTGACTGACCCAACCCAACGCATTCTCGAACCGAGCGAAATCGCATCGCTCGATCATTCGGCCATTCCGCGCGTGCGCATGCCCGAGCGCGGCGCCGTGTTCGCCGCGCGCGCCGCGCGGCTGCGCGAGCTCGCGGACCTGAACCCGATCTCGGGCTACCTGCGGCTGATGGCGGCCGTCGCCGACGCGCAGCACGAACTCGTGCAGACGTTCGAGCCGAACGCGCCCGCGCGGGACGCGATCGAGCGGGCGCAACATCATTCGATGCCGCTCGCGCCGGCGCTCGGCGGCGAGCGCGATCCGCGCTGGCGCGACGTGCTGCAAGGCCTGCTCGACCGCGTCGAGCGCGCGGGCCTCGTGAATCCGCCGCTCGCGAAGCTGATCGACGGGCTGCGGCTGCGCGCGCCCGCGGGGCTCGACGCGCAGGCCGACGCGCTCCTCGCGCAGCGCTTCGCCGAAATCGACCCGGCGTCGGCGCCGTTCCTGATGGCCGCGTTGCAGGTGGTGTGGACCGCGCTCGCGAGCCGCATCGCGCCCGCCGACGTTCCTTATCTCGAGCAGCCCGGCCTTTGCCCCGTGTGCGGCGCGCAGCCGGTGGCGAGCATCGTGCGCGTCGGCGGCCAGTATCAGGGCTACCGCTTCCTCCAGTGCGGGCTGTGCTCGAGCGAATGGCACATGGTTCGCACGAAGTGCTCGCACTGCGATTCGACGAAGGGGATCGCGTATCACGGGATCGAAGGCGGCAGCGAAGCGATCAAGGCCGAGTCGTGCGACGAGTGCCACACGTATCGGAAGATCGGCTATCAGGAGAAGGACTACGACGTCGAGCCGCTCGCGGACGATCTCGCGAGCCTCACGCTCGATCTGCTGATGGGCGAGGCGGGCTACCGGCGCGCGTCGCCGAATCCGCTGCTGTGGCCGGACCTGCCGGCCGACGCCGCGGGAGAAGAGCGGACGTGAGCGGACCGGGCGCGAACGAACTGAACGAGCTGCTCGCGCGCGTGCCGTCGGTCGAGCGCGTGCTGTCGTCGCCCGACGTGAAGCCGCTCATCGACGAATACGGACGCACGCGCGCGCTCGCCGCGGTGCGCGCGTCGCTCGACGCGTGGCGCGACGCCGCGCGCCGCGATCCGGCCGCGGCCGGCGCGCTCGACGACGCGCGGATCGCGGCCGACGTGCGCGCGCGTCTCGCGGCGGACGCGGCGGGCGCGCTGCGCGCGGTGTTCAACCTGACGGGCACCGTGCTGCACACGAATCTCGGGCGCGCGCTGCTGCCGGACGAAGCGGTGCGCGCGGTCGTGCAGGCGCTCACGCAGCCGATGAATCTCGAATTCGATCTCGCGACCGGCCGCCGCGGCGACCGCGACGATCTGATCGACGAGCTCGTCTGCGAGCTGACGGGCGCCGATGCCGCCACCGTCGTCAACAACAACGCGGCCGCCGTGCTGCTCGCGCTGTCCGCGCTCGCGCCGAAGAAGGAGGTGATCGTATCGCGCGGCGAGCTCGTGGAGATCGGCGGCGCGTTTCGCATTCCCGACATCATGAGCCGCGCGGGCGCGAAGCTGCGCGAGGTCGGCACGACGAATCGCACGCATCTGAGGGACTATGCGGACGCGATCGGGCCGCGCACCGCGCTCCTGATGAAAGTGCATTGCAGCAATTACGCGATCAGCGGCTTCACGAAGGAAGTGACGCTGCAGGAACTCGCGCCGCTCGCGCGCGAGCGCGGGCTGCCCGTGGCCGTCGATCTCGGCAGCGGCACGCTCGTCGACCTGACGCGCTGGGGCTTGCCGAAGGAGACGACGGTGCGCGAGACCGTCGAAGCGGGCGCCGACCTCGTCACGTTCAGCGGCGACAAGCTGCTCGGCGGCCCGCAGGCGGGCCTCGTCGTCGGGCGGCGCGATCTGATCGCGAAGATCAAGAAGCATCCGCTCAAGCGCGCGCTGCGCGTCGGCAAGCTGACGCTCGCCGCGCTCGAGCCGGTGCTGCGCCTGTACCAGGCGCCGGAATTCCTGCGCGAGCGGCTGACGACGCTGCGGCTCCTCACGCGCGCGCAGGCGGACATCGCGGCGGCGGCCGAGCGCGTGCGCCCGGTGCTGCAACAGGCGATCGGCGCGGCATTCGTCGTGAACGTCGAGCCGATGTTCAGCCAGATCGGCAGCGGCGCGCTGCCCGTCGATCAATTACCGAGCTGCGGCCTCGTCGTGCGCGCGAGCGACGGCAAGCGCAGCGGCCGCGCGCTCGCGCAGCTCGAGAAGCGCCTGCGCGGCTGGCCGCGTCCGGTGCTCGGCCGCATCGCCGACGACGCGCTGCGGCTCGACCTGCGCTGCCTCGAAGCCGACGACGAAGCCGCGCTCGTCGCGCAGTGCGCGCAAGCCTCGACGGACACGCCCGCATGATCGTCGGAACCGCAGGCCACATCGATCACGGCAAGACGACGCTCGTGCGCGCGCTCACGGGCGTCGACACCGATCGGCTGAAGGAAGAGAAGGCGCGCGGCATCTCGATCGAGCTCGGTTACGCGTACACGCCGCTGCCGAACGGCGACGTGCTCGGCTTCATCGACGTGCCCGGCCACGAGAAGCTCGTGCATACGATGGCGGCGGGCGCGTGCGGGATCGACTTCGCGCTCGTCGTGATCGCCGCCGACGACGGCGTGATGCCGCAAACGCGCGAGCATCTCGCGATTCTGCAATTGCTCGGCGTGGCGCGCGGCGCGGTCGCGCTGACCAAATGCGATCGCGCCGACGCGGCGCGCATCGCGCAGGTGCGCGACGAGATCCGCGCGTGGCTCGCGACCTCGCCGCTCGCCGGCGCGCCGATCTTCGAGACGCGCGCGACCGAGGCGGGCGACGCGGGCGTCGCCGCGCTGAACGCGCATCTGCGCGATACGGCGCTCGCATGGCGCGCGCGGCGCGACGATGGCCTGTTCAGGCTCGCGGTCGACCGCGTGTTCACGCTCGCGGGGCAGGGCACCGTCGTGACCGGGACCGCGTTCGCGGGGCGCGTGAGCACGGGCGATACGCTCGCCGTCGCGCGCACGGGCGAATCGGTGCGCGTGCGCAGCATCCATGCGCAGAACCGCGCGACCGACGTCGGCCATGCGGGCGAGCGCTGCGCGCTGAACCTCGCGGGCATCGACAAGGCGGCGCTCGCGCGCGGCGATGCGATCGTCGATCCGCGGCTCGCGGCGCTGTCGCCGCGTATCGACGTCGAGCTGACGCTGACGCCGGACGCCGACCTGACGATCTCGCACTGGACGCCGCTGCACGTGCATCTCGGCACGCTGCACCGCGTCGCGCATGTCGCGCTGCTCGACGGCGACGCACTCGGGCCCGGCCAGCGCGCGCGTGCGCAACTGAATTTCTCGGAGCCGGTGTTCGCGGTGCCGGGCGAGCGCTTCATCGTGCGCAACGCGCAGGCGACGCGCACGGTCGGCGGCGGCCGCGTGCTCGATCCGTTTGGCCCCGCGCGCAAGCGGCGCACGAGCGCGCGGCGCGCATGGCTCGACGCGCTTGCGACGTGGCTCGACGAAGGCCGCCTCGACGCGCTGCTCGACGAAGCGCCGCTCGGCATCACGCGCGCGACGCTGATGCACCTGACCGGCTTGCCGGCGCAGGCGTGGACGCTGCCCGCCGATGCGGTGAACGTCGCGTCGCCGGGCAAGCATGCGGACCAAGCGCGCGTCGTCGCGCGCCGGCATTGGGACGCGCTGCGCGCGCGCGCGCTCGACGCGCTCGCGACGTTTCACCAGCGCTCGCCGGACGAGCAGGGGCCGGACGTCGCGCGGCTGCGCCGGATCGCGGCGCCGCTCGCGGACGACGCATTGTGGCGCGCGCTGACAGACGCGCTGATCGCGGACGGCGCGGTTGCGCGCAGCGGGCCATGGCTGCATCTGCCGTCGCACGCGGTGAGCTTCGACGCGAACGAGGAAGCGTTGGCCGGGCGCTTGCTGCCGCTCGTCGCGGCGGGCCGCTACGATCCGCCGTGGGTGCGCGATCACGCGGCGGCGACGGGCGCGGCGGAGGACGCGGTGCGCGCGCTGCTGCGCAAGCTCGCGCGGCGGGGCGACGTGCAGCAGGTCGTGCGCGATCTGTTCTATCACCGCGACGTGATCGCGGAGCTCGCGCGATTGATCGCGCGGCTCGCGGACGAGCGCGGCGGCTCGCTCGACGCGGCGACGTTTCGCAATGCGACGGGCCTCGGCCGCAAGCGGGCAATTCAAATTCTCGAGTTCTTCGATCGCGTTGGGTATACTCGCTTCCACCGCGATCTTCACTGGTTGCGGGCCGACAGCCGATTGTTGATCGGTTCGCAGTAGCCCGGTTCCGGGCGTGTGTAGTTCGCAACGGATCTCGACGGGACGGCATGCTTCATGTCCGCTCCCGTTTCCGTTCTCGCAGGAAGGCATTCGTATCCGGTGGTGCGGCTGGGCTTCAAACCCAGTTGGTGCGGTCAGCCCGCGCCAGGTCGGTTCGACTCCGGCTGTCTTCCGCCATAAGGCGTTGCGGGAAATTGCGCAATCGGGATTCGAAGCAATTCAGTTCCGCAAATGTCATTCTTTTCCGCAATTCCGTTATTTCGTCGGCTTCACCTTGTCGCCGCGGCGATTGCGAACATAGTGCTCCGTCATGGTGACCGAAGTGTGCCCGAGCTGCCTTTGTGCTTGGCGAATATCGCCCGTGCTGTCCGTCTTGTCGGTGCCAGCCTTCGCCCGCAGACCTCGAAATTGGAATTCGTTGTCGCGCACGCCGGCTTTTCTTCTGGCGTCGCGGAAGCGTCGTCGAAGAGTATCGAGCGTCATTCGTTCGCCTTTCTCGTTGACGACTAGCGCGGTGCTGACAATCTTGTATCCGGCTTTGCGGGCGCGAATGCGATTGATCACGGCCATAAGCTCGCCCGTCACCTCCATTCTGAGCTTCTTGCCGGTCTTGCCCTGATCGATGTGCAGGAAGTTGTCATGGATATCGCGCTCGTCATGCAGCAAGGTATCCTGCGGTCGCTGGTCAGTCAGGTAGGCGAGGTCCATTGCGTCGCGTGTCGGCTGATCCGCATGGTCGTAGACTTTTCGGAACAGGTCATCTTCCACGTACACATCGCGCCCCGACTCGCTGTATTTCTTGATTCCCAAGCAGGGATTCGCCGCCTTTGTCATTCCGATTTCGCGTGCGAAGTTGGCGCAGCATCAAGTACGAAGAGATTTACCTGCGGGCCTACGAGTCGGTCAGCCATGCTCGGCGCTCCATCGGCGACTACATCGAGCTGTACAACCGGAAACGGCCCCATTCGAGCCTGGCGGATCAGACGCCGGATGAGGCATACTTCGCGACGCTGCCTGCGATCAAATCGGCCGCATGATTGCCTCGGACGTTCCACTTAAAAATCTCAGAAACCTGTCCGAACGAGTGAGGCCACCTCTCCCGCGCGCACGTTGACGATCACGGGCAGCCCCGGCTCCTCGATGCGCAGGATCGTCGGCCCGCGATTGCCCATCACCGCGATGAAGCACGTCAGCGCGAGCGTCTCACGCAGCCGCGCGGATCGGCTCGGCCTCGCGCATCGCGGCGACGCCGATCTGCAGTGCCTCGGTGCCGAGGTAGTCCTGCCGCGTGCCGCTGTCCTGCGATACGAATCCTTCCTCGATCAGGCTCGCCAGATGGCGATGCACTTTCGCGGCGCTTTCGTCGACGTGCGCCGCGAGCGCCGTCAGCGTCGCGCGCCAGCCGAGCCGCGCGAGTCCCGTGAGCACCGCCATGCCCGTGGCGGCCGCCTGCACGCGTTGCCGCCGCTCGCGCGGCGCGGGCGCGTCGACGGCCGGCTCAGGTGCGGCGCGCGCGGGAGCGGATCGTCTTCGCGGGTTTCAGGGTAGAGGCCTTTTTCGTCATCCGGCGATCGTAGTGCGTGTCACCGGCGGCGAGCGGACGCCGCCCCGGCCGCGTGACTACCCGCGTGACTACGATAGGAATGCGATGCACGTTGATCCCGATCTATGATTGCGCAATGCGCACCAGGGTTACGCAAAACGTCATTCCTCAATTGGAGGACCGCGATGACGAATGTCGCATCCGCATCCGCATCCGCATCCGCATCGGCTTCGCTCGCCGCGCCGTGTCCGTTTCACGCCGCGTCGCCCTCCGGCGCGCCGCGCCCGGCCGGGTGCCCGGCGAGCGCCGGGGCGGCGGCGTTCGATCCGTTCTGCGACGCCTATCAGCAGGACCCGCCCGAATACGTGCGCTGGGCGCGCGAGCAGGAGCCCGTGTTCTACAGCCCGAAGCTCGGCTACTGGGTCGTCGCGCGCTACGACGACATCAAGGCGATCTTTCGCGACAACCGGACGTTCAGCCCGTCGATCGCGCTCGAGAAGATCACGCCGACGGGAGCGGAAGCGAACGCGGTGCTCGCGTCGTACGGCTATGCGATGAACCGCACGCTCGTCAACGAGGACGAGCCCGCGCACATGGCGCGCCGGCGCCTGCTGATCGAGCCTTTCACGCCCGATGCACTGCGCGCGCACGAGCCGATGGTGCGGCGGCTCGCGCGCGAATACGTCGACCGCTTCATCGACGACGGTCGCGCGGATCTCGTCGACCAGATGCTGTGGGAAGTGCCGCTCACGGTCGCGCTGCATTTCCTCGGCGTGCCCGAGGAGGACATGGACACGCTGCGCCGATACTCGATCGCGCACACGGTCAATACGTGGGGCTGTCCGCGGCCGGAGGAGCAGGTTGCGGTCGCGCAGGCGGTCGGGCAGTTCTGGCGCTACGCGGGCAAGGTGCTCGACAAGATGCGCGAAGATCCGTCGGGGCCCGGCTGGATGCAGTTCGGCATCCGCATGCAGCGCGAGCATCCGGACGTCGTCACCGATTCGTATCTGCATTCGATGATGATGGCGGGCATCGTCGCCGCGCACGAGACCACCGCGAACGCCGCCGCGAATGCGCTGAAGCTGCTGCTGCAACACCCGCACGCATGGCGCGAGCTTTGCGATGACGCGTCGCTGATCCCGAACGCGGTCGACGAATGCCTGCGCCACAACGGATCGATCGCCGCGTGGCGGCGGCTCGCGACGTGCGATGCGACGGTCGGCGGCGTCGCGATTCCGGCCGGCGCGAAACTGCTGATCGTCACGTCGTCGGCGAATCGCGACGAGCGCCACTTCGCCGATCCGGACCTGTTCGACATTCATCGCGACAATCCCGCCGATCACCTGACGTTCGGCTACGGCTCGCATCAATGCATGGGCAAGCATCTCGCGCGAATGGAGATGCAGATCTTCATCGACGAGCTGACACGTCGCCTGCCGCACATGCGGCTTGCCGAGCAACGCTTTACGTATGTGCCGAACACGTCGTTTCGCGGTCCGGAGCATCTGCGGGTCGAATGGAACCCGGCCGAGAATCCGGAGCGGCGGCGGGCGCACGCGCGGCGGTCCGCGCTGGCCGTGCGGATCGGCGAATCGGGCGCGCGCGGCGCGGGGCGCGCGATGCGCGTCGACAGCGTGACGGCCGTGGCCGAGGGCATTCTGCGTGTGCGTCTCGCCGCGCCCGACGGCGCGCCGCTGCCGCGCTGGAGCGCGGGCGCGCACATCGACGTCGAGTGCGGCGACACCGGCCTTTCGCGTCAGTATTCGCTATGCGGCGATCCGGACGAGCGCGGCGCGTACGAGATCGCCGTGCTGCGCGAGCCGGCGAGCCGGGGCGGCTCCGCCTGGATGCACGAGCGGCTGCGGCCCGGCATGCGCGTGAGGATTCGCGGGCCGCGCAATCACTTTCGGCTCGACGCGCATGCGCGCCGTGCGGTCCTGATCGCGGGCGGCATCGGCATCACGCCGATCGGTGCGATCGCGCGGGAAGCGCGTGCGCGCGGCATCGACTACACGTTGCATTACAGCGGGCGCAGCCGGCGAACGATGGCGTTCGTCGGCGAGCTCGCCGCGCTGCACGGCGACCGGCTGCGCTTGCACGTATCGGACGAAGGCGCGCGCCACGATTTCGCCGCGCTCGATGTCGCGCCCGGCACGCAGGTTTATGCGTGCGGGCCGGCGCGGATGCTCGACGCGCTGGCCGCATGCGCGTCGCGCTGGCCGGCGGACGCGCTGCGCGTCGAGCATTTCGCGGCCGGCGCGCCGCGCGTCGATCCGGCCGCCGAGCAGCCGTTCGAAGTCGAGCTGGCGGATTCGGGCCTCACGCTGACGGTGCCCTCGAACCGGACGCTGCTTGCGACGCTGCGCGCCGCGAACGTCGACGTGCAGAGCGATTGCGAGGAGGGGCTGTGCGGCGCGTGCGAGGTGCGCGTGCTCGCGGGCGAAGTCGACCATCGCGACAGCGTGCTGAGCGCGAGCGAGCGCGCGGCGAACACGCGGATGATGGCGTGCTGCTCGCGCGCGAAGCGCGGGCGGCTCGTGCTCGAACTGTAGCGGGGCTGGCCGCCCCGGCGCAGGACGGGCGACGACGAGGAGACGACGCGCGAGCGCGCGTGCAGGAAAGGCTCGACAACAGCCGCTTCGGCGCGCAGCGGGATGGCGAGGGCAACGGGGGGCCGCGTCGGCGGCGATGCGCTTTCGCCGCGTGCGCGGGCGTGGTGAAGCACGGCGCGCGCGGCGCGGCGAAAGCGCATGCCGGGCGTCGGCGAGGCGTGCCTTGCGCGGCGCGCGAACGCATCGCGCAAGGCACGAGGCGCGTCGAATCTGTCGGGCTGCGGCCTGGTCAAAGCGGCTTGCGCATCCTAATTTAAGAATACGCATCGCCGCGATTGGCCGTGATTCGTCGCGATTCGAACGAGACGAGGAAAGGCAAGACGAATATCGGCAAACGGCGCTGAAACCGGCCGACGGCAGCCGGTTTGGACCGGCCGGGTTTTCCGATCGCGCACCGGCGAATCACCGGCGAATCCGGCTGTCGAGCCTTCGCTGCCGACGAAGCGAAGCCGCTAATTGAGCCGGATGAAATGCCGGACCGGATTGGCGCGGCGATGCCGACGCGCGCCGGTCGCCGGATGCGCACCGCATCCGGCGCGAAAACGCGCCGCGGACGTCGCGTCGCCTCGCCGACGAGCGCGTCGCGGCGGCGAAGCGCGCGTTCGTCCGTTCGACGGCATCCGCGCATTCATTTCACGAGCCGAGGAGAACTGCGATGGCCTTCAAGATTCTCAGTTGCGACGGTGGCGGCATCAGGGGATTGATCACCGCCTTGCTCATTCAGGATCTCGATCGACGCAGCGGGATGCTTGCGAGGACGGACGGCTTCGCCGGCACGTCGACGGGCGGCCTGATCGCGCTCGCGCTTGCGCGCGGCGTGCCGATCTCGCAAGTCGTCGACGTCTACAGAAGGCGAGGCGCGGAGATATTCCAGGAGAACGGCGCGTGGCTCGAACAGAGGGCGGCGCTCGCAACGAACGCCGCGGCTGTCGACGCGCTGGCCGGGCCGGGGCTTCTCGCATGCAAGTACGTGAACACGGGGCTCAAACGCATCGCGCAGGAACTGCTGCGCGGCGGGGATCTGAGCGAGTTGCGCCGCCTGATCGTCGTCAATTCGGCGCGCTTGTGGGACCCGGCGATGCAGGGCTGGACCGCCTGCACGTTCTCGAACGCGAGCGGCAATGCATATCGCCACGTGAGTCTCGTCGACGCGGCGCTCGCCACGTCGGCCGCGCCTTCGTATTTTCCGCCGTACGAAGTGCCGCTGCTCGGCTATTTCGCGGACGGCGGCGTATTCGCGAACAATCCGTCGATGACCGCCGTCTCCGAGGTGCTCGCGAGCGGCCTCGGCGGTGACCTCGGCAATTTGCGCGTGCTGTCGCTCGGCACGGGCGTCAGTCGTGAGGGCGTTCGTCCGGACGCCGTCGGCGACCCGCTCGGATGGGGCGTGACGACATGGTTCTGGCCGTTCGCGAGCAACGGCGTACCGGCGGCGGCGCTGCTCGGGCTGACGTTCGATACGACGACGATGCTCGCGACGCAGCAGGCGGCGCAATTGCTCGGCGGATGCTACCGGCGCGCCAATCTCGCGTTGGGCGATGCCGTGGAACTCGACGACTGGCGCATGGCCGCTCGGCTGGAGAGCGAAACGCTCGCGTACATGGCGACGCCCGAGTGGGAGAGCGTTTGCCAGTGGGTCGACGCGAACTGGCGTTGACGGCGTTGACGGCGTGCGCGCCGCGGTTCGCCATGCGCTCGGCGCGACCCGAATGATTCCGCGCGCCGTCGCCGTCACGCGTTGCCGAGCAGCGCCGCGATCGTCTCCGGCGACGGCAATTCGTAAGTTCGCCAAACCAGCTCGCCGCGCCGATCGATCATCTGCACCTGCGTGGCGTGATTGTCGAGACCCGTGCGGCCGCCGCCGAAGAACGCCTGCAGCGCGTCGACATCCTTCAGCCCGGGCGCGGCGGCGATCCAGCCGGGACGCGCGCCGAAGCGGGCGAGCCACGCTTGCATTCGCCGCGGCGTGTCTTCGAGCGGGCTGATGCTGAGCGACAGCAACTGGATGTCCGGCTTCGGATGCGGGCCGAGCAGCGTTTGCACGCGCCGGAACACGGCGCCCTGGATCGGGCACGTCGACGAGCAGCCCGTGTAGAACAGCTGCAGCGCGGTAACGCGGCCGGCGAGCAGCGCGCGCAGGCGGGTTGCGCGGCCGTCCGCCGTGCGCAGCGGCATGTCGGGCGCCGGCACGGGCGGCGCGATCAGGCCGCCGTGATAGCCGCTTTGGCCGGCCGGCGGCCGTGCGCGTTCTGTCGCCGCGAGCGCGGGCAGCGCCGGCGCGAGCGATGCGCCGAGCGCGGCGGCGAGCAGCGCGCGCCGTTGCATCCGGATTTCATCGGCGCTCATGCGGCGTCTCGTTCAGAAAGGTCCAGAGCGCGGTGCAATCGCGCTCGCCGATGCGGTAGCGCGGCATTTCGACATTGATCAATACGTAGGCCGGATCGAGCCCGGTGCGCAGCAGCGCGCAGAACGCATCGCGATCGTAGCGGCTCGGCGGGCCGCCGCGCCGGCTCTGCAAATCGCCGAGCCACATGCGCGTGAGGCGCGGTGCAATCGAATTCGGCACCGCGGCGCCCGCGCCCGCCGCGTGACAGTTCGCGCAGCGCACGAGCGGCGCGGGCAGATCGCCGGGATGCATCGGCAGTCGCCCCTGCAGCCGCGCGTCGCCTCCGAACAACGCACGGCCGCGCGCCGCGAGATCGTTCGCGTGCGCCGCGTGGCCGGGCCACGCGAGCGCAAGCACGAGCGTCAGCGCGAGTCCCGTCGATGATGCGCGGCGCGCGCGCTGGTCGCCGAGCATCGTCACGAGATCCGGATCGACGTCGACACGCTCGGCACGCCCTGCGCGTTCAGCGCGAACAGCATGTAGTAGCCGGGCAGGACGATGCCGGGATCGGCGGGAATCGCGAGCCGGTAGCTCGTTGCGCCGGAGGACGTCATCGCGAGCGGAATGCGCCGCTGGTCGTTGTTCGTCGAATGCGTGACGGACGACAGGCGCATCAGCACGAACGACGTCACCGGCCCCTGCGTCGACACGCTGATCGACGTGCCGAGGCCCGCCGACGTCGGCGCCGACACGATCGCCGGCCGCTGCGCCGGCGTGCCGTCGGCGTTGAGCAGGTACGGCGGCGTCAGGATCTCCGCGTTCAGGTGATTCATCGCGCAGCCGGCGCCGCACTGGCCGCCGCCGCCCGCGAACACGCGGCCGTCCGGCATCAGGATCGCCGTGCTGTGATAGGTGCGCGGCGTCTGCATCGGCTTGAGCAGATTGAAGCGCTGCGTCGCGGGGTCCCATATTTCGGGAACCATGATCGCGGTCGTGTCGGTGAACGGCATCGGCACGCTCTGGCCGCCGATCATCACGATGTTGCCGTTCGGCAAGATCACGCTGTTCGCGAACGCGCGCTGGTAAGTCATGCCGTTCAGGCGCTGCACCGCCGCCGGCTGATTCGGCCCGCGCGTGATGTCGATCTGATAGACCGAATTCGACGCGTAGGTCGTGACGCTGCCGTTCTGCTGATACGATTTCGCGCCGCCCACTTTCAGGATCTTGCCGACGTCGTACAGCGACGCGGTGCCGTTGATGCTGAACGGATCGACGCCGCGCATGCCTGCCGACTGAATCGCGCCGCCGCCGTTCGTCGAGATCCAGTTCATCTGCGAGCTCGGCCCCGCATGGAACACGGTGCCGTTGCCTTGTGCGAACAGCCACAGGTGGTTGTCGCCGCGATAGATGCCCTGCGGGTCCGGGCCGACGATATTCGTCTCCGGCACGCCGGGCAGCAGCGTCCACGCGCCGCCGTTCGTCCACACCTCGGCGGTCTTGCCGCCCTGGCCGCCGCTCCACGAGCCGCCGAGCGTGAGCACCGAGCCGTTCGACAGCAGCGTGTCGCCCTGATAGCCGCGCGCGATGTTCATCGTCGCCGCCGCGCTCCACGTGTTGCTCGACCAGTCGTAGAGCGTCGTCTTCGGGCTGCTGTCGCCGCCGTTCACGAGCAGCCGGCCGTCCGGCAGCATCGCGGTGCCGGGGCAGAACATGTCCGAGCCCGCCGACGTTTCGAGATATGGCGTCGCCTGATTCGTCGCCGGATCGAACACGGCGGTTTGCGTTTGCGTCGTCTTGCCGCCGACGTCGTTCTGAAAGCTGAACTGCTGATCCGCCGACCACATCACGAGCTTGCCGTTCGGCGTGTTCGCGAGGCCGATCGGATTGACGGGCAGCGGAATCACCGGGCTCCACGCGGACGGCAGCGTGACCGGGAACGACTGCGGCAGGCTGAGCGCGAACTGATCGTTGAGCGCGTTCGCGTCCTGGCACGGATACTGGATCAGTGGCGCGCCCGACGACAGCGAGCCGCCGCTCACGTTCGCGCACATGCCGCTCGACACCGAGATCAGCCGGTACTTCGATCCGACGGGAACGACCGTCCATTGATCGTTGGTCTGCGCGTCGCCCTGACAGGGGTACTGAATGAGCGGCGTGCCGCTCGTCGTGTTTGCGCCGGACACGTTCAGGCATTGCCCGGTGCTTTGCGACACGACGTGATAGCCGCTGCCGGCCGGCAGCAGCGACCAGCTCGTGCCGCCCTGATTCGAGCATGCGCCCTGCACGACCGGCGCGGCGGCGGCCGTCGATCCGCCACTGACGCTCATGCAAAGATTGCTGCTCGCCGCCGCGACGTTGGTGAACGCGACGACGGGCAAGTACACGTTGAACTGGTCGTTGAGCGCGCCCGCGCTTTGGCACGGATACTGGATCAGCGCCGCGCCGCCCGCGCGCGATGCGCCGCTGACGTTCACGCACATGCCGCTCGACGCGGACACGATCCGGTAGCTCGAGCCGACCGCGACGATCGTCCATTGATCGTTGGTCATGCTGCTGTTCTGACATGCATACTGGATCAGTCGCGTGCCGCTCGCGAGCGAGCCGCCGGGCACGTTCAGGCACAGGCCGCTGCCTTGCAGCACGATGTGATAACGGCTGCCGACGGGGACGAACGACCACGTCGTGTTATTGAGGCCCGCGCACGACGTCTGCACGATGCCCGCGCCCGACGCGGTCGAGTTGCCGGCGGCGGACACGCACAGTCCGCTGTCCGCGCCGACGATGTCCGAATACGAGGCCGTGACGGCCGCGAGCGCGCCTTGCGGCAGCAAGAAGCCGGCGACCAATAAGCACAGCCAATATTGTGCGCGACGCCACGCGAATCGAAAGAAGTGCATCTCCGCCTCGTCATATGTTTTTCCCGCGGCGTATTAAAAGTGGCCGAATCGGATTCGACTGTTCGGCGCATGACTGAATCGCGAATGGAATCGCGCGTTCGGTTGATCGTTCGCAGGCGCGGCGGCGCGGCGGCGTTCGGCGAACGGGAGCGCGGTGCGCGCGTCGATCTCGATCGGCGGGCGACAAGGATAAAAAGGGAAAAGCAACAAGCAACGAAGCCTGTTCCGGTCATAAATGGGAAAACCCGATTTCCCATTTCCGGCGTGAAATATCTGTTTAAATAATTCAGCCGACGCTGAAAAAATCCGAAATTCCGGGCCGCCGGGATTTCGCGATTTCGCGTGCCGCCATTCGCGCGTTTTCCCTAGTGCATGAGAAGACGCGTCGTGCCGTTATCCAAGGAAAAAGAAAGATCGGGGACGAGGGCACCATGAGCGAACGCTTGAAAGCAAGCAGTCCTTCGATGTCGACAGAGCGCAACGAGTCCGCCGGGGAAGACGACGCACGGCCGGCGCGCGCGGCGAGCGACGCGCCCGCCGCGCGCGCCGGTCGTGCTGCTCGTCGACGACGAGCCGAGCGTGCTGTCGTCGCTCGAGCGCGTGCTTCGGCCGAAGCGCTACCGCGTGCTCACCGCCGACAGCGGCGACGCTGCACTCTACGCGCGCTGGCCGAGCACGCGGTCGATCTGATCGTCTCCGACATGCGGATGCCGCGGATGAGCGGCGCGGCGTTTCTTGCGCGCTCGCGCGAGTGCCGGCCGGACGCGATGCGCATTCTGCTGACCGGCTATTCGGAAATCGATTCGGCGGTGCGCGCGATCAACGAGGCCGGCGTCTACCGTTATCTGACGAAGCCTTGGGACGATCACGATCTGCTGATGACCGTCGAGCAGGCGATCGAGCAGCAACGCCTGCATCGCGAAGCGGCGCGCCTCGACGCGCTCACGCGTGCGCAGAACGACGCGTTGCGCACGTTCAACGCGGGGCTCGAAGCGCAGGTGCAGGCGCGCGTCGAAGCGATCCGGCGGACGGCGCGGCTCCTCGACTGACGTGTCGCACCGAGACGCGATTCCGGTGCCACGGTTGCTCGAATCATGCGGCTCAAGCTTGTCTCGATCGCGCTCGCGCGGCTCGCTACCTTCGATGATTCTCGGCGTCCGTGATCTTGCGATAGAGCGACGGGCAGTAGATCCAGTTCGGCTCCCATTTCTCGTGGAAGCGCGACACGAACATCACGAAGAAGATGAGTATCGCGTAGAACACGTAGGTCTTGTCCCCGAGGAATGTCGAGAACACGATCGAGAGGGTGTTCTCCGGCGTCCAGCCGAGATACGCGTTCCAGCAGAGCATCGTCAGGCAATAGAAAGCGTACAGGGCGAACCGCATGGTGTTCTTTCGATCGTCGCCGAGCTTCTCCTGATGATCCTTATAGAGGTCGAGATAGTATTTGTCCTTGGTCAGATGAGCCTCGTCCCGGAGTTCGATCGGGCTCACGCAATCGTGACGCCGGCGGGCGCTGCGCTCCAGCGCGCCTGTCTTGACGTCGAGGTATGAGTGGAGGCTCGTCAGCCAGCTTCCGATCGTCGCGAGATAAATGGCGTCGACGAATGCGGCCAACAGCGGGAGGGCGATCGACGACAGGAATGAAAATCCCACGAATATGAGAATGATCTTGATCGGAAGATTGGCTCTCGACATCAATTCGGGATCGCCGGCGATCGCCATGATTCCCGGCTGGTGAGTCCAAACGAGTGCGTTGTCGGTGAGCAGCGTGAACGCCACCGACAGAAAAAAGAATCTGAGCTCCGTTGCGGCTTGCAGCGTCGAGAACAAGCCCAATCCCTTTGCCGCGCTTTCGCTGCTGTCGCTCAATTTGGATCTCCCGAGGTTGAAGGTGGGGGCCGGTGCGATGTATCGAATCTCAAGCGCTCGCGAAAACAGACTTGATCCCGCGTTGCGTATTTTCCAGTGTCGGAGACCATGGCCGCGATTCGAAAAAAAGCTTGGTTCGAGCATTGTGCCATCGCCGGCGAAAACGAAATGGAGACTCGCCGCGTGACGAACGACACGAAGGCCGAAAGCGAATCGACGATGTGCGCACCCGCACATCGATGATGCCGGAGCAAGGCGGGTCGGTTCTCGGCTTGGCCGACCTCGACGCGCGGGCGTACGCGCTCCTGGTTGCGAAAGGCACGAGCGTAGTGCGCGCGGGATCTGCGGCGTTGCGCGATGCGGCGCGCGTGACGTTCGCGATGCGTTTGCGCCGCGCTCGCGATGCATGTGCGATGCATTTTCGACACGGCAACGTCGGACGCCGACCTGCTTCGCGCGTACCCGTCACGCCGATTGTGAAAACGCCGGCTGTCGTTCACAATGCCCGACAGTCGAGGCCAGCCTTCGACTCATCCGTAGGCTCGTCGATCCGGGAGGGCGCATGCGTTTCGACATCACCGATCTGCGTCTGTTCGTGGCCGTCGTCGAGGCCGGCAGCATCACGCACGGCGCGAGCCGGGTCAATCTGGCGCTGGGCTCGGCGAGCGGGCGCATCAAGCAGATGGAGGAGACGGCCGGCGTGCCGCTCCTCGTGCGCGAACGGCTCGGCGTGAAACCCACCGAAGCGGGGCACACGCTGTTGCGCCATGCGCGCGCGACGCTCGCATCGATGCAGCGCCTCACCGACGATCTCGGCGAATTCGCGAACGGCTTGCGCGGCACGGTGCGCCTTCTGACCAACACCAACGCGCTCACCGAATTCCTGCCCGGCCCCGTTGCGCGCTTTCTCGCTCAGCATCGCAACGTGAGCATCGAGCTCGAGGAAATGCTCAGCCACGAGATCGTCGAGGCGCTCGTCGAAGGCGTGGCCGACATCGGGATCGTCGCGGCGGGCGAGCACGTCGACGGGCTGCGGAGCTTTCCGTTCGCGACCGATCGCCTGTGCGCGGTCGTGCCCGCGTCGCAGCCGGAATTCGCGGCCGCGCGCGACGTGTCGTTCGAGACGCTGCTCGATTACGATTTCGTCGGCTACGCGGCGGGCGCGGCGATCCAAACCTATCTCGAAGCGCATGCGCGCGAACGGCATCGGCGGCTCAAGCCGCGCATTCAACTGCGCAGCTTCGACGCGATCTGCCGTCTCGTCGAAAACGGCGTCGGCGTGTCGGTGGTGCCCGAATCGGCCGCACGGCGCTGCAAGCGGACGATGTCGATCAAGACGCTCGTGCTGCGCGACGATTGGGCGCTGCGCGAAATGAAAGTGTGCGTCGCGGACGTCGACGCGTTGCCGACGTATGCGCGGCAATTGCTCGGCCATCTCGTCGAAAGCGGCAGGACGTTCGCGCGACGCCGCTAGCCTTCCGGTTTCCCGAAGGCTGCCCCCGATAATGCCGCATTGCCGCGCGCGGGCCGGGTGGCGACAATGAACTCGTTGTTTCGTTCAGCGAGGAGCCTTGACCATGCCCGTTCCACACGACGCAGCCATGCCCGCATCGCTCAGCCGGCCGTACAGTCGGCCGCGCAGCTGGCTGTTTACGCCGGCCACGCGCCCGGATCGCTTTGCGAAAGCGCGCGAATGCGGTGCGCACGTGCTGATCGTCGATCTCGAGGATTCGGTCTCGGCCGCCGACAAGCAGCGTGCGCGCGACCACGCGCGTGCGTGGCTGGCGGGCGAGCCGGCCGAAGCGCGGCCGGCGTCGGCCGTGCGCATCAACGCGCCCGATTCCGTCGCCGGCCACGCGGATATCGGCATGCTGATCGACGCGCCGCGCCTGCCCGATTTCATCGTCGTCCCGAAGGTCGAGTCGCCCGAGCGGATCGCTCGTCTCGATGCACTCTTGCGCGACGCGGGCAGGGCGCCCCGTTTCGTCGCGACGATCGAGTCCGCGGCGGGCGTCGAGCAGGCCGGCGCGATCGCGCGCGCGTCGGCGTCGATCGAAGCGCTGATGTTCGGCGCGGCCGATTACGCATCCGACGTCGCCGCGCAGCCCGACGCGCTCGCGCTGCAGATCGCGCGCGTGCGCATCGCCGCGGCCTGCGCGCCTTGCGGCGTCGCCGCGCTCGACGCGCCCTGTTTCGCGCTGCGCGACGCGGCCGCGCTCGACGCCGATCTCGCGTTCGCCGTGCACAACGGCTTTCGCGGCAAGGCGGCGATTCATCCGTTTCACGTCGCGCCGATCAACGCGGCGTTCACGCCGTCGCCGCAGCGGATCGCGTGGGCGCGCCGCGTGATCGGCGTGGCGTTGCAAGGCGCGGCCGCCGTCGACGGCCGCATGGTCGACGAAGCGATCGCGCGCGAGGCCCGGGACGTCCTGGCCGCCGCGCGCTGACGCCACCCTTTTCTTTGACGAGGAGACGAGCATGAGCACGACGATTCCCGCCTATCGGCAAATCGGCGACAAGCGGTTTCGCGAGACATCCGGCCTGTATTTCGAGGACTTCGAGCCCGGCAACGTCTACGAGCATCGCCCGGGCCGCACGATCACGGACGTCGACAACATCTGGATGACGCTGCTGACGATGAACACGCAGCAGGTGCACTTCGACGCCGAATACGCGGCGAAGACCGAGTGGCGGAAGCTGCTCGTCGACAGCACGTTCACGCTCGCGCTGCTGACCGGCATGAGCGTGCGCACCGTCAGCGCGAAGGTGGTCGCGAATCTCGGCTGGGACCAGGTGAGGGCGAGAGCCCCGGTGTTCGCGGGCGATACGCTCTACGCCGAATCGAGGGTGCTGTCGCGCCGCGAATCGAAGAGCCGGCCGACGCAGGGAATCGTGACTGTCGAGACGACGGGCGTCAATCAGCACGGTGTCATCGTGATGTCGTTCGAACGCACGATGCTGATCTACAAGCGCGGCCTTTCGCCGGAAGCCGACGCCAATTACTGAACGACTGAAACGGAACGCCGAGGAGGTTCGGGATGCAGAAGGATCGTGACGTGAAGGAAATCTATACGGGGAAGCTGACGTCGCCGGATCGCGCGGTGTCGGCGGTGCGAAGCGGCTCGTCGATCGCGCTCGGCATGGCGATGGCGCAGCCGCCGGCGCTGCTCGCCGCGCTCGCCGCCCGCGCGGAAGCGGGCGACGTCGACGAACTGCGCGTGTACTACTTTCATGCGGAAGCGTTCCTGCGCGAGACGCTGCTGCGCTATTCGCTGATGGGGCGGATTCTGCCGCACTGCATGTTCATGGGGCAGCCCGAGCGCGAGCTCGTGAAGCTCGGCGAAGCGGACGGCGGCCGCAAGGTGGTGTTCTTCGTGCCGAATTCGTTCAGCCAGTCGCCGCGGCTGTTCGCCGATCACGTCGACGTCGACGCGATGCTCGTGATGGTGTCGCCGATGGACCGCAACGGCTATTTCACGTTCGGCACGAACAACGACTACACGAGCTCGGTCGCGCGCGCCGCGCGCCGGCTGATCGTCGAAGTCAACCCGAACATGCCGCGCGTGTTCGGCGATTCGCTGCTGCACGTGTCGGAAGTGGACGCGATCGTCGAATCGAGCCATCCGCTGCCGGAACTGACTCCGAAGCCGGGCGGCGCGCTCGATCGCGTGATCGGCGAGCAGATCGCGGAGCTCGTGACGGAGGGCGCGTGCCTGCAAATGGGAATCGGCGCGCTGCCGAACGCGGTGTGCGGCGCGCTCGTCGGCCACCGGCATCTCGGCATCCACACCGAGCTGCTGACGCCGGGGCTCGTCGAACTGATACGGCGCGGCGTCGTCGACAACAGCCGCAAGACGCTCAACCGGGGCAAGTCGGTGTTTACGTTCGCGATGGGCGACCGCGCGATGTACGATTTCATCCACGACAATCCGGCGCTCGAGAGCCATCCGGTCGATTACGTGAACGATCCCTGCAACATCGCGCGCAACGACAACATGATCTCCGTGAACTCGACGATCGAGATGGACTTGACGGGCGCGTGCAATTCCGAGCACGTCAACGGCCATCAGTACAGCGCGTCGGGCGGGCAGCTCGATTTCGTGCGCGGCGCGTACGCGTCGCGCGGCGGGAAATCGATCCTCGCGTTTCACTCGACCGCCGCGGGCGGCGCGGTCTCGAAGATCGTCGCGCGGCTGACGGGGCCCGTCACGACGCCGCGCACCGACACGCACCTCGTCGTGACCGAATACGGCGTGGCGAACCTGAAGGGCTTGTCGTCGACCGAGCGGGCGAACGCGCTGATCCGTCTCGCGCATCCCGATTTCCGCGACGAATTGGCCGCGCACGCACGCGGATTGCACTTGATTTGAACGGAGGATCGCATGGCAAGCGCGATTGCCGATTACCTCGCGCCGACGCCGACGCCGGCCGCCGCCGGCGTCACGAGGATCTGGGGCGTGACGGGCGACAGCCTGAACGGATTGTCCGACAAGCCTGCGCCGAATCGGCGGCATTCGCTGGATGCATACGCGCCATGAGAAAACGGCGGCCTTCGCCGCGGGCGCCGAGGCGGCGGAAACCGGCCGGCTCGCGGTGTGCGCCGGCAGTTGCGGGCCGGGCAATCTGCATCTGATCAACGGCCTGTTCGACTGTCATCGCAATCACGTGCCGGTGCCCGCGATCGCCGCGCAGATTCCTATTACGCGTCGGCGCGCGACGGGCTCGACGAGCTGGCGCGGCCGTCGCCCGCCGGACGGCCGATCCATCCGCAATATCTGACGCGCGTCGTCGACGAGCTCGCCGCCGCCGATGCGATCTTCGCGGCCGACGTCGGCACGCCGACGCTGTGGGCGGCGCGCTATCTGACGATGAGCGGCCGCAGGCGGCTGCACGGCTCGTTCAATCACGGCTCGACGGCGAACGCGCTGCCGCAGGCGCTCGGCGCGCAGGCCGCGCATCCGGGCCGGCAGGTCGTGTCGCTGTCCGGCTGCGGCGGACTGCCGATGCTGCTCGGCGATCTGCCGAGCGCGCGCCGGCTCGATTTGCCGATCAAGGTGATCGCCTACATCAACGGCTCGCTCGGCTTCGTCGCGATGGAAATGAAGGCGGGCGGCTATCTGGATACGGGCACCGATCTGCACGAGACCGATTTCGCGGCGGTCGCGACGGGCGCGGGCCTTTACCGCTTGCGCGTGACCGAATCGCGGGCGCCGCCCGACGCGCCCGGCAAGCTGCTCGCGCATCCGGGGCCGGCGCTCCTCGACGTCGTCACGGACAAGCGCGAGCATGCGATGCCGCCGAAGATCGAATGGGCGCATGCGAAGGGATTCAGCTTGTCCATGCTGCGTGCGGTGCCGAGCGGGCGCGGCGACGAAATGCTCGAGCTCGCGCAGACGAATCCGCGGTGACGCGGCGAAGGCGGCTTCGCCGCGAAGCCGCCTCGTCGAGCGCGGGCGCGGCGATCGATACGATGAATCGTCCGGCGCGCCTGCCGCTGTCGGCGTCGGCCTGCTCATGATTTGGCATCCCTGGGATATCGCGAGGCGTCGACCGGAATTCGAGATCGATATCGGCTTCGATATCGGTCTCGAATTCGACGCCGATACGAATGCGAATCGCGATGAACACGTCGAGCAATTCGAATCGAATATCGCCATCGCGTGATTCGAAAATGCCGCGCCGGCATCGTCGCCATTCGTTCGACGTGCCGGACCGAGCCCGAAGACGGGCGGCGCGCGCCCCATGAGCCGAGCTTCGCCGGCGTTTTCGCGTATTTGAACAATAAGACGCGGCGGCCGATATTCCTGATCTTTCCGGGAAAAAATACCGCGCCTTCACGCAATCCGGAATATTTACATTCCTGACAAACCTGACAGTTCTATTTCGATCGAATGAATCGTTAAATTCGATGCGCAACAAAAATTTCATTTCGATTACTTGTTGGTCAGGAGGGGATGTGAATCATCGAACCCGGTTGGGCCAGGTTTTTGCCGGCGCGATTCTGTGCGTCGCGGCGATGCAGGCGCATGCCGAAAGCGCCACGGACGTTTCGCCGATCTGTACGGCCGTCAGCGCCGAACGGACGAAAGACGCATTGCTGAGCCGCGGCGCTCACTGTCAGAAGTCGTCTCCGCTCGAATACGTGGTCAAGGACGATCAGAACAGCGAGATCGGCCGCGTCGCCATCGACGCGTATGCGTATTCCGACAATCCGTCGAACCAGCTCGCGTGGACCTTGAAGTTCCGGTTCCGCGCGCGCGCGATTTCCGGCAATCCGGGCGGCGTGATGATCAAGCCGGTCGTCGAATGCGGCCCGGCATGCACGGTCGCGCCGAACGCGGGGGTGCCGCTCGCGATCGGCGGCTTGTCCAGCGAAGTGCCGGTGGCGATCACGCCGAACATGGGCGGCGACAATCCGCAGTTGATCCGTCCGACCATCGAGTACCGCGTCGCCAGATCGGGCGATTCGTTCGAGAACGGCGCGAGCGTGAGCTCGTATGCGGGAGCGGGCTACATTCCCGATATTCGATGCGACGTCGGGCTCGCGAAGAGCGGCACGCAAGGCTGCGTCTATCCGGACGCGCCCGCCGTACTGCGCACCATCACCGCCGAGAATCTCGACGTCGACGAATCCGCGATCCATATTCGCGAGGCGCAGGCGGCGGGCAGTCCGGGCAAGTTCGTGTCGCGAGGAGATGGCACAATCTTCCCGGACACTTGGGAGTCGAAGCCGCTCAAGCGCACGCGCGATGCGGACTGGCGTCGCGCCAACCGCAGCAATTCGAAGCAGCAGTGCGTCGTGAAGTACGGTTCGGTCACGGGGCAATGCACGTTCACGGGCGATCCGGAGGAAACGCCGACGGATTGCGACTGCGACGAATATCCGTTCGCCGCGACACAGGAAGGCGCACGGGACAACGAAGTGTCGGTCAAGCGTATCGACGCGAGCGACAATCGCCGCGCCGGTGCGTATCTCGGCAACTTCTATTTGAACCAGCGTGTGCTGGATAGCGAGGAGTTTTACGTCGACGTGGGTTCGCAGGCCGCGTCGAAACGCTGACTCACATAGAAAAACAGCACCGACGATGCCGTGGTTCGCCGTCTCCTTGCGCGAACCGCGGCATCGCACCTGAAGAATTCCATGAGCGAACACGCGAATTTTCCCGCCTGGCTCAATCAGGCTTATCAATGGTGCCAACGGGCAGTCCCGGGGGCAATGCAAAGCGAGACGGTAGCGATCGAGGATGCGCTGCTGCGCGTGGCCGCCGCCGACCTGATCGCCGTCGAAGACGTACCGTCCGTTGCGCTCGCCGCATCCGAAGGCTTTGCGCTGCGCGCGTCCGATACGGCGCGCGCGTCTCGTCGCGAGCCGGTCGAGCTCGACTTCGAGTTCACCCGGCGCGTGCTCGCGTCGCGCACGAGCAGCCCGGCGGCTCGCGCGATCGGCGTGCGGCGGGCGGTCGACATACCCGCCTATTTCCCGTTGCCGGAAAACGCCGACGCGATCGTGCCGAAGTCCGGGCATCAGGTGACGTATCGGGGCGAGAAGTCTTACCTGCGGTTTCAGGCTCCGGTGCCGCCCGGCCATCACGTGATCGCGCCGGGCAGCGAATACCGGAAAGGGGACGTGCTGCTGCCGAAGGGCGGGCGGATCACCGCCGAGCGGCAGGCCGCGCTGATCGCCGCGGGCGTGCGCGAGATCGCGGTGACGAAGCGCCCGCGCATCGGCGTCGTGATCGTCGGCTACGATCAGGTGCCGCCAGGCGAAGCGCGCGAAACATGGCAACGGCCGGACACGCGCGGGCCGTACATCCGCGCGATGCTGCGGCGGTGGGGGTACGACGCGCCGAGCGTCGAATATCTCGCGCCGCCGGACATGACGCAGCCATCGCCCGATGTGCAGCGCGACGAATACGCATTCAAGCGGAAGCTCGTCGAGCTCTCGCAACGCTACGATCTGATCGTCGGCGCGGGATTGCCGGCGGCGCCGCCGTTTCAGGATCTCGGGCTGAATGCGCAGATGATGTACTCGACGGAGCGCTCGTCCGTCGAGATCAAGCAAACGCCGGCTGGGCGCTTCAATTTTGGTCGCAGCGACGATCGCTCGCCGCCGAAGAGGGAGACGGTTGCGCTGACGCGGTCCGACGGCACGCCGCACGGGACGCTGGCGCTGACGTTCTACGACCAGGCGACGCTGATCAACCTGCCCGGCCATACGAGCGCGGTGGCGATGCTGACGCACGCCGTCGTGTCGCACGTGCTCGATTTGCTCGAGCACGTTGCGCGGCCGGGACCGGATTGGGAAACCGGCGCGATCGCGCACGACGTCGAGCGCCATGCCGAGCTCAATGGCATGCAATGGGGCAATCTGCGCCGCGGCGCCAACGGCGAACCGATTGTCCGGCTGCTGCCGTCTCAAGGCGACGGGCCGATCCGCGGCGTCGCTCAGGCCAGCGTGCTCGTCGCGATTCCGGCTGGGCAGGCGCCGTTGCCGGCCGGCAGCGCGGTTCAGTTTCTGCGGCTCGATCGCGCCGGGCCGGATGCGGCGCCGCTCGACGCGTTGCCGGCCGCCGCGCCGGCGGCGCAGCCGTTGCCTTGCGCCGCCGTCGCGACCGCTTCCGCCGCTTCCGCCGCTTCGGATGCGGCCGCCGCGAGCGCCGATCTTCGCGTCGTCTGGAATCAGCTCGACGACTGGTTCGCCGCCGATCGCAGCCGTTTGCCGGGCGGACTCAACGGACCGGCGCCGGCCGGCGAAATCGATGCGATGCATGCGGCGCTCGGCGTGACGCTGCCGCCCGCATTCGTCGAAAGCCTGCGGATTCACGACGGCCAGGCCGATGCGGGCGCGGTGTTCGCCGAGAACGACGCGCTCCTGAGCGCGCGCGAGATCGTCGCGCAATGGTCGATCTGGAAAGGCCTCGTGGCCGGCGGCGATTTCGACGACATGACGTCCGAGCCCGACGCGGGCATCAAGGACGACTGGTACAACCTCAAGTGGATTCCGTTCACGCACGACGGCGGCGGCAATCATTTGTGTCTCGATCTCGATCCCGCCGAAGGCGGAACCGTCGGGCAGGTGATACGGGTCTGGCACGATGACGAGCGGCGCGAGCGCGTTGCGCGGGATTTTGTCGAATGGCTCGCTCACGTGGCGGACGAGCGGGGCGCGCGCTGACGTTCGCCGGCGATTCGCGGCGCGCCGATGCGCCGCCGGCCCCGGGCGGCGAATGAGCGCAGCGCGGCGCGCCGGCGGTTCGTCGCGCGGCGTCGGCCTTCGTTTTTTCGGCCGCGTGCGCGTCGAATTCCGCAACGTCGCGTCGCGCCCGGCAGCGGACGGCGGGCCGGCCGGATGGCGGCGCCTTTGATTTCGTCTCTTCTCCGCTGTCGATCGCGCTGCCGATTCCCCGCTAATGACCGGCGAGCTGCCTCACCTGCTGCGCAAGCCCCGCCAGCGAAATCTGCCCGCGCATCTCGGTCACGAAATTCCCCGCCAGCACCGCGACGATCAGCACCGCGATCGCGCCCTTGAGCGGCTGGCCGACCGACATCGGATCGAGCTTCTGCGCGGATCGCGAGACGAACGCGAGGCCCAGGTCGACGAGCAGCAGCATCGCCATCATCGGCGCGGCGATCCGCGCGATCATGTTCATCAGCATGTCGAGCCGCGCCTGCGCGAACAGCGCGAGCAGCGGTGCGGGCACCGGATCGAACGAGCCGAGCGGCCACCACGCATACGATTCGTACAGCGCGCCGAGCAGGAACGTCATGCCGCCCAGCATCCAGAACGCAGCGATCGTCAGCTGCCCGAACAATGTCGCCATCAGCGAGGTCTGCGTGCCCGAGCTCGGGTTCTGCATCTGCACGTTGTTGAAGCCGGCGACGTCGTCGACGTAGGTGCCGATCGCCTCGGCGGCCCAGAACACGGTGGACGCCGCGATGCCGAGCACGAGCCCGATCACGGCCTCCTTCGCGCAGGCGAACACGAGGAACGCGCCGCGCAGCTGCGGAATCAGCGCCTGCTGGCCGCACGCGACGAACAGGCACCAGAGCGCCGCCGCGCCGCTGCGCAGCGGGCCTTTCATCACGTTGTCGGCGGTCGCGGGCAGGATCGTCATGATCACGAGCAGCCGCTCGCTCGACAGCGCGAGCAGCACGATGAAGCCGATGAATTCGTCGCCGAGGTGCTGCAACGGAAAGATGTCGTAGGTCGTCATGCCGATGTCCGGGCTCCTAGTTCGATGCCCGCGCGGCCGCGAGCCGGCGTGCGAGCGCGCCTTCCTCGATTTCCTCGTCCTGCGCGTCCTCGGCGGCCGCCTCGGCCGCGCGTGCGAGCCGTCGGATGCGCTCGCGCACGACGTCGATCTGCGCATCGTTGCGGGCGATCCGGCGCGCGGCCGCGGCGAGCGCGTCGGCCTTCGCCTGCAGCGCCGCGCGCAGGCGTGCGCATTGCGCGTGCGCGAGCGCGTGCTCGTCGAGCAGCGCGTCGCGATAGCGGCGGCACGCCGCGTAGTCGCCGATCGCGAACGGCGCGCGGCCGGCCGCCATCGCGTCGACGCGCGCCGCGTAGCGGTTCGCCGCATCGCGCTTCGCATGCGCGTGCGCTTCGCACCGCGCGAGCTCGGCCGCCGCCGCGTCACGTTCGGCGCGCAGCGCGCCTTGCTCCGCGCGCAGCTTCGCGCCGCGCTGCTCGCGGCGCGCGAGCAGCGTCTCGAAGGCGCGCTGCTTGCGGCACGTCATTGGACGAGCGCGTGCAGCGCGGCGAGCGTCGCGTCGGTCGGCGAGTGCTCGTCGGTGCGCTGGTTGAGGAACGCGCGGACCCGGTCGATCTTCGCGACCGCTTCGTCGGCCGCTGGATCGCTGCCCGCCTGGTATTCGCCGAGCTGCAGGAGCGTCTCGATCTCGCGGTGCTTCGCGAGCAGCCGGCGCAGCCGGCCCGCCGCGCCGACGTGCTCGCGCGTCGCGACCTGCGGCATGATCCGCGACAGGCTGCCGAGCACGTCGATCGCCGGATACTGGTTGCGCGCGGCGATCTCGCGCGACAGGATGATGTGGCCGTCGAGAATGCCGCGCACTTCCTCGGCGATCGGATCGCTGCCGGAATCGTCCTCGGCGAGCACCGTGTAGAGCGCGGTGATCGAGCCGCGCTCGCCCATCCCGGTGCGCTCGAGCAGGCGCGGCAGCTCGGCGAACACGGAAGGCGGGAAGCCGCGCCGCGCGGGCGGCTCGCCGGCCGCGAGGCCGATCTCGCGGCCCGCGCGCGCGAAGCGCGTGAGCGAATCCATCATCAGCAGCACGCGCTTGCCCTGGTCGCGAAAATGCTCGGCGATCGCGGTGGCCGCGTACGCGGCCTTCGCGCGCTCGATCGACGAGCGGTCGGACGTCGCGCACACGACGACCGAGCGCGCCATGCCGTCCTCGCCCATGATCAGCTCGACGAATTCGCGCACTTCGCGGCCGCGCTCGCCGATCAGCGCGATCACGTTGACGTCGCACGATGCGCCGCGCGCGAACATGCCGAGCAGCGTGCTCTTGCCGACGCCGGCGGGCGCGAAGATGCCCATCCGCTGCCCTTCGCCGAGCGTGATCAGGCCGTCGACGATGCGCACGCCGGTCGCGAGCGACGCGTCCACCATGCGCCGCGACATCGGGTTCGGCGGCGGCGCGAGCACGGGGCGCAGCGCGTCGCAGTCGAGCGGGCCGCGCCCGTCGATCGGCTCGCCGAAGCTGTCGATCACGCGCCCGAGAACGCCGTCGCCCACCCTCACCGACAGCGGCCGGCGCAGGCCGACAACGCGCGTGCCGCGATTGATCTCGCCGAGCGCGCCGAACGGCGAGAGCAGCGCGACGTTGCGCGTGAAGCCGACGACTTCCGCATGCTGGAGCAGCGCGCCCGAGGCGCTGCGCAGCTCGCACAGCTCGCCGAGCGTCGCTTCGAGGCCGACGACGCGCACGAGCGTGCCGATCACTTCGAGCACCTTGCCCGTCATGCCGACGGCGGGCTCGATCGCGAGCCGCGCGGCCATCGCGTCGGCGACGCGGGACAGATCGGTCAGCGCGTTCATGCGCGGCTCGCGTCGTCGAGCGCGCGGGCGAGCGCCGCGCGGATCGCGTTCAGTTGCGTGTCGAGGCTCGCGTCGACGGTGCCGAAATCGGATTCGCATACGCAGGTGCCGGGCGCGACGCGCGGCTCGACGACGACGTCGACGGGCACGTTGCGGCCCTGCCGGCGCCACGCGTCGGCGACGAACCCGAACTGCTCGCGCGCGGCGTCGTAATCGGTTTCGCACACGCGCACCGTCAGATAGCTGGCGCCGGCGACGACGCGCTCGACCGTCTGCGCCGCGCGCGCGAAGAGGCCGCGCGCGTCCTCCGCGCGCACCATCTGCTGGACGGCGGCGGCGACGAGCTCCGCGAGCCGCTCGCGCATCCGGTCGCGCACGCGCCGCTCCTGCTCGAACGAATCGGCCGCCTGCGCGTGCCAGTCGGCGATCGCCTGCGCGCGGCCCGCGTCGTAGCCGCGCGCATAAGCGCTGTCGTGCTCGCGCCGCGCCGCTTCGACGAGCGCGTCGGCCTGCGCGCGCGCGCGGGCGGCGATCCGTTCGGCTTCGTCGCGGGCCGCGCGCAGCACGGCGTCGCGTTGCGCCGCGAGCGCGTCGAGCGCGGCGTCGAGCGCTTGAACCGTCTCGAACGCGTCGCGGCGCAGCACGCCGTGCGGCGCGTCGATGCAGCAATCGTCGGCGAGCGGAATCTGTCGGTTCTTCAGCCAAAAAGCCATGACCACTCCGGATACAGCGACGGCAGGCGCGCGAGCAGCGTCGCGCCGTCCGCGTCCGCCGCCGCGTGTTCGATCCACGGCGCGCGCGCGCGCTCGCGCGGCAACGCGAGGCGCACGATGCGCGCCGGCCCCTTGGGCGACCAGACCCGTTCGCGCTCGAACAGGCACCAGCCTTCCCATGCGATGTCGTCGCCGGACAGTTGCGCAAGCGGCGTGATCGGCGCGCGGCGATCGAGGCCGCGCGCGCGCGGCGCGTCGGGCAGCGCCGTGAGCGCGGCGAGCGCGCGGCAGCCGTCGGCGCCGACCCAGCCGGCGAGCCGCTCGCGGCTCGCGCGGTCGATCCAGTGACGCAGCTCGGTGCGCCGCGACAGCAGCGCGCGCAGGCGCAACAGCCGCAGCGCGTCGGCCACGGGCAGCGCGGCGAGCCGGTCCGCGGGCGCATCGAAGCCGTCGAGCGGCGGCGACGAGGCTCCCACTGCACGCAGCAGCAGCAGCGAGCATGCGGCGCGCAGCGCGGGCGCGCGCTCGCGCGTCGCGGCGACGAGCGGCGCGAGCGCGCCGTGCCAGCTCGCGTGAATCCAGTCCGCCGCGCGTCGCGCGTTCGCGTCGTAGCCGGCAAGCCATGCCGCCCTTGCCGCGACGCTCGCGACGCTTGCAACCGGCGTGCCGCCGCTCATCGCGCGCCGGCCTGCCGAGACGCGGCGGCGGCTTTCGCGCCGCTGCCACCGCTGCCGCCACGGCCACCACCGCCATTGCCACCACCGCCACCACCGCCACCACCGCCACCGCCATTGCCATTGCCATTGCCGCGGCCGCCGCCATTGCCGCCGCGCAGCCGCGCGGCGAGACCGCCCGCGCCAGCCCCCGCGCCGCCGTGCCTGCGCGCGCGCCACCACAGCGCGCCGCCCGCGGCCGCGAGCGCGGCGCACACGATGACGGCGGCGAGCACGCCGATGAGCGTCGCGCCGCCGGAGTCCCGCGCGCCCGGCTGCGCGGCCGGCACGAGATCGACCGGATCGGCCGCGACCGACGTGACGCTCACTTCGTCGTACGTGAGCCCTTCGACGCTATGGACGACGAGGTTCTTGATCTGCGGCGTGAGCGTCGCGAGATTCGCGTTCGGCCGGTACTTGATGAACACCGACGCCGACGACGGCTTCGCGACCTGCGCGAGCGGATCGTTGTTCGGCAGCACGATGTGCACGCGCGCGACGACGACGCCGTCGATCTTCGACAGCGTGTCCGACAGCTCCTGCGACACGCCGTAGATGAAGCGCACGCGCTCCTCGGTCGGCGTCGACACGAGGCCGTCCTTCTTGAAGAGCGCGCCGAGATCGTCGTAGCGCGCCGCGGGCAGCCCGCGCGCGCGCAGCACTTCCATCGCTTTGACGATCTGCTTGTCGTCGACGGCGAGCGTCCAGGTCTTGCCGCCGTCGGGCGTCTTCTTCTGCGCGTCGACGCCGGTTTGCAGCAGCGCGGCCATCATCTCGTTGCAGTCGCGCTCGGCGAGGCCGCCGTAAAGCTCCTGCCGGCAGCCGGCGGCGAGCATCGCGCATGCGACGAGCGCGGCGAGCCGGGCGGCGCGCCGGCCGCGCGCGGCGGCGATCGGGAGATGGAGTCGTTTCATGGTTACTGGTTCTTCATCAGTGAGCCGATCGCGTCCTTCGTCGACGTGACGACGCTCATCTTCGCCTGCAGATCGATCTGCATCGCGGTGGCCTCGGCCGACGCCTGGATCGACGCCGCGAACATCTGGCTCATCGGCAGCTCGCTCGCGTGCCGGCTCAAATAGGCGGCGTTGTCGAGCACCTGCCTGATCGCGGCGTCCGACGTCTCGACGAGCTTCGCGATTGCGCTCGCGTCGTGCGCAGGCGCGACGGGCGGCGCGGGCGTCGCGTTCGACATCAGCGCCTGGAAGCGGCCGGCGACGTCGGCCGGGACGTCGTGCGCCGCCGTGCCGGCCGTGGTCGTCGCAGCCGCCGGGCCGCCGGGCGCCGCCGCGTCGGAGAACGCGGCGTCGAGCGCGCGGGTCAGGTCGGTCGGGGAAAGCGGAGCGGTCATGCGGGCCTCCTCGTCAAAGACGCAGATATTGCCGATGTGCGAACGCGGCCTGCGCGTCGAAGCCGCCCGCGGGATTCGCGGGGCTTGCGGGATTCGCGCTCGGCGCATCGGCCGCGTCGCCGCGCGCGGCCGCGCCCGATTCGGGCAACTCCCAGACGCCCGTGCGCTCCGCGCGCTCCTTCGCGAGCATCACGTCGTGCTGCCGCTCGAGCGCGCGCACGAGCGCGACGGCCTGCGCGGGGCTGCCCGCCGCGAGCACCTCGTCGGCGGCGATCCGCCATTGCGGATCGCGCTTCAGTTGCAGCGCGAACGCGAGCAGCGCCTTGCCGTAGATCGCGTTCGTCGCGCCGCTCGCGATTTCCGCGAACACGCGCACGGCGTCGTCGAAATTGCCGAGCGCGACGTGCAGCATGCCGTCGAACATGTCGGCGGCGGGCAATTGCGGCGCGAGCACGCGCAGCGCGTCGATCAGCAGGCCGATGTCGTAGGGATCGGCGGCCGGGCCGCCGAGCGCGCCGCCGAGCGCCAGGCTCGCGGCGTCGATCAGTTCGTTCAGCGCCGCTTGGCTGCATCGCAGATAGGTCGGCCGGGATTCGTCCATGGTGTGCGCTCCGTGTCGCCGCGCGAGCGGCGCATGTCGTTGATGGAAAAGCGTATGGGGCGCAAGGTAGCAGCGCGGGGCGGCCGCTCGGCCGCCGACGCGAAGCGCGCGCATGCGATGCGAAGCGCCGCGCGCGCTTCGCGTCGGGCGGCGCGGCTTCGGGCCGGCGCGCGCGCGCGGCGCGCCGCGCCATTAACGTACGCACCGTGTCCGACTCTCGACAGGAACGGCGGCGATGGCCGAAGAGAAAACCGAAGAGCCTTCCGAGCGCAAGCTGAAGAAGGCCCGCGAGAAGGGGCAGGTCGCGAAAAGCAAGGACGTCGCGGACGCGGTGACGCTCGCGGCCGCGATCGGCGTGCTGACGGCGGGCGAATCGATGCTGACGGGCGGCCTCGTGCGCGCGATGCGCACCGCGCTCGATTTCGTGCACGGCGAGCGCACGCCGCAGGCGACGCTCGCCGCGCTGCACGACCTCGCCGCGAGCGCCGCGCTGACGATGCTGCCGTTCGCCGCCGCGGCGATCGTCGCGGGCGTCGCGTCGCAGGCGCCGCAGGCGGGTTTCATGGTCACGCTCGAGCCCGTGATGCCGAAGTTCGACGCGATCAATCCGATGGCGGGCATCAAGCGGATCTTCTCGCTGAAGTCGCTGCTCGAGCTCGTGAAGATGATCGTCAAGGCGGTGGTGCTCGCGTGCGTGATCTGGAAGATGATGACGTCGCTGTTTCCGCTCGTCGTCGCGAGCGTGTACGAAGCGACGCCGCAACTGTCGCGCGTGCTGTGGACGGTGCTGATGAAGCTGTTCGGCGTCGTCGCGCTCGTCGTCACGGTGTTCGCGGCGGCCGATTACAAGATCGCGCGCGTGATGTTCATCCGCGACAACCGGATGACGAAGGAAGAGGCGAAGCGCGAGCACAAGGAAAGCGAAGGCGATCCGCACACGAAGGGCGAGCGCCGCCGCCTCGCGCGCGAGATCGCGACGAGCGCACCCGCGCGGCAGAACGTCGGGCAGGCGAGCGTGCTCGTCGTCAACCCGACGCACTACGCGGTCGCGATCCGCTACGCGCCCGACGAGCATCCGCTGCCGCGCGTGATCGAGAAAGCCGTCGACGACGGCGCGCTCGCGCTGCGCCGTCACGCGCACGCGCTCGGCGTGCCGATCGTCGGCAATCCGCCGGTCGCGCGCGCGCTGTACCGCATCGAGCGCGACGCGGCGATTCCCGAAGAACTGTTCGAAACGGTGGCCGCGATCCTGCGCTGGGTCGAATCGGTCGCGCCCACGCGCGCCGCCGCCGTCGTTCCCTCCGCGAGGTCGTCATGACGCTGAAAACCCTCAAGCTTCCCGCCGGCGGCGAGGTCGGCATCACGGTGCTGGTCGTCGCGATCGTGTCGCTGATGATCCTGCCGCTGCCGCCCGAGGTGATCGACGTGCTGCTCGGCGTCAACATTGCGATCAGCGTCACGCTGCTGATGGTGACGATGTACGTCGGCAGCATCGTGTCGCTGTCGGTGTTTCCGTCGGTCCTGCTGTTCACGACGCTGTACCGGCTATCGCTGAACATCGCGTCGACGAAGTCGATCCTGCTGCACGCGAACGCGGGCGACATCATCGAGAGCTTCGGCGAGCTCGTCGTCGGCGGCAATCTCGTCGTCGGCCTCGTCGTGTTCCTGATCATCACGACGGTACAGTTCATCGTGATCGCGAAGGGCTCGGAGCGCGTCGCCGAAGTCGGCGCGCGCTTCACGCTCGACGCGATGCCCGGCAAGCAGATGAGCATCGACGCGGACCTGCGCGCGAACATCCTGACGCCCGACGAGGCGCGCCGCAAGCGCGCGACGCTCGCGAAGGAGAGCCAGTTGCACGGCGGGATGGACGGCGCGATGAAGTTCGTCAAGGGCGACGCGATCGCGGGGCTCATCATCACGCTCGTGAACATCGTCGCGGGCATCGCGATCGGCGTGATGTATCACGGGATGACGGCGGGGGAAGCGGCGAACCGCTTCTCGATCCTGTCGGTCGGCGACGCGATGGTGTCGCAGATTCCGTCGCTGCTGATCTCGGTCGCGGCGGGCGTGATGATCACGCGCGTCGCCGACGATCACGACGAGGGCGAAGGTGCGTCGCTCGGCTCGGAGATCGCGCGGCAGCTCGGCGGCAGCCATCGCGCGCTGTATTTCGCGGCGGTGCTGCTGATCGGCTTCGCTGCCGTGCCGGGCTTTCCGGCCGCGCTGTTCGCGCTGCTGTCGGCCACGCTCGCGTTCGCCGGCTACCGGCTGCAGAAGGGCGCGCGCCGCACGGCCGCGCGCGGCGAGCCGGTGATCGCGCTGCAGCGCGCGGGCGCGAAGAGCGGCACGCCGTCGATCCTGCCGCGCGCGCCGCTCTTCACGTGCGCGATCGGCGTGCGCGTCGCGCCGGATCTCGTCGCGCGGCTCGCGCCCGCCGCGCTCGATCGCGCGTTCGACGAGGAGCGCGCGAAGCTGCAGGAGGAGCAGGGGCTGCCGTTTCCCGGCATCACGCTGTGGACGAGCGGCGCGCTGCCCGAGGCGACGTGCGAGATCCTGATGCGCGACGTGCCGCAGGCGCGGCTCGAACTGCCGGCCGACCAGACGATGCTGCCCGACGCGGCGTCGGATGCGGCGCTCGCCGGCCGCTGCACGAAGCGCGGGCCCGCGGGCGGCCTCGCCGAGAGCTACTGGATCGACGACAAGGCGGTGCCGGCCGGCGCGCGCGCATGGCGCGCCGAGCAGGTGATCGCGCACGAGACGATCGCGCTGCTCCGGCGCAACGCGCATCTGTTCCTCGGCATTCAGGAAACCCAATGGATTCTCGATCAGCTCGGCGCCGATTATCCGGGGCTCGTCGCCGAAGTGCAGAAGGCGCTGCCGACGCAGCGGATCGCGGATGTGCTGCGCCGCCTGCTCGAAGAGCACATCCCGATCCGCAACGCGCGCGACATCATGGAGAGCCTCGTCGCGTGGGGGCCGAAGGAGAAGGACATGCTGATGCTCGCCGAATACGTGCGCGGCGACCTGTCGCGCTATCTCGCGTATCGCGCGGCGCGCGGCGCGCGACGGCTGCCGGCCGTGCTGCTCGACTTGCCGGTCGAGCAGCACATCCGGCAGTCGATCAAGCAGACGCCCGCGGGCAACTTCCTCGCGCTGCCGCCCGAGCAGGTGCGCTATCTCGTCGACAGCGTCGCGTCGTTCGTCGGCGAGACGCCGCGCGACGACGTCGCGCTCGTCACGTCGATGGACGTGCGCCGCTACACGCGGCGGATGATCGAGGCGCGGCTCGGCTGGTTGCCCGTCTATTCGTATCAGGAGCTCGGCGACCAGGTCGAATTGCAGCCGGTCGGCCGCGTGACGATGCCGACGGCGGCGCACGCATGAGCGCCGCCGATCTGAGGCCGGTGCGGATCATCGCGGGCGAGCCGGCCTCCGGGCCGGACGGCGCGTTCCCGGCGCACACGGCGCGGCGGGGTTTCGACTATGCGCAATTGCTGCGGCGCGCGCGCGTCGCGCCGGCCGGCGAGCGCGCGTCGGCCGGCGACGAACGGCGGCGCGACGCATCGCCGCCATGGCGCGACGGCGCGCCGCCGCCGATCGAGCGCGATCCGGCCGCGCTGCCGGATGCGGCCGGGCGCGAGGCGATGGCGCGCGCGTGCGCGGGCTCCGGCGCGTTCGTCAATCAGGTGTTCGCGCAGCGCGAGCGGATGGTGCGCGTCGCCGAGGCGCTCGCGGCCGAGATCGCCGCGCTGTGCGGCGACGACGCGGGAAGCCAGTGGGCGATCAGCCTGCCGCTCGCGCCCGCGCTGCTGCCGGACACGGTGCTGCATCTCGTTCTTTCGCGTTTCGACTTGCGGCTTCGGTTCGAGACGCCGGACGCGGCGACGCGGCACTTACTCTGCACGCATGGCGCGACCCTGCACGCGCGACTCGACACGCTGCTCGCGCATTGCGGCGCGCCGCGCACGATCGAGATCGACGTGGGCTGAGCAAGCGCGTAGCCGGACCCGCAAGTAAACCCGTAAGCAAACCCGTAAGCAAACCCGTAAGCAAACCCGTAAGCAAACCCGTAAGCAAACCCGTAAGCAAACCCGCAAGCGAACCCGCAGGCGAACCCGCAAGCGAACCCGTAAGCAAACCCGTAAGCAAACCCGACTATCCGCGACGATGGATACCGAGCCGATCGAACTGGAACCCGACACCGCCGCGCCGCCCGGCATCGACGCCGCGCTGCCGCTGCCCGCGTGCAGCGCGTTCGACGCGGCGCTCGCGCGCCTGATCGCCGACGCGCGGCTCGCCGCGTGGCTCGCGCGCTTTCCGACGTTGTCCGACTGGCGCGCGGCGACGCACGAGCGGCCGCGCTTCGAGCGCCCCGGCGTGCTCGATCTGCGATTGAACGGCGCGAGCGCGCGCGTCGCGATCGACCTCGCGGCGTTTCCGGCGCTCGACGTCGTCGCGGCGCCTGCGCTGGATGCGCGCGGCGACGACGCGAGCCTGTCGCTGCGCACCGCGCTCGCGTCGACGCTGCTCGCGCCGCTCGTCGCCGCGTTCGCGGCGGCGGGGCTCGCCGGCGTGACGATCGGCGGGCTGCGCGCCGCGCCTGCGGCGGCGCTCGACGCGACGCGCTGCGTGTTGACGTTCGCGCTCGACGGCATGCCGATGCGCTGCGCGCTGCTCGATGCGCAGACGCCGTGGCTCGACGCGCTCGCGGCGCGGCTGCCACGCGAGCGGCCGCGCGGCGCGGCGACGGGCGCGCTCGCGCGCGTGCGTCTGCCCGGCCGTGTGCGGCTCGGCTCGCGCGCGCTGCCGCTCGCGGTGCTGCGTAGCCTGCGGCCGGGCGACGTGCTGCTGGACATGGTGCCGTCCGCGCTCGGCGGCGCGCGCTCGGGCCCGCTGCACGCGTGGTGGGGTGCGCGCGGCGCGACGCAATGGCACGCAACCGTTCTGATCGAGGGAACCACGATGACGATGACCGAAACGCCCGACACCGCCGACGATCTCGACGAGCCGATCGTCGCGGGCGACTTGGCGGCGGATTCGCCGGCAGATTTTCCGGCCGATTCACAAGCCGCTTTACCGGCGGTTTCTCCGGCCACTTCAGCAGCCGCTTCACCAACCGCTTCGCTGACCGCTGCGCCACCCACTTCGCCACCCGCATCGCCGGGCGAAGACGCGCCGCCCGCCGCGCCCGAGGCGGCCGCCCTCGGCGACGTCGCTCTGCCCGTGCACGTCGAGATCGACACGCTGTCGCTGTCGATCGCCGAGCTGGCCGCGCTGCGCCCGGGCTACGTGCTCGAGCTGCCGCTCGCCGCGCGCGACGTGCCGGTGCGGCTCGTCGCGTACGGCCAGGCGATCGGCGGCGGCAGGCTCGTCGCGGTGGGCGCGCATCTCGGCGTGCGGATCGACCGGATGGCGGGCGACGATGGTTCAGTTTAACGACATCACCGGCCTCCTGATCGCCGTGCTCGTGATGAGCATGGTGCCGTTCATCGCGATGGTGGTCACGTCGTACGCGAAAGTCGTCGTCGTGCTCGGGCTGTTGCGCAACGCGCTCGGCGTGCAGCAGGTTCCGCCGAACATGGTGCTCAACGGCATCGCGATCCTCGTGTCGCTGTACATCATGGCGCCGATCGGATTCGCCGCGCAGCAGCAGCTGCAGGGGCAGGCGCTGTCGCCGCAGCCGACGCAGGCGATGCTGCAGGCGTTCGGCGCGGCGAAGGAGCCGTTCCGCCAGTTCCTCGCCGCGCACTCGCGCGAGCGCGAGAAGCGCTTCTTCCTGCGCTCCGCGTCGGTGGTCTGGCCGAAGGCCGCGGCCGCGCAACTGCGCGCAGACGATCTGATCGTGCTCGCGCCCGCGTTCACGCTCGCGCAGATGACCGACGCGTTTCGCATCGGCTTCATCCTGTACATCGCGTTCATCATCGTCGATCTCGTGATCGCGAACGTGCTGATGTCGATGGGGATGAACCAGGTGCAGCCGACCAACGTCGCGATCCCGTTCAAGCTGATGCTGTTCGTCGTGATGGACGGCTGGTCGACGCTCGTGCACGGCCTCGTGCTGACCTATTCCTGATTCACGCTTACCGCTTACCGCTTACCGCTTACCGATTCCGAGGAGATTCGCCCGATGGAAATCGACGACCTGATCCGGCTCACGTCGCAAGGCATGATGCTGTGTCTCTACATCTCGCTGCCCGTCGTGCTCGTCGCGGCCGCATCCGGCCTCGCGATCTCGTTCCTGCAGGCGATCACGTCGCTGCAGGAGCAGAGCATCTCGTACGGCGTGAAGCTCGTCGCGGTGACGGTGACGGTTGCGATCGCCGGGCCGTGGGCGGCCGCCGAGATCCTGCATTTCGCGCAGCAGCTCTTGTCCGCGGCGGTGCCGTCATGAGCCGCATCACGCGCGCGATCGCGCAAGCACTCCACGCGGCGAAGCCCGATCCGAGGCGGCGCCGGCCGGCGCGCGCGCGCGTCGCGACGACCTACGGCAAGTACGGCACGCGCTTTACGTATTCGAACGGCTATCAGGCGAGCGTGATCGCCGCGCGCAGCCAGATGCTCGCGAAGCTGAAGCCGCGCGCGCGGGCGGCGGCGGCGGGTTCGCGCGGGCGTCGCCGCGCCGATAGCCGGTCTGAAGCGTTCGACGGCGGCGACGAATCGTCGGTGCCGCATGCGCACGTCGCGCCGCATGACGAGCGCGACCGGCAGTCGGGCGGCCGGGGCGGCGGAGGGCAGCAGCGCGAGCAGGAGGAGCGCGACGGCGAATCGGCGAGCGTCCTTGCGCTGCCGCGCGTGCGCGCGGCGCGCACGCGGCCGGCGCTCGCGCCCGCGCAGCGTGCGCTCGCCGACCTCGCGCGCACGCCGGCAGGTGCCGCCGAGCGCGAGCAGGCGCTGCGGCATCTGTGGGCCGATACGTTGCTTCAGCTCGGCCGGCGTGTCGACGCGGAGCCGGGCGCGCGCATCACGGCGGCGCTGCTGAGTCACAGCGCGGACCTGCTCGCCGCCCGCCTGCGCACCGGGCCGTGGACGCCGATCGGCTGGAGCGGGGTGAAGCAGTTGCTGCTCGACGCGACGCGAAGCGTGCGCGCCGCGCCGCGCGATGCGGCGGCCGAGCGCGGCGACCGCGCGAGCACGCACTACCTGCTGCTGCCGCTGATGGTGTTCAACGCGGAGCGGCCGTCGACGAATGCGCAGCTCGCTCGCGCGATCGCGAGTGTGCAGACGCTGCGCGGCGGCGTATCCGCGATTGAGCGGGTTGCACAGCGGGCGACACAGCGGGCCGCACAGCGTGGCGCGCCGCGGCCGCGATCGTGAGCGTCGCGGCGCGGGCGGCGCTTCGCAAACGCGGCGGCGAATTCGCGCGACGCACGAACCGCGGCACCGCATCGAACTATTCTGGCTACATCGACGAACGACGCGGCGCGATCGAAGCGACGCACGGATCGCGATCGATTCGATCGATGCCAATGAAACGCACGATGCAAGGACAAGGAGCAACCGATGAAGCTGCTGCGGATCTTGACCGGTTTGCACGCCGGCGCGGAAATCGCGCTCGACGCCGGCGAGCACCGGATCGGCGCGGGCGAGGACGCGGAGATTCGCATCACCGACTGGCGCGACGGCGATCTGTTGCTGTCGATCGACGCGCGCGGCGCAACGCGCGCGCGGCGGGCGGCGAGCGCGCCGCCGGAGACGGCCGCCGATCCGTTCGACGCCGACGGCTCGCCGCTCCTGATGCTCGACTTCGTGCCGGTGCCGTTCGGCGAGACGGCGCTCTGCGTTGGGCCCGCGGACGGCGAGTGGCCGAGCGATCTCGACCTGCTCGCGACATTGTGGGCGCCGCCGCCCGGCGCCGACGCGGCAAGGCGCGGCGCGCAGCGCAAGCTCGCGGCGTGCGCGGCGGCGGGCGGCGCGCTCGTCGCCGGCCTTCTCGCGATGGGCGCGATGCTCGCGAGCGCGCATCCGGGCGCGCCGCCCGCGGTCGAGACGGCGGATGCGCTCGCGACGCGCATCGGCGGTGAGCTCGGGCGCGCGGGCTACACGGAGCTGCACGCGGCGCCGCGCGGCGCGATGGTCGCCGTCAGCGGGATGGTCGCGACGCCCGCCGACGACCTTGCCGCACGCAAGCTGCTCGACCGGCTCGCCGTGCATCGCGTCGAGCGCCGGTACGACGTCGCGCAGGACGATGCGCAGAGCATCGGCGAATCGCTCGGCGTGCCGGGCGCGACGGTCGCCTACGCGGGGCAGGGGCGCTTTCTCGTGTCGGGCGTCGTGCCGAACGTCGCGCAACTGCGCGCGGCGGTCGACCGGGTGCGCGCGGACGTCGGGCCGAACGTGCGCGCGATCGAAATCGACGCGCGGCAGTCGGGCGACGCGCCCGTGCCCGTCGCGTACTCGGGGATGCTCGAGATCGGCGACGTGCGCTACATCGAGACGCCGGACGGCGTGAAGCACGTGTTTGCGGGCGCGCCGGCCGACGGCGCGCCGAACCTCAACTGACAGGCCTCAACCAACGGGAGAAGCGGCATGTACGAAGCATTGGAACGGGCAGCGGACGATTGCGGACCGCTCGAGCAGGCGCTCGCCGCGCCCGACGCGGCCGCGCGCATCGGCGCGCTGCGCCGGGCGCTCGGCGAGACGGCCGAGCGCGTGAGCGCGGCCACCGCGCAAGCCGCGAGCGAGTTCGATCGCGATGCGATGCAGAAGATTTATCGCGGCTTGCTCGCGGCGCAGCGGATCGTCGCGACGCTGCACGAGGCGAACGCGGCGGCCGCGTAGCGGCCACGGTTTCGCCGCGCGGCGTGCGGCGGCAAGCGATGCGGCGCGAGCCGCGTCCGGCGCCGCCTCACGCTGCGCGGCAAAAAAGCGGCGGGCCGAGCGATGTGCAATAAGGATCGGCTGCGCCGGATTTCTGTCGATGCGTGTACGCACGCACTATCTATGGAGTGTTGACCATGAGCATCATTAATACGGCGTTGCAAGCGGGCGGAGCCCTGTTTAGTGCAGGCAACAGCACCGATGCGGGCATTGCGGCGATGAACAAGATGGCCGAGAACCAAATGAAGATGACGATCGCGCAATCGGAGATGGAGGTGAAGAAGGCCGCCGTGGGCCTGATTCAAAAAGGCGCGGAGAAGATTCAGTAAGTTCGCCGCCGCACGACGCGTGTTGGACAGCCGGCGCTGCGTGCGCCGGCTGTTTTTTTGCGGCGTGCCGGATGCCGGAATGGAGCAGCCATGAGCCAGGAACACTACGAGGGAATCATCGCCGAGGTTTGCGCGATCGTCGATTTGCCGGATGTCGACCATGTGCTCGAAACGCGCTCGATCGAAGTCGAGGGTTTCGACGTGCGGCTCGAATATTTCGAAGACGATCCGGAATCGATGTACGTGAACTTTCATTACGGGATCGTCAGCGCGGGGCGCACGCTCGCGGTGTACCGGCTGCTGCTCGAGGCGAACCTGCTGATCTATGCGCAGGACCAGGCGCAGCTCGGAATCGACGCGGACACGGGCGGCATCGTGCTGCTGATGCGGCTGCCGCTCACGCCGGACGTGACGGGCGAGACGCTCGCCGATCTGTTCGCGCACTACGCGGAGCACGGCCGCTACTGGCGGCAGAACATCATCGAGTCGGGCGACGAGATGTTCGGCGGGATCGCGTCCGGCGAATATTTCTGGCTGCGGGTGTAGCGGGGCGCGGCGCCGGGCGGCAAGCGCGGTAATCGCAGCTATTCCGGCAATTCCGACGACCCCGGCGATCCCGGCGATCCGGGCGATCCGGGCGACCCGGGCGACCCGGGCGACCCGGGCGACCCCGGCAATCCGGGCAATCCGGCAATCCGGCAATCCGGGCAATCGTAACGGAACGTCACAAACTGCTGCGCGGATTCGGCCCGGACGAGACGATAGCGGCACGCATCCACGCGCTGCGCCCCGCGACGAGCGGCGGCGCGGCGCGCGGATCGAGCCTGACATCTTCGTATTCGAAACCGCCTGCCGGGAGGACCCGCCATGTTTTCCACACTCCATTTCGCCGCCGCCGCCGCGCTCGCCAATCCTTCGTCCAACGGCGCGTATGCGGCGCGCGTGCTCGACGGCCGCTTCGCCGAAGCGGCCGCGTTCGTCGCCGCGCGCTGCGACGCCGAGCCGGGCGGCCTCGCCGTCGACGTGCGCGACGTCCACGCGTATGCGGACATCCAGCTCGTGCTTGGCCGCTTCGAGGAAGCCGAGGACACGTTCCGCCGCGCGCAGAAGCTGCTGCGCGAATCGCGCGACCAGACGCGCGTGATGACCTGCCGCAACGCGAGCTGGCAGGCGTTTTTCCAGAACCGCTTCGGCATCGCGCAGGCGGGCTTCCAGCGGATCGCGGACGATCGCGCGGCGAGCGTCGAGCAGAAGCTCGAGAGCCTCGTCGGCACGTGCGTCGTCATGCATCATCTCGGCCGCGCCGAGGACGCGATGGCGACGCTCGACGTGCTCGACGCGGCCGCCCGCGACGCCGATCCGCGCTGGCTTCAGCTCGCGGGCGCGCTGCGCGCGGATTTGTTGCTGCAATACCAGATCGGCCGCGCCGACGCGCTCGGCGATCACGTCTACTGGCGCTCGACGCTCGCCGATCTGCCGCCGTCCGCGTTCGCGCAGGCGGGCGCGTCGGCGGCAGCCGACGCCGCGCCGCCGCTGCTGCGGAGGCGCGTCGACTACATGCGGCAGGCGCGCGCGCTCGCGGCCGGCGACCACGCGGCGCTCGCGCGCATCGACGCGCACGTGAGCTGGTGCGCGAAGGCGGGCCTCGCCGACTATCAGCGCAGCGTGCGCCTCGAAGTCGCGCTCGCCGCGCTCGCCGGCCACGCGCCGAACGTCGCCGACGCGATGATCGCGCCGTATCGCGACGCGGCCGGGCGCTGCGGGTCGCACGTGCGCTGGACGCTCGATTATCTGTACTGCGCGGCGAAGGTGCGCGAGCAGCAGGGGCGGATTCGCGAATCGTCGTCGCTGTACGCGCGCTATGCGCTCGCGTCCGTTCGGCACGTGCGCTCCGACGGCGCGGCGCTCGCCCCGGCGCTCGCGATCGCACGCTGCGGCACGCACGCGGCCGCACCGAGCGACGACGTCAGCGCGCGGCTGCCCGGCAAGTACCGGCGCGCGTATCGCTATCTGATGGAGCGGCTCGACCAGCGCGACCTGTCGGTGCGGGAGATCGCCGCGCACATCGACGTGACCGAGCGCGCATTGCAGGCGGCGTTCAAGACGTATCTCGGGCTGTCGCCGAGCGAGCTGATCAGGCGGCAGCGGATGGAGCGGATTCGCGGCGAGCTGCTGTCCGACGCGCCGCGCGCCGCGAGCGTGCTCGAGATCGCAAGCCGCTGGGGCATCCGGCATCGGTCGACGCTCGTGAACGGCTATCGGCGGATGTTCGACGAGGCGCCGTCGCAGACGATCGATCGGTGAAGTCGCGCGGCGGGCGGCGGCGCTCGCCGCGTCGCGCCGGCCGATCGTCGTGCATGGGGCGGGCCTGCGCAGCGAGCGAGGCCGATGGGGCCGGGGCGCTGGTCGTGTGGCGTCCATCGGCCGTTTCTCCTTGCGGGAAGTCTGGCGCGACGGCCGGTGCGGCGCCGCCGGCGATGCCGCGCGCGCAACGCGTTCGCGGCGCGCGCGCCGCCCTCGACGGGCCGGGCCGCGTCACGCATGCCGCGGACGGGCTTCGTTTGCGCGGGCGTCGTGCGAAGCCGGATGCGATGTCTTTCTGCGCTATGCGTGCTTTCCGCGACATCCGCGACATCCGCGAAATCCGCGAAATCCGCATTTGCGCGGATGTTTGCGCCGCGTGCCGATCACCGACGTTTGCTTCGGCTTAACGCGCGTTGCGGATTTCGGGCGAACCCGCTTGTTTCGACATGTTCGATCATGGGCGCGGAAGTCGCGGCCGAGCGACGAATTCGTGACGGCGAACGTCGCGTGCATTCGCGGAAATCGCATTCGAGTGTGCGATGCGCGTCGATCGCGGACGCGAGGCTTGCCATGATGCGCGTTGCCGATTTCGAGCGATCTCGTTTGCTGCGGCGTATGGGAAATCTGTCGCGAACCGCGAACCGCACACACGCACACCGCGAACTGCAAGACGAAACCGGCAAACGAGAGACGTAGAACGAAAAACGTAGAACAACGAACAACGAACAACGAACAACGAACAACGAACAACGAACAACGAACAACGAACCCAACCGCCCGTCACCCCATCCCGCTCGCATGCACGTGCCGCGCCCATTGATACCGATCGAGCCGCAGCAACTGCGAGACGCGCGCGGCGACATCGTCGTCGTGTTCGCCCCGGTCGCTCGCCGCGAGCTCGTTCACCTTCAGGAATCGCCCGACGAGCGCCGTCGACGCCCGATCCCCCGACAGCAGCACGGTCTGCGCATAGCGCCGCCAGTCGTCGTCCCGCAGCGCGAACAGGCACCAGCTCTGCAACGCCGAGCACAGCGGCGTGCCGCGTTCCTGCTCCTCGAGCGTGCGCAGGATGTGCAGCGCGCCGATCCAGTCGCGCCGGCTGATCCGCAGCCGCACGTCGCACAGGTCGACCGCGGCGTTCCGCGGCTGCAACGCGCGCAGCGCAAGCAGCAGTTCGTCGAGGTCCGCGTGCGCGTTCGCGCGCAGCCCGGCCGAGAAGGCCGAGAGCAGCGCGCGCAACGCGGCCTTGTTGCACGGTTTGATCGCCATGTCGGTGGGATGCGTCGAGTAGAGATGACCCGGCGACGATGATCGCCGTTGCGCGCGAACGAGCGGGCGGTGCGCGCGAAGCGCCGTCGCGCGCGGCGAACCGCGCCGTGTCGCGCGGCGGCGGCGGCGGCGCGCGGCGCGCGACCCGTCGTTTCGTCCGCCGCGACGCCGCTTCGCCCGCTTCGCGGCGCATGAGGGCGCGCCGCCTAAGCTTGTTGACGAACCGCGGGCGCAGCAAGGCCGCGCGCGTTCTTTTCCCTTTCCCTCAGTCGATTCACATTCATAGCGAGACGATCATGAGCGTTAACGGCATTTCGTTGCAGACTCTCCATCCGTCGCAGTTCCACACTTCGTCGACTTCGCCGAGCAGCCGCGATCGGAAGATCGAGGAACTGCTCCACGAAATCGAGGAACTGCTGATGCAGGGCGATTCGGGCGGCGGCGACGACACGAACATCGGCGGCGATTCGAACGACGACACGCCGGCCGGCAACAACGGCCCGACGAACCACGCGACGCCGCCTGCGGGCGGCAAGCCCGGCGAGGACCTGCGCGACGTGAAGCTGAACACGAAGGCGGGCGGCGAGGCGTTGCACCTGAAGATGGACTCGCAGGGCAACCTGTACAACGGCAGCAATAATTCGGTCGGCGTCGTCGACAAGGACGGCAATGTGAAGCTGAACGCCGGCGCGACGAAGGAGCTGGAGCGTCTCGAGTCGGGCGGCAATCCGTTCGTGAACGCGCATGTGGGCAAGCGCGGCGCGGGCGGCAACATGGAGTTCACGCCGGACGAAGTGACGGTGAGCGCGGGCGACCTCAAGCAGAAGGCCGACTTCTGAGCGCGCGGGCGACGCGGCGCGGCGGCACTGGACAAGCGCTTTCGAATCGGTACACACTGCGCGCTCGCGCCGCCGCGTCGCGGCCCGTCCAAACATACGCGGAACCGAACGTCCGCCGGAGTCGAACTTGAGCGCGCCGCACGGGGCCGATGCCCGAATCTTCCAGATGATGCAGGACCGGCAGGCGTGGGGCACGCTCGCGCTCGACCGCGACGGCGCGATCGTCGCGGCCACCGCGCGCGCGCGCGCGCTGTTCGGCCGCGCGCTGCCCGCCGGATTGCCGCTGCGCGCGGTGCTCGGCGACGCGGCGGGCGCGGACGCCGCCGCGCTCTTCGAGGCGCTCGCACAAGGACTCGAATTCGAGACCGACGACGCGATCCTGTGGCTCACGCTGCAACCGGTCGAGCGCGATCAGGCGATCGCGGCGACGGTCACGGTCGCCGACGTCACGCCGCTGCGCCGCGCGCTCGACGAGCGCGTCGCGTCGCTGCGTTTTCTCGCGCACGACCTGCGTTCGCCGCAGAATTCGATCCTCGCGCTGACCCAGCTGCACGACGCCGATCCCGACGCGTTCGCCGCGTGCGGCGGCCTCGAACGGATCGCGCAGCTCGCGCGGCATGCGCTGCTGCTCGGTCAGGACTATCTTGTCGCGTCGGCGGCGGACGATTTGCGGCAACGCCATTTCGTGCGCTTCGATCTGCGCGGGATGCTGCGCGAGCTCGTGCCGAAGCTCGAAGTGGCGGCCGTCTATCGCGGCGTCGCGTTGCAGCTCTGGCTCGACGACGCCGCGCCGCTGTGGTTGCGCGGCGCGCGCGTATTTGTCGCCCGCGCGCTGCAGAATCTGATCGACAATGCGGTGCAGGCGTCGCGGCAGGGCGCGCGCGTCGAGATCCGGCTGCACGTGCGCGACGCGCACGCGGAAGTGACGATCCGCGATTGGGCGGGCGGCCTGCCGGGCCTCGCGCCGGACGCTCGGATGACGGATTTCGCGCCGCTCGCGAAGCGCGGCTCGATGGGCTTCGGCCTCGGCCTGCAGCTCGCCGCGCAGGTGGTCGCCGCGCATGCGGGCACGCTGCACGCGGAATCGAATCGCGGCGCGGGCACGTCGTTCGTGATGCGCCTGCCGACGCTCGCGCCGGCGCTCGGCGCGGCGCCCGTCGTGCCCGAGGGCATCGCGCGCTGGCGCGCGAGCGTCGCGCCGGACGGCTGAGCGGCGGCGCGCGTTTTCTCGTTTTTTCGCTTGACGACCCATAATTTCGCGATGTCCGAACCGAACATGCAGCGCACCGTGCAGCAGCCCAAGCAGATCGTCGTCGTCGAGGACGATCCGGTGCAGCGCACGCTGCTCGTCACGTGGCTCAAGGCCGAGGGCTACCGCGTCGAGGCGTTCGAGGACGGGCTCGCCGCGCGGCGCTTTCTCGGCGACAGCTGGGCCGATCTGCTGCTTCTCGACTGGGATCTTCCCGGGATGACGGGCGAGCGGCTGCTCGCATGGGTGCGCGGCCGCGCGCGCTCGATCGTGCCGGTGATCTTCCAGACCGTGCATTCGGACGAAGAGGACATCGTCAAGATTCTTGACGCCGGCGCGGACGACTTCCTCGTCAAGCCGCTCGAAAAGCAGACGCTGCTCGCGCGCGTGCGCGCGCTGCTGCGGCGCTTCGCGGCGCTGTCGGCCGATAGCGCTCGCATGCCGCTCGGCCGCTACGTGCTGTCGCGCGCGACGCTGACGGTGTCCGACGGCGGCGCGTCGCACGCGTTCAGCGCGAAGGAATTCGACATTCTCTGGCATCTGGCCGAGCATCCGGGCGCGGTCGTGCAGCGGCAGGACCTGCTGCGGCTCGTGTGGGGCGCGGACGCGTGCGCGCAAACCCGCTCGGTCGACATGTACGTGAGCCGGCTGCGCAGCCGGCTGAAGGCGGCGGGCATCGGCTGGACCGTGCACGCGGCGTATGCGACCGGCTATCGCCTCAACCTGGGCGCGGACGCGGAATCGACGGATCGCGCATCGTGACGCGGCGCGCGGCCGCATCGGCTGCCGCCGTGGCGCTCGCGCTCGCGGGCCATGCGCCGGCGCTGCGAGCGGTGCCGCTCGCGTGGCCGCTCGCGCGCTTCGACTATCGCGTCGGGGCGGTGAGCGCCGTCGACGCGTTGAGCGAGCTGAGCCGCCGTTCGGGTGTCGCAATCGACGTCGACGCGCGCACGCCGTGCCGGCTCGACGTGCGCGACGCGCTGCCCGCGCAGCGTTTCGTCGACTGGGTCGCGCGCACATGCGGGCTTGCGTGGTATTACGACGGCGCGGTGCTGCAACTCGTCGCGCCCGATGCGTTCGGGCGCGCGGCGGTGCGGCTCAATTACGCGACGCCCGCCGAGCTGCGCGCGACGCTCGCTCGGCAGCGGATCGTCGACGGGCGCTGGCGGCCCGCTTATGACGACGCGGCGCGGATCGTGCGGGCCGCCGGCCCGCCGCGCTACGTCGCGCTCGTGCTGGCCGCCGCGCGTGCGCTCGACGTGGCCGCGCAGGCGCGCGTGCGAACCGAGACGCGCGCGTTCCGGCTGCGCGCGCGCGCGGCGGCCGATCGCGACGTGCGCGTCGACGTTGGCGATGGGGACGATGGGGGCGACGCGTCGCTGCCGGGGCTCGCGACGCGGCTGCGCCGGCGGCTTGAAGCGGAGGGCGCGGCACCGCGCGCGGTGCCGGGCGTGCGCGAATTCACCGCGTCGCTGCCGATCGTCGGCGCGGACGCGCGCTCGAACACCGTGTTGATCCGCGACGTGCCCGCGCGCCTCGCGCACGACGCGCGGCTCGTCGCGCAGCTCGACACGCTGCCCGCGCCGATACGGATCGACGCGTTCGGCGCGACGCTCGCGCCCGCGCAGCTCGATGCGCTGGGGTTGCGGTGGCGCGACGACGTGCGGGCCTCCGCGGCATCGCGCGCGGCGGGCGATGCGCGCGATGCTTCGCGTTCGCCGGGGCGAGCGGAATCGTCGGCGGCGTCGGGTGCGGCGGATTCGCGTCGCGCATCCGCCGTAACCGGCATGTTCGGCATGTCCAGCGCGTCCGGCACGTCTAGCACGTCCGGCATGTCCAGTACGTCCAGCACATCCAGCACATCCAGCACATCCAGCACGTCCAGCACGTCCAGCACGTCCAGCACGTCCAGCACGTCCAGCACGTCCAGCACATCCAGCACATCCAGCACATCCAGCACATCCAGCACATCCAGCACGTCCAGCACGTCCAGCACATCCGGCGCGTCTCGCGCAACCGCCGCAGCCGCCGTAAATGGGACGCCGGCCGCATCCGGCGCGTCCAACGCCGCCGGCGCACCCGGATCGTCCAAACCCGCCAGCGCATCCGCGCCGCGCATCGCGATCGCGACGGACGGCTGCGCGCAGGCGCGTGTACGCGTCGCCGAACTCGCCGCGCGCGGTGCGGCATCGATCGACGTCGACGGCTCGACATTGACGCTTCCCGACGGCAACGCGGATTTCGGCCGTCTGCGGCAGGCGTTCGTCCCGTCGAATGACGGCGACGTGCGAACGCTCGACTCGCGGAGAAGCGGTTTCGCGATGCGCGTCACGCCGCGCGAGACCGCGCAGGCGGGCCGCTACGCGCTCGACATGCGGATCGTCGAGCGCCGCGAGGATGGCGGCGGCCGCTCGGTCGGCGCGCTTTCGCCGGGCGAAGCGACATCGGTCGATACGACGTCGGGCGAAGCAACGCTGGGCGAAGCCACGTCGAGCGTGACGCTCGCGGCAGGGGAGTGCGCGGCGGTGGCGCTGCCGCTTGCCTCCGGGCGCGGCGCGCGGCGGCTCGTGCTGGTGACGCCGCGCGTGATGACGACGGATTCGGCGCTCGTGTCGCGGCCGGCGTCGTCGGGCGCGCCGGCATCGGCGCGAGACGCGCCGGCCATGGCACACGTGAGCGCACCTGCACCCGCACGCGCAACGGCACCCGAAGCCGCAATCGAAGCCGCACCCGCACCTGCATCCGCAACCACAGCCACAGCCACAGCCACAGCCACAGCCACAGCCACAGCCACAGCCACAGCCACAGCCACAGCCACAGCCAAGGCGGCGCTCGCCGCCACGAAGCCGTCGGCGCGGGCGCATCCGTCTTCACGCCCGCCCACGCCCACGCCGCTTTCGTCGCTGCCGGACGGCCTCGGCCTCGGCCTCAGGAGTCAGACGCGCCTGCTCGGCAATTGATGCAAATTCCGCACATTATCAAGCGACGATCGCGCACGATTCGGGCTCGCCGCCGCAATCGTCTTTTGAAATTAATGCGACCAGTCGATTAACGCGGGATCGGGCTTGTTTATATGATTTTTTTTCGATTTTAGATCGGCATATAAAAATGCCGGATCGGATGCGCATGCATCTAACGATTAACAATGGACTGCATCATTTCATGCAGTTCGAGCCGATTGTAAGTTGCCCGTAACGCGTCTTTCGTCGTGATCCGGTTGCGCGCCGCGAGCGAGGCGAGATCGTCGTTCAGCGAGCGCGACATGTTGTCCTCCCGGCGCCGCAGGAATTCGTTGACGAGGTGCAGCTTCGCCGGGTCCGCGATCAGCTTGGCGACCTGGTTGTTGTTGTTGAACAGCAGCTCGCTCGCGAGCACGAGACTCTCGCCGTCCGCGCTCGGCACGAGGCTCTGGCAGACGATGCCGATCAGCGATTCGGCGAGCGCGACCGCGTGCCGGTCGCGCTCGCCTGCCGGAAAGAACGACAGCAGCTTGTTGAGCGCGCTGACCGCGCTGCCCGTGTGCATCGTCGCGAGCACGAGGTGCCCGGATTCGCCCGCCTGCAGCAGCGTGTCGGCCGTCTGCGCGTCGCGCACCTCGCCCACCATCACGACGTCCGGCTTCTGCCGCAGCGCCTCGCGCAGCCCGTGCGGAAAATTCGGCGTGTCGGTCGGCACTTCGCGCTGCGAGATGATCGACTGGCGGCGCTCCAGATAGTATTCGATCGGCTCCTCGATCGTGACGATATGCGTGTTGCGCGTCGCGTTGACGTGCTCGAGCAGCGACGCGATCGTCGTCGTCTTGCCCGAGCCCGTCGGGCCGGTGACGAGGATGATGCCCTTCGTGTTGTCGAGCATCGAGCGCACGTACACGGGCAGGCCGAGCTCCTCGAGCGGCAGCGGCGCGAGCGGCAGGCGGCGCATCGAGATCACGATCTTGCGGCCGCCGCCCGCGCGATACACGTGGCAGCGCAGCCGGCAGCGCGTGAGGACGAACGGGCGATCGAGCGTGCCCTGGCGCAGCGCGTTCTCCCAATGCTCGTCGATCGCGTCGAGCAGCGGCCGCATGTCGTCGAGGAGCACCGGTTCGTCGCTCGTCTCGATCCAGCCGCGCGGCGTCTTGATCGTGACGGGGCGGTCTTGCTCGATGTGGATGTCGGTGAACATCTGCTTCAGGTCGATCAGGCCGAGCACTTCGCCCGCGAGATCGCGCAGCGGGGCGGCGGCGGGATGCTGGTTCATCTTGGCGATTCGAATGAATGGAATGGGCGGCGCATTGCGCGCGGCGAGTGGGAAATTGAATGATCTATTGAATTTTGCATGCCAACTAGCTTTTGTCAAACTATTCGGGGTATATTTGCCGCGCAATAATCAATTCAATAATGCGACTGCGTGCGCAGACCTATTATGTAAAGCCGAGGTAATCCCGGGTCCGGAAAGCCATTTCCGGTCGCGAAGGCAGCCCGATGCGTCGGGCGCGGCATCCGGGATCGTCGAGCGGCAAAGCGCGGGGGCCAGCGGCGCACGACGGCAGTCGAGTAACGAGGAAAAACATGATGCACGGCGCTACGGTCGCCGCGGCCGCGTCCATCGCGATCGCGCTCTTTGCAACCGATTGCGCGGCGAGCGGTCCGCCCGCCGGCACCGATCCGGCATCGGGCGATGCATCCGCCGGGCGCTTCGATCACGCGCCGCTGACGGCGCAGCGAGCCGATGTCTTTCGCGCGCCGCCGCAGCCGGCGTCCGCCGTGTCCGCGCCGGGCGCGGACGCGTCGCCCGAGACGGCGGTGCCGGCCGCCGCGACCACGCCCGCGCTCGCGCCTGCGACCGCCGCGCAGCCCACGGCGCGCTCCGTCCCGAACGGGCACGTCCCGAACGGGCATGTCCCGAACGGGCACGTCCCAAACGGGCACGTCCTGAACGAGTATCTCTGGGACGTACGCACGTCCGACGGCACGATTCGCGGCGTCTTGTCGCGATGGGCGCGCACGGCGGGCTGGCAGCTCGTCTGGGATGCGCCCGTCGATTTCAGCATCGATGCGCAGGCGACGCTGCGCGGCTCGTTCGAGGATGCGCTGCAAGCGCTCGTCGCGAGTCTCGGCCGCACGTCGACGCCGATCCAGGCGATTCTCTATCAAGGCAATCACGTGTTGCGCGTCGTCGCGCAAGGAGCGGGCTGATGCGCGTCTATTTCGCCATTTCGTTTCTGGCCGCCGTGCTGCTCGCCGGCTGCACCGGGCTGCGCGGCGGCATCGAGCGGGACGCGCACCGCGATTCGAGCGCGTCGGACACACTCCTCAAGCGCGCGTCCGAAGGCGAAAACACCGTGCATGCGCTCGCGCCCGTCGTCGTCGACAACGGGCTATGGGTGTCGGCGGGCGCCGTCAAGCTGCGAAGCAGCGAACAGCTGCCCGCGCTCTTCGACGAGCCGGCTTCGTTCGATCGCTCGGTCTCTTCGTTATCCGAATTCGCCGAGCAGATCACGCGGCTCACGCAGGTGCCGACGCAGGTCGCCGCGAGCGCGCAGCAGGCGGCCGCGCGTTCGCAGCACGGCGGCGGCGCGGACGGCGCGGCGCGCGGCGCGAGCGTGTTTCTCAACGCGGCGGGCGAGCGCTCGATGCCGCCGCTGCCGCCCGGGATGCCGGGCGGCGCGCCGTCGGGCGTCGGCAAGGCGGGCGGCGGCGCGGGCGCGGACGGCGGCGGCACGTCGTTCGCGGCGGTGCGCATCCTGTACGCGGGCGGCACGCTGAGCGGCCTGCTCGACGCGGCGTGCGCGCGCTTCGGCGTGTTCTGGAAATTCGAGCAGGGGACGATCCGCTTCTTCTTCACCGATACGCGCACGTTCCAGGTCAACGCGATTCCCGGCGACTCGTCGCTGAACGCGTCGGTGGTGAGCGGGGCGACGAGCGACGGCGCGTCGGGCGGCTCGCAGGCGGGCGGCTCGGGCGGCGGCGCGAACGGCGCCGGCTCCGGCACGACGGGCCTCACCGCGAACAACACGGCGAACACCGCGGTGAATTCGCAGCTGTCGGTGTTCAACGGGCTGCAAAGCGCGATCCAGTCGATGCTTTCGCGCTACGGCAGCTCGGTTTCGTCGCCCGCGACCGGCTCGATCTCGGTGACCGACACGCCCGACGTGCTCGAGCGCGTCGCCGCGTTCATGGCGCAGCAGAACCGGTCGCTGTCGCGGCAGGTGCTGCTCAACGTGACCGTGCTCAGCGTGTCGCTGAATGCGGGCGACGCCTACGGCATCGACTGGTCCCTCGTCTACAAGACGGTGTCGGCGGGATTCGACATCGCCAATCCGTTCAAGCCGGTGTCGCTCGCGCCGGCCGATCTGTCCGCGACGGTGCTCAGCCCGACGAGCCGCTTCAACGGCACGAAGCTGCTGATTCGCGCGCTGTCGCAGCAGGGCACGGTGCGGCGCAAGACGTCGGCGTCGGTCACGACGCTCAACAACCAGCCGGTGCCCGTGCAGGTCGCGACGCAGACGGGCTATCTCGCGTCGGTGTCGACGACGAACACCGCGAACGTCGGCTCGTCGACGGCGCTCACGCCGGGCACCGTGACGACCGGCTTCAACATGACGCTGCTGCCGCACGTGCTCGACGACGGCACCGTGATGCTGCAGTTCTCGACGAACATCTCGTCGCTGCTCGAGCTGAAGGAAGTGTCGAGCAGCGCGGGCCGCGACGCGACGCGCATCCAGACGCCCGACGTCGACATGCGCAACTTCCTGCAGCGCGTCGCGATGAAGTCCGGCGAGACGCTCGTCATCAGCGGCTACGAAGGCGCGAACGATTCGCTCGACGAGCGCGGCGTCGGCGTGCCGAAGATGATCGCGCTCGGCGGCGGCTACGAGGCGCAGCGCTCGCGCGAGGTGATCGTGATCCTGATCACGCCCGTCACGCAGCGCGGCGGCGCGTGACGGAGCCAGCGATGAGCGCGCAAGTGATTCAAATCGGCCGCCAGCGCTTCGTCGGCGGGCTGTTCTGGCAATCGCTGTCGAGGCGCAACGAGCTGCGCGCCGAAGCGGTCGAGCTCGCGAAGAAGCTGAAGTTCGACCTGATGGTGCTGCGGATCGATCGCGGCGTCGCGGCGGCCGGCTATGCGAACACGCGCGACGGCTTCGCGCCCGGGCATCTGTCGCTCGGCGCGATGGTGTCGCGCGCGATCGCGCTCGAAGGCGCGTTCTACAACGGGCGGCGCCAGCCCGCGCCGAACTGGCTCGGCGCGTTCGCGCTGCCCGACGGGCGCTGGGCGTATTTCGCGGTGCGCGACCACGCGTTCATGCCGAACGGCGACTGGGTCGGCAGCCGCGAGGAAGCGCTCGAGCGGCTGCATACCGATTACGCGTGGGGCGGCTGGAACGTCGTGATCGGCGAGCCGGAGCTCGAGAGGCAGGGCTTCCAGAATTTTCAGCCGAAGCGGCTCGACGAGCTGCTGCCGCGCCGCGGCGGCCGGCCGCGCACCGAGCGCTGGTGGGCGCTGCGGCCGGTCGAGCGGCGCTTGCCGCCGCGCACCGCGCTGATCGCGGCGGCCGCCGTGTGCGTCGCGGGCGGCGGCCTGCTCGCGTATTGGCATCATCGCGCGAAGGTCGAGGCCGAGGAGCGCGAGGCGGCGCTCGCGCGCGTGCGCGCGGAGCTCGCCGCGCGGCAGGCGAAGAGCGAGCCCGTCGCGCATCCGTGGGCGACGCTGCCCGATGCGATCGCGTTCTCACGCGCGTGCGCGACGCGTTTCGGGCGGCTCGCGCCGGGCGGCTGGCGGCTCGAGCGCTACGAATGCACGCCGGGCACAGCGCGCTACGCGTGGGCGCGCAACGGCTCGAACGTGCGCTACCTGCTCGCCGAGCAGCCCGCCGCCATCGTCGCCACCGACGGAGAGCGCGCGACGCTCGACGTGCCGCTCACCGCACCGACGGCGGACGACACGCCGCTCGTCGACGATTCGGCTGTCAGGACACAGCTTCTGTCGCGTCTCCAAATGCTGGATGCGGCCGCTAAACTGGACCGGCTGCTTCCCGATCGATCGTCGCACGCGCCGCTCGCGAATCTCGCGCAGCAGGCGGCCGCCGCGCCCGCGTGGCGCGCGTACCGGTTCAACGCGAGCCTGGGCGGCCTCGCGCCGCCCGAGTTCATGCGCGCGATCGACGTGCCGGGGTTGCGCGTGCAGCGCATCGCTTATCAGAACAATCAGTGGACTCTCGAAGGAGTGCTCTATGCGAAATAGTCGCGTCCGATCGATGTGCGCGCTTGGCGCCGCGCTGCTCGCCGGCGCCGCGCGCGCGGCGGGGGGCCTGCCGTCCGACGACGGCGGCGCGACCGCCGCGCGGCTCACGCAACTGCAAAGCGAGACGGTGCTGCTGCAGGCGCAGTTGAAGAAGCTCGAGACCGAGCAGCAGGTGGCCGAGCGGGCCGCGCAGCTCGCACGCGTGCGCGGCGGCGCGCCGGCCGGGCAGTTCGAGGTGACGGCGATCGAGGGCGTCGGCAAGCGCGCGTTCGCGACGCTGCGGATGAACGGCGGCGCCGAATTCGAAGTACAGCGCGGCGACGCGCTGCCGGATGGCGGGCGCGTCGTCGCGATCGGGCCGCGCGCGGTCGTCGTGTCGAATCGCGGGCGCACGGTCCGGCTGTCGACGGCGTCGCCGTCGCCTTCTTACGCGGGCAATCCGTCGCTGCCGGCCGACGCGGCCGCGCCGCTGCCGACGCTGCCCTCGCTGCCTTCCCTGCCCGCGAGCGGATCATGAGCCAGGACGCGCAACGACCCGACGCGTCGGCCGTGCGCGCGACGCCGCCCGTCGTTGCCGACGCCGCGCCGCCGCGCGGCCCGCGCGCCGTCAGCGAAGCGGGCGACTTCGCCGCGAGCGTCGAGGAGCGCAAGTTCGTCTGCCTGCTCGACGACGGGCGGCTGCTCATCGCCGAAGGCCACGAGATGAATCCGTTCGTGCTGTCGTATCGCGCGCGGCTCGACCGGATGGGCCGGCCGTACCGGCCGACGCCCGCGACGCTGATGCAGGTGCGCGAGGCGTACCGGCAAAACGCCGCGGGCGGCGGCGAGCGGCTCGATCACACGGTGATGCAGGTGCTCGCGAAGGAGCTGATCGGCCGCGCGTGCCGCGAGCGCGCATCCGACATCCACATTCGCGTGCGCCGCTTCAGCACCGAGGTCTACTTCCGCGTGCACAACGAGCTCGCGCGTGTGAACGAGCACACGCGCGAGCACGGCGAGCGGCTGCTCGCGACGCTGTACGGCGCGATGACGACCGTGTCGGACAACAGCTACCGGCCGAGCGAGCGGCAGGACGCGAGCATCGGCGACCGCGACAAGCTGCCGGACGACCTGTACGGCGTGCGGATCGCGACGACGCCGACGAGCGAAGGCAGCCTGATGGTGCTGCGGCTGCTCTACAACGACGCGGGCGACGCGACCGATCTCGCGGCGCTCGGCTTCGCGCCCGGGCACGTCGCGGCGTTCCGCGCGCTGCGCGCGCAGCCGCACGGGATGAACATCATCAGCGGGCCGACGGGCTCCGGCAAATCGACGACGCTGCAGCGCACGCTCGCCGCGCAGATCGACGAATCGCGCGGCAGCCTGCACGTGATCACCGTCGAGGACCCGATCGAATACCCGATCGACGGCGCGGTGCAGACGCCGGTCGCGAACGCGCCGACCGAGGAGGCCCGCGCGCTCGCGTTCGCGGCGGCGATCACGAACGCGATGCGGCTCGACCCGGACACGATCATGATCGGCGAGATCCGCGATCGCGCATCCGGGCAGACGGCGCTGCGCGCGTCGATGACGGGCCATCAGGTGTGGACGACCGTGCACGCGAACAGCGCGCTCGCGATCGCCGACCGCCTGATCGATCTCGGCCTGCACGCACGGATGGTTACCGATCACACGGTGATTTCCGGCCTCGTCAGCCAGCGTCTCGTGAAGCTGCTGTGCCCGCATTGCAAGCTGCGGCTCGTCGATCATCCCGACCGCATCGAGCCGGGCCTCTTCGCGCGGCTGCGCGGCGCGCTCGACGGCCGGATGCAGGACGCGTGCATCGCGGGCGACGGCTGCGCGCATTGCGGCTCGGTCGGCACGATCGGCCGCACGGTCGTCGCCGAAGTGATCCTGCCGGATGCGCGGCTGTTCGAGTTCCTGCGCGAAGGCGACAAGGCCGGCGCGCTCGAATACTGGACCCGCACGCTCGGCGGGGTGACGCTCGCCGAGCACGCGCTGCACAAGATCGCGGCGGGGCTCGTCGATCCGCGCGGCGTCGAGCGGGTCGTCGGCACGCTCGCGCCGGCGGCGGGCGAAGCGCGGCAGCAGCTGTCGCTGGTCGGATTCAGCTATGGCACTTGAGCTGAATCGCCGCTGGGCGAAGCTCTGCCTGAACGCCGACGAGCGGCTGCGCGTGTATCGGAAGATCGCGAAGATGCTCGGCAACGGGCTGCCGCTCCTCAAGGTGCTCGAGGAGCTCGAATGGCGCGCGTCGCGCGAGGGCCGCAAGCCGCGCGAACCGCTCGCGATCGTGCTGTCCGACTGGCGGCTCGCGGTGCAGAACGGCGGGATGCTGTCTGAGGCGATGGGCGCGTGGGTGCCCGCCACCGAGCAGATGATCGTCGCGGCGGGCGAGCAGGCGGGGCGCATCGAGGACGCGCTCGCGTCGGTCGCCGACATCGTGCAGTCGAGCCGCAAGATCCGCCGCGCGGTCACGGGCGGGCTCGCGTATCCGGTCGGGCTCGTCGTGATGGTGATCGGCTATCTGTACCTGTTCGGCACGCACGTCATCCCGAAATTCGCGCTGATCGCCGATCCGTCGCACTGGCGCGGCGCCGCGCGCTCGCTCTATCTGATGTCGCTGTTCGTGCAGGGCTGGATGCTCGCCGTCGTCGCGGCGCTCGCCGCGGCGCTCGTCGCGCTCGCGTGGTCGCTGCCGCGCTGGCGCGGCCCGCTGCGCATCTACGCGGACCGCGTGCCGCCTTATTCGATCTACCGGCTCGTCGCGGGCAGCGGCTTCCTGATCGCGTTCTCGGCGCTGCAGGCGTCGGGCGTCACCGTCGAGAAGGCGCTGCTCAAGATCGGCGTGGTCGCGGGGCCGTGGCTGCGCGAGCGGATCGACGACACGCTCGTCGGCGTGAAGTCGGGCCTCAACGCCGGCGAGGCGCTGCTCAACGCCGGCTATCAGTTTCCGTCGCGCGAGATCGTCGAGGATCTGTGCATCTACGCCGAATACGGCGGCTTCGACGCGGCGCTCAAGATGCTCGCCGACGAGTGGCTCGAAGAGGGCGTCGCGCGGATCGCCGCGCAGATGCGCGTGCTGAACGGCGCCGCGATCGTCGTGCTCGCGATGCTGATCGGCTGGCTCGTGACGGGCTTCTTCGGCATCCAGCAGGAAATCGCCGCGATGACGCGCGCGATGCATTGACGCCGCGCATTTTCAATCCAGGAGAAACCAACATGAAACCACTCGCTGCCCACCCCGCCTATCGACGCGAACCGGCGTTCTGCCGACGCCACCGCAAGGAGCGCGGCGCGTCGCTGCTCGAGAGCATCGCGTATCTCGGCGTCGCGGCGATCGTGATCGTCGGCGCGATCGCGCTGCTCGGGTCGGCGTTTTCGAGCGCGAATACGAACCGGCTCGCCGAGGAGCTGAATGCGATTCAGACGGGGACCAAGAAGCTTTATATGGGGCAGGTGAACAACTACGGGAGTGAGTCGCTGAATGCGAATCTCATCGCCGCGAAGGTGTTTCCGAACACGCTGCCCACCGGCGACAACGATGCCGTCTCGAATACGTGGGGCGGCACCGTCACGGTGACGGGGGCGGGACAGACTTTCACCGTCGAGTACACGAACGTTCCGCGCGACGTCTGCATCAATACGCTGACCGCCGGCGGAAACTGGTTGTCGGCCAAAGTCGGCGAGAAAGCCGTGAGCTATCCGGTTGCGCCGACCGAGGCGACGGGCGCTTGCACCGGCACCGTCACGATCGTTTGGAAGTCGAACTGACGCCGCCCGAGTTTTTTTCCACCGTCCACGCCGCCGCTCATGTACGCCTTAGCCGCCGCGCTCGCCTTCGCAGCGCTCGCCGCCGTCTACGCGACGCTGCAGGGCCCGTTCGCCGTTGCCGCGCTGCAACCGTCGCGCACCGCGCAAGCGCTCGCCGACAACCTCGCCGTCTACCGCCAGGCCGCGCTCGATTACGCGCGCACGCATCCGGGCACGCGCGGCGCGGTGCCGAACGCGCAACTCGCGTTTCCGGCGTGGTATCCGGGCGCGAACCCGCTGTGGCGCAACTATGTCGAGAACGGAACCGTCGTCGCGTACGCGGCGTCGGCGCCGCCCGTGAACATCGCGGGCGAGATCGCGACGCTCGCGGACGGCTCGCTGTTCGCGGGCGTCGCGTATCGCAACGCGATCGTGCGTCCCGGCTACGCGAATCCGAACGTGCCGGCGAACGGCGTGCCGTTGCCCGCCGGGCTGACGATCGCGAACGGCTTGCCGGTGTGGATGGGGCAAGCGTACTGATGCGCTTCGCGTCTTCCCGCCGCCGCGCGCGCGGCTTCGCGCTGATCGAGATGCTCGGCGCGCTCGCGATCGCCGCGCTGATGCTCGCCGGCATCGCGATGTTGGTGGATACGTCGCTCGACGACGTGCGCGCGCAGCAGGCCGCGCAATACCAGGCGCAGGTGACCGCCGCGGCCACGCGCGCGCTCAAGCGCGACTACGACGCGTGGCTGCAGCGCGCGAACACGCAGGCGCCCGTCGTGATGACGCTCGCCGATTTGCAGGCGACGAACGATCTGCCCGCCGCGCTGCGACCGGCGAACGCGTACGGCCAGCATACGTGCGTGCTCGTCAAGCGGACCGCGAGCGGCGCCGGGCTCGACGCGCTCGTCGTGACGACGGGCGGCGAGACGATCGGCGACAAGGAGCTCGGGCTCGTCGCCGCGAGCGCGGGGCCGGGCGGCGGCTCGATCGGCGCGCGCGTGCCGGCGGAGGCGCGCGGCGCGTTCGACGCGTGGCGCATGCCGCTCGGCGCGTACCTCGGCGGCAGCTCGCCCACGTGCGATCCGGCCGACGCCGCGCCGCCGAACGCCGGCCATCTCGCGAACGAAATCTTCTTCAACGGCCCGGGCCAGCAGATCAACAGCGATTATCTGTATCGCGTCGGCGTCGGCGGCCATCCGGAGGCGAACGCGATGCAGGTGCCGATCTGGCTCACGCACACGTTCGTGGAAGGCAGCGCGGATGCGGCGAACTGCGGAACGGCCGGCGGCTTCGCGAACGGCAAGCTCGGCGCCGACGCGGCCGGCAATCTGCTGAGCTGCAGCAACGGCGTGTGGCGCGGCGCGGGCGGGCACTGGAAGAGTCCCGTCGCCACGGCCGGCACCCTGCCCGACGACGCATCGAACGAAGCCGGCGACGTGCGCCTCACGCTCGACACGTTCCGCGCGTACGCGTGGACAGGCGGCGGCTGGCAGGCGCTCGCGGTGGACCGCGACGGCAACATGATCGTGCCCGGCATCGTCGCGGCGAATCGGCTCGAGATCACGGGCAGCGTCGTCGTCAACACGCCGTGCTCGCCCGATCCTCTGCGGCAGAACGCGGGACTCGTGTCGATGGGCCAGGACGGGCAGGTGCTGTCGTGCCAGAACGGCATATGGCTGCCGCAATCGGGAATCAAGATCGGCGGCACCGACATGGACTGCCAGATCCTGATGGCGACGCCCGGCGCGACCGATTTCCCGCAATGCTCGAGCACCTACGCCGGTCCCTATCCGAACGGATCGCTCATCACGTACGAAGCGGACGGCACGTACACGTACACGATCGACCGGCGCGTGAAGCTCGACAACAACGGGCTCATTTCGGTGAGCGCGTACATGCACATGAGCTATGCGACGTGCGACCTGAAGGGGCGCGAAGGGCAGATGCGGCTCGTCGTCGAAATCATCGACGTGCAGGGCAACAAGGTGATCGCGCACGGCGAGGCGCAGTCGACGAAGCTGATCGAGGACGCCGCGACGATCAACGTCACGCTGAACCAGGCCGCCGAGCCGCGCGGCGGATACGTGGTCAGGCTCGCGAGCAAATGGGCGACGTACGACAGCTACGCGAAGACGCCGTGGCAGTCCACCTATTGCAGCGGCGGTCATACATTCCTCCAGACGCCGCTCGTCACGGGCTGGACCGTCAATTCGTTCTATTGAACGGGCCTTCGCCGCGCGCAGCATTCGCCGCGCGCGGCTGCGGTTAACTGCGGGGGTCTCCCATTCGCGGCGCGCGATCCGTCTGATCGACCGACGGTGCGCGCCCCCTCCGGACGGACCCATGAAGGCCAAGATTTCCGTTTTGCTGCCCCTGCTGTGCTCGCTCGCGAGCCTTTCCGCCCACGCCGCGCCGGTTCGCTGGCGCAGCGCCGAAATTCAGTACGCGGCGCAAGGCAAGGACGTGAAGGACGTGCTGCGCGATCTCGCCGCGAGCCAGAACGTCGCGGCGAACGTCGCGCCGGGCGTGAGCGGCGCCGTCAGCGGCAAGATGAAGATGTCGCCGCAGCGCTTCCTCGACGCGCTCGCCGCATCGTTCGGCTTCGTCTGGTACTACGACGGCACCGTGCTGTACGTGACGCCCGCGAGCGACATGAAGAGCACGCTCGTGAAGCTCGATCACGCGAACACGGGCGACCTGCGCGACCTGCTCGAGCAGATGAAGGTTGCCGACGCGCGCTATCCGGTCACCTACAACGCGCAGCAGCGCACCGCGCTCGTCGCGGGGCCGCCGCGCTACGTCGAGCTCGTGACGAGCGTCGCCGCGCGGCTCGACGAGAATTCCGCGCGCACGGGCGGCACGACGATCCGCGTGTTCACGCTCAAGCACGCATGGGCCGCCGATCGCGACGTGAACGTCGACGGCACGACCGTGACGATGCCGGGCGTCGCATCGCTGCTGAACCGGATGTATCACCCGGGCGAAGGCAGGCATGCGTCGCAGACGACGGTCGGCAAGCCGATCGGCCGCGCCGCGCCGATGACGGATCTCGGCGGCGGACGCAGCGGCGTGCCGCCTTTGCCGCCGCTGCCGCCGTACATGCAGGCCGCGCAGGCGGGCGACGGCGCGGGCATGCCGGCGGGCGGCCTCGGCGGCCAGGGGAGCGATCCGCGTCCTGGCGGGATGATCGCCGCGGCGATCGCGAATCCGGGCGCGGCGCGCGCGCCCGACGCGCTCGGCGGCGCGAGCGCCGTGCCCGCGGGCGCGAGCGACGCGGCCGACCTGCCGGTGATCCAGCCCGATCCGCGCACGAACTCGATTCTCGTGCGCGACGCGCCCGAGCACATGGCGCAGTACCCGGACCTGATCGCGCTGCTCGACGTGAAGCCGCGCCTCATCGAGATCGAGGCGCGCATCATCGAGATCGACGAAGGCGCGCTCAGGCAGCTCGGCGTCGACTGGCGCGCGCACAACAGCCACGTCGATTTGCAGACGGGCACGGGGCTCACGTCGCAGAACGCGTATGCGAGCGGCTCGCTGAATCCGACGTTCGGTTCGATCACGCTGCCCGGCAACGATTCGGCCGGCGTGCCGGCGAGCCCGCTCGGCCTGTCGCTGACGGCCGTGCTCGGCGACGCGGGCCGCTATCTGCTCGCGCGGATCAACGCGCTCGAATCGTCGAACCAGGCGCGCACCGACGCGAGCCCGAAAGTCACGACGCTCGACAACGTCGAGGCGGTGATGGACAACAAGAAGCAGTTCTTCGTGCGCGTCGCGGGCTACACGTCGGCCGACCTGTACAGCATCTCGACGGGCGTGTCGCTGCGCGTGCTGCCGATGGTCGTCGAGGAGGGCGGACGCACGCAGATCAAGCTCGACGTGCGGATCGTCGACGGCGAGCTGTCGCAGCAGACGGTCGACAACATTCCGGTGATCGTGTCGAACGAGATCAACACGCAGGCGTTCATCGAGCAGGGGCAGGCGCTGCTGATCGCGGGCTACAAGGTGGATGCGCGCTCGAGCACGCTGTCGGGCGTGCCGGTGCTCTCGAAGCTGCCGCTCGTCGGCGCGCTGTTCCGCTCGACCGACAAGCAGGACAGCCATAGCGAGCGGCTCTTTCTCGTCACGCCGCGCGTGATCGAGCCTTGAGCAGGCGCGGCGTGGCGCGGGCGCTTCGCGCCGGCTGGCGGCCGCCGCGCGATTCACGCCGGGCGCGGCGCGGCATCGAGCATGGCCGACGCCGGCGACGCGAAGACTAATTGCGCTTGCGCGCCCGCAAGCGCACCGCCGAATCGAACAGCGCCTGAGCCCGGGCGAGCTCGTCGAGCGCGCGATCGAGGCGCGACACGGCGGCCGCGTATTCGATGCTCGAGGTCGTATCGTCCGCGTCGCCGCGAACGGCGCGAAAGGCGAGGTCGACGTTGCGCGTCGCCTCGAAGAAACGTTGTGCGGCCTGGGCTTCCCGTGAATGCGGGATGGTCGACATGGACGCTGCTCCTCTGTTGCCAAACATGACAAGCCGACGGCAAGCGCTCGCATCGCGCGACGCGCATCGGCGCGAGCCACCGAATGCAACCGCATCGTCGGCCGCCGCGAGCGGGCCCGCGTGCCGGATCGCTGCGCGTTCCGATCGGGCCGTCATGGTCGAATGGCGACCAACCGCCGACGCACGCCAACGACGTGACCTTTCATGAGTCGCCGCGCGCCGCGCGTCCGGCGCGCTCAGGCGCCCGTTGCGTCACCACGCATGGCTTGCCTGCGCGTGGGCCGCGCCGCCGAACGGCGCGACGGCCTCGACGGGCGGCAAATCGAACAGATCCCGCGTGAACCCGCGCGCCTGCTCGGCGGCGGGCCGGCTGCGCAGACGCGTGACCTGCTCGACGAACGTGCCGAAATCGCCGTCGCGCGTCGCCTTCGTGATGTCCGCGAGATCGCGCGCCTTCAGCATGCTCGGCTGCGTGAGCCGCACGAAGTACGGCGCCTCGAGCTCGACCGACAGCGCGAGCGGATAGCGCTTGCCCGTTTGCTCGGCTTCGCGGCCGACGCAATCGACGACCGCCGCGCTTTGCGCGGCGCCGAGCACCTTGCCGGTGCTCACGCTGCGCAGGTGATCGGGATGCACGCGCAGGCGCGTGCCGATGCTGAGCTCGGTCGGCGATGCGCACACGAGCGCGTAGTAATGCTCGCGGCGGCGCCCCGAAGGCAGCGTCGCGCGGCTCGTGATGAACGTGTGCGGCGGCAACTGACGCACCTGGCCGCCCGCATCGATCCACGCGTTCCATAGCAGCACGTCTTCCGGTTTTCTTTCCGCCGGCCGCGCCTTGCTCGACGCCGGCGAGAACAGCGCGATCAGCGAGCCCGTTCGATGCGCGGCAATCTGCGCGCTGTTGCCGAGCGGCTGGCCGATGCCCCACAGAAACCGCCCGCCTCCCAACCGGCGCTCCCATTCCTTTCTCAGCACGATGGTCGGGAGTTCCTCGCCGGACTCGTTACCGATCTTGGTCCAGCAAAACGTCGGGGGCAGGTGTTTCAGTGTCATCAACTCTTTCTCGGAATGCGGCCGACCGCCAGCTTCGACGATCAATTCATTAGGCGTTAATGTATATGTATAATGCATACTATGGAAGCCCCTAAGAGACATTTTTCTGTTCAGGACCTATTGAGCCGGCTGCTGGCCGATACCCGCTCGTCCAGCGAAATAGCTAGGCTTTCGGGCGTCAGTCAGCCCACCGTCTCGCGACTCAGGTCGTCGAGCGGGCGTCGGCTGCGCAGGAGCGGGTCATTCAATAAGCTATGCAGTTTCTACGGCGTCGAGGCGCGTCAGTCGGGCCGGCTTTCGGCCCCGTACAACGATTTGCTGCGCGAGGCGATCGTCGAGGCGTGGGACGGCTCGGAAGAGCACGGCCGCGCGCTGCTCGGCGTGATCAAGGGATTGAAGGAACTGAGCGGCAAGCCGGGATGACGGCCGCTTGCGGCGCCGATGTTCGATGGCGTGCGGATTCGCGGCGCACCGTGCGGGGCGTCGCGAATCCGCACGTTCGGCGTTTGTGCGTGCAGGCTATCCGTCGTCCGCGGTGCGAGTGAACGGCGCGGCCGAACGGTTCGACGCGGATGTGCGGCTTCGTTCGGTGAAGCCAGACGCGGGAAGGCGTGGGCGTTTGCGCGTATGCGTTTGCGCGATCACGAATGGGCGATCACGAATGCATGGTCGCGAATGCATGGTCGCGATCGCGCGATCGCGAATGCGAAATCGGCGTGCGCGATCGCCAACAGGCGATCGACGCCCGCCGTGCGGATCGTGAATGGGGGCGAGGAAGAGGGCGCGTGTCGCGCGGCATGTGCAACGGCGTGGCGATTCGCGACGGAGCCGCGCCGTTGCGCGTCATGACGAGGTGTGCGGCGCGATGCGCAAGCCCGATGTGCAAGTCAATGGATTGGCCATCGATCATCGGCTCGAGCGGCACGCTCGGCGCATGTAAGCGCCTTCGACGCGTTCGGCGATCGCATGAAATCGTCGACCGAGCGCCGATCGAACGTCGATCGAACGCCGATCGATGCCGGTGAGCGCAGCGCTCGCATTCGGTCTCGCGCGGAGCATGCGCTGGCCGGTTCGACGGCGCCCGTCGCAGGGACGGTGTCGAGCGGCCGACCGGCGCGGGGTGCGCCGACCGGCCTCATGCGTCATGTCAGGCGGGTCGGCGAGTGCGAACCGCCTTTTTCATGTTTACTTGCGGCCGAGATATAGTTCGGTGCAGATGTGCGTGAAGTGCATTTGCGACGAGCTTTTGGGCGTTTGACCGTTGTCGAGAGAAGCCACGGCGACCGCATACGGGTTGTAGGTGATTCGCCAACGATCGGATGGCACCGACATCGTATGGAAGTCGCCGGTCATGCTGCCGAGGCCCTGACACTGGCCGACGTTCAGGTCGATCAGTAGGTTGCCGTTCGCATCGGTGTAGCCCGACGTTTCCGTCAACAGCGTGTAGGGGCCGTTCTGGCTCGCGCCGTCGTATGCGCGCACCCAGACGCGCTCGCCCGGCGGCAGGCGCACGTTGCCCGTCGAGTCCCACGCGATGACGCCCGCCGACACCACCCGCGCGACGTTCTCGGTGCCGCGCACGAGATGCGTGATGTTCTCGTTGTCGAGGAAGCGATAGAAGCCCGCGGTGCCCGCGCCGTCCGACACGCGCAGCGTGTAGGCTTGCGCGGCGGGTGCCGTCGCGCCCTTGTCGTAGACGCGGAACATCAGCGTCGCGCCCGCCGGCGACGTGATGTTGTACGGCGTGCCCGACGCGAGCGTGGCCCACGTGTTCGGCGCGGTTTCGAGCTCGGCCGTTTGCGTGCCCGCGCCCTTGAACGTCACGTAATTCGTCGTTTGCGTCGAAGGCACTTGCACCGCGTAGTAGTCGAAGTCCGCGACCGTGTCGAGGTTCGCGTTGATCTGCTGGTTGCCGGTCAGCCGCGTCGGATGCAGGATCGAATCGTTCGGCTCGTAGCTGTCGTAGCCCGTCGTGCCGTACACCTGGAACTGGAACGTCGCGTTGCCCGCGCCCTGCTGCGCGCTCACGAGCAGCAAGAGGCGCACCGGGCCGTTCGGGATCGCCTCGACGACCTTGTTCGGCGACAGGTCGGCCTGGCTGTCGAGCACGGTCCACGAGCCGTCTTCGTTGACCTGCACGAGATGCGCGTCGTGTTGTTCGTTTGCCGGCAGGTTCACGACGTACGCGACGATCTTCGTCGCGCTCGGCGCGACGAACTGGAAGCAGTCGGACTGGCCGGCGGGCGCGGTGGGCGCGTTGTACGCGGCGCCGATCGTCACGTCGGTGCAGCCCGCGACGGGCGGCGCGACGGTGGCGGCGGTCGCGGCGGCCGGCGCGCCGAGCGTCGATTGCCGCGTCGCGAGCGACGCGCGCGAGCCGGCCTGCCGGATCGTGCTGGCGGACAGCGTCGGCAACGGCCGCGGCAGGTTCGGCAGCGACGCGCGGCGCGCGGCGAGCTGCTCGCCGATTTTCGTCGGCTCCGCCTTGCTGATGCCGGAAACGTGCGATTGCGCGGCGATGGTCGGCGGTTGCGACCACGACGGGCTCATTGCCGCCGCGGTCAATAGTGCTGCAGCGTATTTCAGTCTTTTCATAGGGTCTCCTAGCGTGTGAGCGCGCTTGACGCGCGGCAATCATCATACGTTTGCCGGAGAAAAAAGGGGCGGGAAAGTTTCGGATTCGGGTTGGCAGGTGGAATCGGTGCCGCCGGCGGATGCATGGCGATGGGATCGGGGTGTTGCGGGCGGCTCGGAAAGCTCGCCCGGGGGCGGCGCGCGGGCGGCGTGGTCGATGCGGGATGCCGGGAGCGTGGCGGCGCGCGGGGGCGTGGGCTGTCGCGGCCGGGGTGAGGCCGCGAGATCGACCCCGCGCACCCGCATCCTGGTGACTCTGTGACTCCGTGACTCCGTGACCTCGCGACCCCGTGACCTCGTGACCTCGTGACCCCGTGACCCCGTGACCCCGTGACCCCGTGACCCCGTGACCCCATGACCTCGCGACCTCGCGACCTCGCGACTTCGTGCCTCCGGCCGGACGTCGTGCGCGATGCGGGCGTTCGATGCGCGATTCGGCAAGCCAATAAGGGAGAGCGGCGCGCTCGTTCGCCCGCGCCTTGGAGAATGCGAACGCGATCTTCATCCGGTCGAGGCGACGCAGGCCGCGCTGCCGGTTCTCGCGATCCTTGATCGCATGCGCGGCGATCGCGCCGGCTGCATTGCCTCAACTTATCGGCGTGTCGATGCATTGACGACGGCCGATGCGTGTTCGCGAACGGGCCGCCGAACGCCAATCGCCGCACGCCAATCGCCGAAGGCGGGCGGCGAAGTCTCGCGTTCAAGGCGAGCGCCTTCGCATGCCGCGCCGCGGCGATGCCATGCTTCGAGCCGGGTGCCCGGCGTGCGCGGTCCGCGGGCCGGAGGCTTCGTCGCTCGGCTACGAAGCGCGCCGCTTCACGCCGGGCAGCACGCAGAGCATCTCGTAAGCGAGATTCGCGCCGAGCAGCGCGGTGGTGCCGAACGGATCGTACGGCGGCGCGACCTCGACGAGATCGGCGCCGACGATGTCGAGCCCCCACGCGCCGCGCACGATCTCGAGGCCCTGCGGCACCGTGAGGCCGGCGATTTCCGGCGTGCCCGTGCCCGGCGCGTACGCGGGATCGATGCCGTCGATGTCGAAGCTCAGATAGACGGGGCCGCCTTGCACGCGCGAGCGCACTTCGTCCATCAGCGGCGCGAGCGACCGGTTCCAGCATGCCTCGGCCTGGACGACGCGAAAGCCCTGGTCGCGGCACCAGTCGAAATCCTCGGCCGCGTAGCCGGTGCCGCGCAGGCCGATCTGCACGACGCGCCCGCAGTCGAGCAGGCCTTCCTCGACCGCGCGGCGAAACGGCGTGCCGTGCGCGATCTTCTCGCCGAACATCGTGTCGTTGACGTCCGCGTGCGCGTCGACGTGGATGAGGCCGACGCGCCCATGCCTGCGATGCATCGCGCGCAGGATCGGCAGCGTGATCGTGTGGTCGCCGCCGAGCGTGACCGGGCGGCAGCCGTGCGCGAGGATCTCGTCGTACGCCGCTTCGATCCGCGCGATCGAATCGGCGAGGTTGTACGGGTTCGTCGCGACGTCGCCGACGTCGGCGATGCGCAGCGAATCGAACGGCGCCGCGCGCGTGGCCATGTTGTACGGGCGCAGCAGCACCGATTCGCAGCGGATCTGGCGCGGGCCGAACCGCGCGCCCGTGCGGTTCGACGTGCCGAGATCGAACGGCACGCCGACGAAGCATGCGTCGAGCTCCGCGGCGTTCGGCGCTTGCGGCAGCCGCATCATCGTCGCGATGCCGCCGAAGCGGGGCATCGCGTTGCCGCTTTGCGGCTGGAAGTCGCGATTCGACATCGTCTTGCTCCTCTCGTATTGGTGGCGTCGTATCATCCATATGTGACAACAGGTAGCGTTGTACGTCGCCAAAAGGTCAATTTGAATCACGAAGATTCAACGTTTACATCGATGAACTTCTATGTATCGGCGGCGTGCGCCGTGGAGAAAACATGCTCGGCACCCTGACGGACCTGGACCTCCGGCTGATCCGCGTGTTCGTCGCGGTGGCCGACGCAGGCGGCGTGAGCGTCGCGCAATCGGCGCTGAACGTCAGCCAGCCGACGATCAGCTCGCAGTTGGCGACGCTCGAGACGCGCCTCGGCTTCCGGCTGTGCGAGCGCGGGCGTAGCGGCTTTCGGCTGACGACGAAGGGCGAGCGTTTCTATGCGCTCGCGAAGAAGCTGTACGCGGCCGTCGATGCGTTCAGCAGCGAAGCGCGGCACATGGACAAGACGCTCGTCGGCACGCTCGCGATCGGCCTCATCGGCCACACGCCGATCAGCGCGAATGCGCGCATCAGCGGCGCGATCGCGCGCTTCAGGCAGCGCGACGAGGCGGTGCGCTTCGTGATCTCGGTGCGGCCGCCGGGCGAGCTCGAAGAGCGGCTCTTGAGCGGCGACGTTCAGGTTGCGATCGGCTATTTCTGGCACCGCGTGCCGACGCTCGAGTACGCGCCGCTCTTCGTCGAGCGTCAGCTCGCGTATTGCGGGCGCGGCCATCCGCTCTTCGGGCGGGCGGGGCGGCTTTCGGCGGCGCGCGTCGCGGATGCCGAGTGGGCGTGGCGAACCTATCCGTCGCCGGAAGCCGAGCTGTCGACGACGCCCGCGAACGTCACCGCGCACGCCGACAACATGGAGGCCGTCGCGCTGCTGATCCTGTCCGGCCATCATCTCGGCTATCTGCCGCAGCATTTCGCCGCGCCCTACGTGAAGCAGGGGCTGCTCAAGGCGCTGAACCCCGGTGCGCTGCGCTACGACGTGACGTTCCACGTGGTCACGCAGCGGCGCGGCCGGGGCGATCCGATCGTGCAGGCGTTTCTCGACGATCTGATGGACGCGCACCGGGGCGACGCGGCGCACACGTGAGCGACGCTCGCGCGAACGGCGCGCGGCGCGCGACGCGCGACGGCGTTCGTCGACGGCCGCGCGATTGCCGTGGCGTCGAACGGGATTCGATCGCGCGAATGCATCGATGCGGCCCAACGGTGCGCGATCCGGTTTCTTTTCGCGACCGCGCGCGCGGGTGGACCCGGTCCATTTGAGCCATATCAAACCGATTTGCTGCGGCCGCACGCAGTATGCGTTCGGGCGAATGGAGTCCCGACGGCGCCGCGCTTTTGCGTGCCGGGCGGGATCGCAACGGAGCAATGCGATGGAACACAGGTGCGAGCGTCGTCGAAGTCGACGGCTGGCCGCGTGGATTCATGCGGTAGGCCTGAGCGCGCTGTTCGCGGTCGCGGTGACGTGGATCGGCGCGATCGTCGATCATCCGGTCCAGCAGGCGATCGTAGACGGGATGGCGGCGCCGGAATGCGAGACGGTGCGCGCGATGCCGGCGGGCTCGCTGCTGTCTGCGACACAGCCGGACAGCGCGGTCTGCCGGTCGTTCTTTCTGTACCGCGCCGCGTACGTCGACGCGGCGAGCAGCGCGGACGGCTATTCCGCGGCCGTGATGCATGCGCGCGCCGACGAGTTCTGGCAGCTCGTCGGCTACGTGCTCGCGCTGTGGTTCGTGTTCGTCTGCATAGTCGGCGGCATCGTGCTGATCGTGCGCAGGCTGTTCGAGCAGCATGCCGGGCAGCGCAAATCCACTTGAGTCGAGACTTCGGGCCGTCGCGCCGCGCCGGCGCGGTGATCGACGCGCGGCGCGCGTTCGCGCGGCCGCATCGGACGGGCGGGCGGCACCGCCGGCGGCCGGGGGCGACGGCCGCGTGCGCGTCGTCGCGACGAAGGCGGCGCGCGATGAATGAGCGGGCGAGTTTTCCGGCGTTTCTTCCGGTCGGCGAGGGTCCGACGTTCTCGACGACGTCGATCGTCGCCGTCGTCGAGAACGCCTGCGGCCGGTACGCGGGGCCGGGCGCGCGCGGCCTCGGCCTCATCGCAGCGCTTCATCGAATCACTTTGTCGAGCCGCTTCGTCGAATCACCTCGTCGAATCACCTCATCGCGCCGTCTCATCGCGAGGCCCGCGCCGCCGTTTCGGCCGCGAGCTTCGCATTCAGGCGCAGCATCCCGCTGAAGGTCGCATCGGCGACGTCCATCGGAAAATCGCGCGGCAGCCGGGCCGACACTTCGTCGATGACGCCTGCGGTGCGCGCGGTCAACGCGTCGATCATGTCGTCGACCTCGGCGGGCGCGAAGCCGACGCGCTGGCCCTGCGCGATCCAGTGCCGCCGCTGGATCTGATGGATCAGGTAATGGACGTGCTTGCCGCGCACGCCCATCGCGAGCCGCACGCGCTGCGCCGGCAAGCGGTTCGCCCCCCGGCCGATCACCGGATGCGCGGACAGCACGTCGTATAACGGCGTCGATCGATAGCGGTTGCCGGGCAGATGCGCGATGCTGAAATTCTTCGCGTGGCCGTCGGTCGCGGCGAGCAGCCAGAACACGATCTGCGACGCGAAGAACGCGTGGCGGTCGCCCGCGTGCTCGGAGCCGGCGAGCACGTCCATGATCGCCTCGATGCCGGGCCCGCCGTCGGCCTGATATTTGTCGAGCGCGGACGTGCCCGTCGCCTGGCACATGTCTTCCTGCGGCAGGCGCAGAATCCAGCGCGCGTCGCTCGACGGCCTGCGGTCGAAGCGCTCGACGACGAGCGCCTTCTGCTCGTCGAAGTGCGCGATGTCGCAATGCGCGACCGGCAATCCGTACGCGGCGACGATCTTCGAGCACAGCCATTCGTTTTCGACCGACGTGCGCATGTCGGCGCGCCGGTTGCCGACGAGCCCGAGCGGCAGCTTCAGGATATGCGTGGTCGGCGTGCTGCCGTCGGGCAGCAGCCAGCGGCCGCGATGGCGCAGCAGCGCGGTCTTTTCCTGCGCGCCCGCGATCGACAGGCGCAGATCGTCGAGCGGCTCGTGCTGCCCGGCTTGCGGCGCGGATGTGATATCGCGCAGCAGCCGCGCGATGTCCGCATCGGCGAGCGCGCGGCCGCGGATGCGTTCGAGATCGTCCGGCGCTTCGTCGGGCGGCAGCATCTGCAGCGCGCCGACGCAATCGCGGCCGAGCGTCGCGAGCAGCTCGAACGGCGACGTGCCGCCCGTCCTGTAGCGCATCGCGATGCGGCGCCGGATCGGTTCGCTGTCGGGCAGCAGGTTGTCGAAGTAGTCGCTGACGAGCCGGCCGCGATACGGCTGGTTGCCCGGCGTGAACGGCAACGACAGCGATAGCGGGCGGCCCTGCGGATCGGCGATCCATTCGTCGAAGTAGACGAGGCGCTCGCCGTCGCGCGCATGCTCCCAGTAGCCGACGGGCAGGCCGTTCATCCACAGATGCAGGCGCGTGGCGCGCGCGCGGCGGGCGCTCACCAGTCCTCCCGCTTCTTCGGGGCGGCGCGCTTGCGTGCGGGGCGGGGCTGGCGCTCGGCGGCGCGCGGGGCGGGCATCGATTGGCTCGCGGGCGGCGCCGGGCGCTTGGCGGCGGCGCGCCCGCTTCCGGAAGCCTGCGCGGCCTTGCGCGCGGGCAAGGCGATGGCTTGCTTCGCGGCGGGCCTGGCGGAAGCGGTGTGGATGTAGGTGAGCGTGAGCTCGACGTTGAGAACGCGCAGCACCTTGAACAGCCGCTCGACGCTCGCCGACGCCGGATTCGCCTCGAATTGCGCATACGTCTGCTGCGTGACGCCGAGGCGGCTCGCGACCATCGCCTGCGTCAACCCGGCCACCTTGCGGAAGCCGCGCAGGATGGGCCGCAGTTGGTCGAGCGTCTTGATCTCGTGTTCGATGGTGATGGCCATGCGCGCACCTGATTGAAATACAAGGGATTCGCTGTAATCTTAGAAAACAGTTTATATGCTGTAAATCGAATTTACAAGGTTTGAGTTGTATTTCGAGAAAACATATTGTCGTCTGTTTTTTTGGATGCCGGATGCCGGATGCCGGATGCCGGATGATGAGTGTTGATTGTGTGGGCGTGTAGCAAGTCGCGCGACGGCGCGGGAGAGTCGATTTGTCGCGGTGCGCCGCGCGTGCCGATGCGCCGTCCGCGCGGCAACGTTTGCGTGCATGCGGTTTTTCGTTTGCGTCCGACGATTCACGCGTCGCCCCCGTTTTCAAGCGATTTCGGGCTGCATCGAGGCCGTCGGTTTTGCGCCGAGAATTGCGATGGACCATGCGCTTCCAAGCGGCTACGTCCCGTATAATCCGCAGCTTTTTGACAGTCTGACGATCGGTTTCATTCGCGCTTTCGCATCGACGCCGGGCACGGCCGGAGGCGAACGCGCAGCACGAGCGGGATCGAACGAGATCGAGCGGCGGCGCAACGGGGCGCCCGTCTGGTCGAAGTGCGAATCGCACGAATTGAACGAATCGCACACCGGCGTGTGCCGCCGCCCGGCGCGATTCGCGATCGAAATCGTCAGATCGAAAAAAACGGCAAGCCGGCGATGCCGTTGCGGCGCTCGCGCGCGCCGCGCGTTTTTCACGTCAATACGGCCTGTCGCCGACGATCGTCGCGCGATGCATCACCCGATGCGCGCTGCCGTAGTCGTTCACCGCGTAGTGAATCGTCGAGCGGTTGTCCCAAAATGCGACGTCGCCCGCCTGCCAGCGCCAGCGCAGCGTGAACTCGGGCCGCGACTGGTGGGCGAACAGGAAGCGCAGCAGCGCCGCGCTTTCTTCTTCCGGCAGCTCGTTGATCTCGGTCGTGAAGCCTTCGTTGACGAACAGCGCCTTGCGGCCGTTCTCCGGATGCGTGCGCACGACGGGATGGGTGACGGGCGGATTCTTCATGCGCGTGTCCTCCCAGCGCGCGCGATCGTCGGCGGTGAGCCCGAAGCGCTTCAACGGAAACGACTTCGTGAAGTCGTGCTGCGCGGTGAGGCCGTCGAGCTGCATCTTCACGCGATCGGACAGCGCGCCGTACGCGGCGAAGCCGCTGCCCCACAGCGTGTCGCCGCCCGTCTCGGGCAGCGTGCGCGCGGCGAGGATCGACGCGCTCGGCGGCGTCTCGACGAACGTCACGTCCGTATGCCAGATCGCGTTGTCCTTCAGGTCGAAGACGGCGTTGTCGAGCACCATGATCTCGCGCGCCTGCGGATGCGACGGATAGATCGGGTGAACGTGCAGATCGCCGAAGCCGGCCGCGAAGTCGCGATGCCGAGCGGCGCTCAGGCGCTGATCGCGGAAGAACAGCACCTGATGGTGCGCGAGCGCGTCGCGGATGTCGCGGTGCAAGTCGCCGTCGGCCGCGTTCGCAAGGTCCACGTTGTCGACGATCGCGCCGATCGCGGGCGTCAGTCGGGTCAGTTTCAGTCGAGTCATCGTCGATCCGGGTTCGATGCGGCTTTGAAGCCGCTATCAAGCGCTATGAAGCCGCTTTGAAACCGCTTTGAAATCGCCGCGAAGCGGCGGCTTGCGCAGCCAGCCGCCCGCGCGCCGCGTGCGGCATGTCGCGTGTTGCGCAAAGCCGGCAAGTCTCGCAAAACGCATTCGTACGGTGAACCAACGAATTGCGCATTGCTTATCCGCCCGCCGGGATTGCAGCGGGCCCGGCGCGGCCGCGGCATGCGCCGTCTCATATCCTTCGCAGATTTCGTTGTTTAACAGACGACGGGCATCCCGGTAATCTCGACGGCCATCCGAATTCAACGCATCCAGAAGAAGGGAAGGCCTCATGATTCTCAAGCGCATCCTCGCCGCCACGACTTTCGCCGTCGCCGCTTTCGCCGCGGTTCACGCGCAGTTCGCCCATGCGGACACGGTGAACGTCGCGTATCAGTACGGCGCCGATCCGGCGAAGCTCGCGCAGGCGGGCGCCGCGTACGAGAAGGCCACCGGTTGGAAGATCAACTGGCGCCGCTTCGATTCGGGCGCGGACGTCGTCGCGGCGCTCGCGTCCGGCGACGTGCAGATCGGCGACGTCGGGCAGAGCCCGTTTACCGCCGCCGTGTCGCGCGGCGTGCCGATCCAGGCGGTCGTGCTGAACGCGATCACCGGCGTGTCCGAGGCGCTCGTCGTGCGCAGCGGCGCGCACATCGACAAGCCGGCCGATCTCGTCGGCAAGACGATCGCAACGCCTTACGCATCGAACTGCCACTACGCGCTGCTCGCGGCGCTCAAGCATTGGGGCATCGATGCGCAGCGCGTGAAGATCGTGAATCTCGGGCCGACCGAGATCGTCGCCGCGTGGGAGCGGGGCGTGATCGACGCAGCCTACACGTGGGACCCGGCGCTCGGCCGCGCGAAGGCGAGCGGCGGCAAGGTGCTCGTCGATTCGGCGCAAGTCGGCAAGTGGGGCGCGCCGACGTTCGATCTGTGGGCGGTGCGCAGCGATTTCGCGCGCGCGCATCCGGATTTCGTATCGAAGTTCGTCAACGTGACGACGCAGGCGATCGCCGACTATCGCGCGAACGCAAAGGCGTGGACGAGCGCGTCGCCGCAAGTCGCCGCGATCTCGCGGCTGAGCGGCGCGACGACGGGCGACATTCCGCAGCTGCTCGCCGGCAATCTCTATCCGACCGCGTCCGAGCAGGCGTCGCCCGAACTGCTCGGCGGAGGGACGGCCGCCGCGATCGCGTCGACCGCGCGTTTCCTGAAGGAGCAGCGCAAGATCGACCGCGTGCTGCCCGACTATCGACCGACGGTGACGGACCAGTTCGTCCGCGCATCGGTCGCGGCGCGCTGATTCGACGCGGCGGCATCGGCATGGCGAAGCTCTGCGCGCAACAGGTGTCCGTCGTCTACGAATCGCGCCGCGGCGCGTTGACGGCGCTCGATAACGTATCGATGTCGGTCGGCAGCGGCGAGATCGCCGTCGCGCTCGGCGCGTCCGGCTGCGGCAAGAGCACGCTGCTGTCGCTCCTTGCCGGCTTTCAGCGGCCGACGTCGGGCCGCGTCACAGCCGACGGCGCGCCCGTCGCGGGGCCGGGCGCCGATCGCGGCGTCGTGTTTCAGGACGACGCGCTGATGCCGTGGCTGAACGTGATCGACAACGTCGCGTTCGGCCTGCGGATGCAGGGCGTCGGCCGCGATGCGCGAAACGCGCGTGCGCGCGACGTGCTGCGGCTCGTGAAGCTCGCGGGCTTCGAGCAGCATCGCATCGACGAGATCTCGGGCGGAATGCGTCAGCGCGTCGGGCTCGCGCGCGCGCTGGCAGCGGACCCGTCGTTCCTGCTGATGGACGAGCCGCTCGGCGCGCTCGATGCGCTCACGCGCGAGCACATGCAGACGCTGCTGCTCGACGTGTGGCGCGCGACCGGCAAGGGGATTTTTCTGATCACGCACAGCGTCGAGGAGGCGGTGCTGCTCGCGACCGAGCTGCTGATCCTGTCGCCGCGGCCCGGGCGCATCGTCGCGCGCCATTCGCTCGACTTCGCGCGGCGTTACGCGAACGGCGAATCGATGCGCTCGATCAAGAGCGATCCGCGCTTCACCGAAATCCATCTCGCGCTCGTCGAGCAATTGATGCGAGAAACCGAGGAGGTCTGACTTTGGCCGCGACCGAACAGCATCGGGATTTTCCTGTGCCGCATGCTTCGACGGGCGTGCCCGCGGCATCGCGAGCGCGTCGCAGGCCGCGCATGCACGCGGGCCACGCGGCCGCGTTCGCGACATGGGCCGCGCTCGTTCTCGGCTGGTGGCTCGCGGCGCGCTTCGAATGGGTGTCGGCCGCGTTGCTGCCGGGCCCCGAGGCGGTGCTGCGCAAGCTCGTCGCGCTGAGCACCGAGGGCTTCGACGACGCGACGCTCGGCCAGCACGTGTTCGCGAGCCTGTCGCGGATCGCGACGGCGTTCGCGCTTGCGGTCGTCACCGCGATTCCGGCCGGCATCCTGATCGCGACGAACCGGATCGTGCGCGGCGTCGTCGATCCGATCGTCGAGTTCTACCGGCCGATTCCGCCGCTCGCGTATTTGCCGTTGATGGTCGTCTGGTTCGGAATCGGCGATGCGTCGAAGATCCTGCTGATCTTTCTGACGATGTTCGCGCCGCTGACGATCGCGACCGCCGCAGGCGCGAGCGGCGTATCGGAGAGCCGCCTGCGCGCGGCCGCTTCGCTTGGCGCGACGCGCGTGAAGCTGCTGCGCCACGTCGTGCTGCCGAGCGCGCTGCCGGACATCCTGACGGGCGTGCGCATCGCGCTCGGCGCGGGCTGGTCGACGCTCGTCGCGGCGGAGCTGATCGCGGCCACGCGCGGGTTGGGCTTCATGGTGTACTCGGCGTCGCGATTCCTCGTGACGGACGTCGTGATCGCGGGGATTCTCGTGATCGGCGCGATCGCGCTCGCGCTGGAAATCGGCTTGCGCGCGCTGCAGCGGCGCTTGACGCCGTGGCGGGCGGAATAGCTCGGTTCGTGCGGGCGTGGCGGCGCGGCGCGTTCGTTCCGGCGATGCGGGGCGATACGGGGCGATGCCGCGCGGTGATCGCCGCTCGCGAGGCGCCGTTCTCGAGCGTCGAGCGACACTGATGTGAAGACCCGATTGCGCGCGTGATCGCGATGTCTGACGCGCAAGCGCTGCGGCCAGCGCCGCGCGTCATCGTCATCTCATCGCAATTGTCATCGGCATCGTCAATCGGTATCGTCATCGCGCCGACCGGCGACGCCGCGCGACGCGACTCGCCCCGCTCAATGCGCGTCGTACAGCTCAATGCGCGTCGTGCCGCTGACCGCCGACGACCGACGTCCCCGAGCGGTGCGCCGCCGACGTTTCGGATGACGAAGCACGCAGGCGGCGCGCCTTGAAGATCGCACAGCCCTTCGACGACAGATCGAACAGGAACGACTTCAGCGCGTTCTCGTCGGGAATCGGATTGCGGCCCTTGCCGATCCGGTGGAGCTGTCGCGTGTACCACGTCACCTCGAGCGAACCGAGGCTGTCGAAGTACTTGACGCCGGTGCTGAGCGGCTTCACGCGGTGCAGCGTTTCCTCGCCGCGCAGCAGGCGCGCGGGCGCGTCGGGCTCGATCGCGAGGATGCGCCCGAGGCCGATCAGGTCGAGCGCGCCGCCGCGCAGCGGCGCTTCCATGCCGGCGAGGCTGCGGAAGCCGCCCGTCACCATCAGCGGCACCTTCACTTGCGCGCGCACCTTTTCGGCGAAAGCGAGGAAATACGCCTCGCGCGCGATCGTCGACGCCTTGCGGTCGCCGAGCTGCATCACGGGCACCTCGTAGGTTCCGCCGGAGATCTCGATCAGATCGATGCCCGCCTGCGCGAGCGCGCGGATCACGTCGAGCGATTCGTCCTCGGTGAAGCCGCCGTGCTGGAAGTCGGCGGAATTGAGCTTGATGCCGACCGGAAAGTCGGGGCCGACTCGGCGCCGCACCTCCGCGTACACCGCGAGCACGAAGCGGCGGCGGTTCTCCGCGCTGCCGCCCCATTCGTCGGTGCGCTGGTTGTGCTTCGGCGACAGGAACTGGTTGATCAGGTAGCCATGCGCGCCGTGCAACTGAACGCCGGTGAAGCCGGCCTTTTGCGCGACGGCGGCCGCCGTCCCGTAGCGCCGGATCAGATCGTCGATCTCGGCGCTCGTCAGCGCGCGCGGCACCGCGAAATACCGAGCCAGCTTCGGGCCGAAGCCGATCGCCGACGGCGCGACGGTCTGCTCGTTGAGCCCGCGCATCGCCTGCTTGCCCGGGTGATTGATCTGCATCCAGATCTCGCTGCCGTGCGCCTTCGCGGCCGTGGCCCACTCGCGCAGCCGCGGCAGGTCGCGTTCGTCCTCGATCACGACGTTGCCGGGCTCGCCGAGCGCCTTGCTGTCGATCATCACGTTGCCGGTGACGAGGAGCCCCGCGCCCGAGCTCGACCAGCGCCGGTAAAGCGCGATCAGCTGGGGCGTCACGCGGCCGTCGTGGCCGCAAAGCGCTTCGCTCAGCGCCGATTTCGCGACGCGATTCTTCAGCACGGTGCCGTTCGGCAACGTGAGCGGCTCGGCGAGCAACGCGCCCGCAGCGGGATTCGGATGGGACATGTCGTGACGCTCCGGTTGGGTCGACGGTCAGTTATCCATCGACGAATGTTACATCGCGTGATGTATTGATTGGATCGTAGGTTCAAAATCGGAACCGAGTCAAGACGGAGTGACGCGGACGTCGATGGGGTGCTGGATCGCTAGCGGAGCGGAACCTGGGCGCGAGGCGTCGCTCGCGTGGTGCGCAGTGCGATAACGCGCGGTTGCGCGCAACGCGCGAACTCGCGCCGGAGGCGGCGCGGCAGCGGCGCATGGGCGCGCGGCTCGCTGGAAGACGAGCGCCGCGCATTCATGGAGCGCGCGGCGGGTTCGCGGTCGCCGGCCGCGACTGGCGGCCGGCGAAGTTAGAGGCGTTCATCGAATTCGACGGCGCGTGGCATCGCGGCGCGTCGAAGCGGCATCGAACGGCGAGCCGTGGCGCAAACGCGCGTATTGGGCGTCGAGCGCGCAGAAATCGGCAAAAACGACAAGACGCGCGTCTCGCCGCGACGCGCTCGCGTCGACGTCAATGCATCGACAGACACGACGCGCACTGCGACCGGCCGAACGGCGCGAACGCGAGGCGCGGCAAATCGACCGAGCATGCGGAAACGCCGCCGTCGGCGGACGGCGCAGCGTTGCCGAGGCGCTGCAGCGCGATGCCCGAGCGCCGGTAAAGGCGCTCGATCGACAGCGACATCACGCCGACCACGCGCGTCGCGCCGAGCGACGCGGCCACGGCGAGCACCGACGGAAAGAAGTCCATCCCGAGCGGCTGGCGCTCCGTCGTGCGGCGGCGCCGGCGCGATGCGGCGAAGCGCGACATCTCCCAGACCGCGGGCGATTGCGGCGCGGGCGCCGAGCCGAGCAGATGCGGAAATACGTCGCGCAGCAGATACGGGCCCGTCGTCGGCAGCAAGCGCGCATAACCGCAGATCCCGCGCGCATCGTCGAGCGCGACGACGTGGATCGTCGAAGGACCGTCGAATTCGTCCCATTCCGCACGATCGTCGTGCGCGTGGCCGGCGATCGTCCAGCCGAGCCGACGGACGAACACGTCGTAGCGATACGCGCCGAGATCGGTCTGGACGTGGGGCGGCAGTTCGTCCAATCGGCCCGCGATGATGTATGACATGGCGCTTGGTTCTCCGATGAATCGATCGCCGGGGTGAAGGGAGGGCCCGTGCGATCGCGTATGAACGGTGGCGGTTGCGAGGAACGCGCGTGCGGCGGCCGCGGCCGTTCCGCGACGCCGCGATTCGCCGCGCTCGTCTTGCAGGCGACGAATGCGGGCCGGCCTCGCCGCTGCACGGCGGCGGCGATGGCGACGGCGATGGCGTTCGGAAAGACGGCGGCCGCGGCTCGATCAGGAATGCGATGCAATTGATCGATTGCATCGCGTCGGCGCGAGGCGGCGCATGATGCGGGCGGCGCTAACGCATCGGGGCGAGGCGCGCGTTCATGGAAAAATGAGCCCTTGCCGCGTCGCCTTCACGGCGGCGAACGTGCGGCTGCGCGTGTTGAGCTTGTCCATCGCATTCTCGATGTGGAAGTCGACCGTGTACTTGGAGATGTCGAGCATGTTCGCGATGACCCACGACGATTTGCCGCGCGCGACCCAAGTAAGGCATATCTGCTCGCGATCCGTCAGGTGAACGGATGGCGGAATGGGACGGGACGTCCGCATGCTCTGGAACTGCAGATTGAACTGCATGCCGAGCAGATAGGCGTTGCGCCACTTCGCCTCGGCGTCGTGCGTGGGCGCGGTGCCGGACAGACTGACCAGCAGCACGCGCCCGAGCGGCTGGTGCAGCGGGATGCTGATGCCGTGGTCGAGGCCCGCGTCCTCCGCTTCCGTCAGCAGATGCCGCTCGCGCAGATTCGACGTCGCGATGTCGCTCCACGAGAACGGCGTGCTGTACCGGAACGCCGCGCGATGCACCGGATCGATGTTGAAGTAGTCGTTGCGGGTATAGTGCTCGACCCACTCGGACGGATAGTGCAGCGAGATGACGTTGATCGACGCGGGATGCGACGCGCCCGTCAGCTCGACGATTGCATGATGCTGATAGCCGATCTGCAGCGCCGCCTGCCTGAAAGTCTCGATCAGCGTGCGGACGTCGCGCGATTCCGGCAAGGTGGCGGAGAACGTGGGTGTCGAAGCGCTTTCTCCGGACGACGACCCCGCACCGTCGTCTCCACCTGTTCGATATTCGCGTTGAAGCAGCCTGCTCAATTTGCATGCCCCCGTTATTGAAAATCAAGACTTTCGGAAGTGCCGTGTACCGGGTTGGGGACGCGTCGCCAATGAAAATCGGATAACGCAATGACGTAGAAATTGTCCGGAAATAATATCAAATGCAATAACGATTGCAAGAGCGGCGTTCGGATTATCTGAGATTTATTCCGGCATGACGTTCGATATTTTTATCTCAACGGCTCGGATATTTTTCGCTGCCTGCAACGATCCGGCAGGAGAGGCCGCGGGGCATGACGCGTCCGGTTCGGCGGCCGGAAATTTAAACCGTTGGTGCGATGCAATAGACGAGTTCATTTCATTTTCGCATGAACAAGTCTTTGTGCATGCGTCAGTAAGTGCCGTATCGTTTCGGCAACTCGCTGTCAGTGAAGGATGGTGTCGAGTGGATATTCGAGTGGAATCAGGATTTTAGATGCGCGGTGAATTCTTGTTTTCCGCCGGAATATGGCGGAGCGAATATATTCGTGGCGGAACGCAAGCCGGCGCCGGGAAATGGCGGGACCCGAAGCGATCGGGATGCGACCACGCCACCGCTGCCGAGCGTGCGCTTGCGGGCCGTGATTGCGCTGCAGCACGCCGGGCGGGCGGAATGCGGCGGCGGGCAACGGTCGTGCCCCGCGCATCGTGCATCGAACCGCGCGGCGCGGCGCGGCGAGGCGTGGTCGGCGCGGCGCGACCGCCCGAAGCGCCGCGCGTCGACGGTCGCTCGGCGCGGCCGGCCGTCAGAGCGATTCGACGAGATTTGCGGCATCCGCGCGCAGCGCGACGCGATCGAATTTTCCGTTCGGATTGCGCAGCAGCGACGCGCGCGCCGCGATCGTGTGCGGCACCATGTATGGCGGCAGTTGCTTCGCGCACCACGTGCGCAGCGCGTCGGGCGTGAACGATTCGGCGCACAGCGGCACGACGACGAGCGTGATCGCCTCGCCGAGCTCGTCGTGCGGCACGCCGAGCGCGACGGCTTCGGCGACGAGACCGCTCGCGTGCGCGACGTCCTCGATCTCCTCCGGGCTGATCCGGTAGCCGGAACTCTTGATCTGCGCATCGTTACGGGAGACGAAATAGAGGAAGCCGTCGTCGTCGCGGCGCACGAGATCGCCCGACCAGACGGCCGTCTCACGCCGTGCGCCGCCCGGCTTCGTCTCGGGCGACGGCCGATAGCGAAACGCGGTGCGCTCGGAATCGTTCCAATAGCCGAGCGTCACGCACGCGCCGACATGAACCAGCTCGCCGACCTCGTTCGGCGCGCACGGCGAGCCGTCGTCGCGCACGACGAGGACCCGCGCGTTCGGCACCGCCTTGCCGATCGAATCGGGGCGGCGATCGACTTCGGCGGGATCGAGGTAGGTCGAGCGGAACGCTTCGGTGAGCCCGTACATCAGATACGGCGACGCATTCGGGAAGAGCGCGCGCAGTGCGCGCAGCACCGGTTGCGGCATGCGGCCGCCGGTGTTCGCGAAATAGCGCAGTCGCGCGCGCGCGTCGTCGGGCCATGCGGCGCGCGAGAGCTGGGCCCACAGCGGCGGCACGCCCGCGAAGCCGGTGATGCGTTCGCGCACGCAGGCGTCGACGACGTCCGCCGGCATCAGATAGTCGACCAGCACGGCGGTCGCGCTCGCGGCCCACGCGGTCGTGAGCTGGCTGAGGCCGGCATCGAAGCTGAGCGGCAGCGCCGCGAGAATGCGATCCTCCGCCGTGTGGCGCAGGTATTGCGCGACGCTCCATGCGCCTTCGAGCAGATTGCGATGGCTCAGCATCACGCCCTTCGGGCGGCCGGTCGAGCCCGACGTGTAGAGGAGCGCGGCGAGATCGGTATCGATCGTGTCAGCTTGCAGCGAGGTTTGCGCGTTGGCGCGCGCGAGCGCCGCGGATTCGGGCGGCGCGTCGGCCTGTATCCATCGCAGATACGTCGTGCGCGACGGCGGCGCGGGCGCTTGCGTTTTTGCGTCGGTCAGGATCACGTACGGCATGTTCGCGGGCACGCCGTCGCCGAGAATCCGCGCGCGCAGCGACGACGTGACGAGGCAGCGCGCGCCGCTGTCGACGAGGATGTGATTGACCTGCTCGGGCTTGAGAACCGGATTGATCGGCACGAACACCACGCCCGCGGCGGCCGCGCCGAGCATCGCGACGACCGCCTCGACGCGCTTGTCGAGAAAGATCGCGAGCCGCTCGCCCGGCGCGATATCGAGCGCCCGCAATCGCTCGGCGAATGACAGGCCGAGCGCGGCGAGCGCCAGATAGGTCAGCCGAGCGTCGCGCGCGACGAGTGCCTCGGCGTCGGGCGTGCGGCACGCCGCTTGTCCGACCAGATCGAAGAAATTTCGCATGGTTCCACCTTCGTTCAGAAACACGGGCGGCGCACGTCGAGCGATGCTGCGAGGCTTTCGGTGGCTAACGATCGTCGCGCGAACGCGGCCGATCCTGGCTGCCCGAAAGAGTAGCGAATAGGTGCCGCGAGCGGCGGCAGCGAATGGAGGCAAATTGCCGAACGGGGTGATGCCGAACACTGACGGGCGCGTTTGCTTCGTTTCTCGACGGCGCGTTAGCACATTCGAAATGCGTGTGCGCCTTCGTGGAGGAGATCGTCCGCTCGACGCTATCGTCAATTGTCCTGATGAATCTCGCTTGTCGAATCTCGCTTGTCGATGGTTACAGTCTTTCGAATCTGTTGCGCGTTTCTTACGGGCGGGCATGCCGCGCGATCGCGTGGCGCATGTCGGCGCGATGGCGAAATCGTGTGCGGGCGACGCGGTTGCGCCGTCGCATCGAATGTTCGTGCGATGCGCATGCGTCCCGGTAAATGGATGCGTGCGCAACCAATTCATTCGAGTCGGCTGCTTTGCGTTTGCAGATCGGAAAGGTCGAGGGGCATGCGCATCGATGCGCATGCATGGCCCGATACGGCGTGCTTTCCCGCGGCGGGTGTCACAACGCGTCGTGAAAGATGATCCCGAGCGTGTGCCGCTGCCCGGCGCGCAAGCGGCTCACGCCATGCCGAAGATTCACCCGGTACGGGCCGCGCGCGCCTTGCACCGGACGATGGTGCACGGCGAAGATGACCGCGTCGCCTTGCTCGAGCGGCACGACGTCGACGCGCGATTGCATGCGCGGCCGTTGCTCGGTGATCACGAATTCGCCGCCCGTGAAATCGGCGCCGGGTTCCGACAGCAGGATCGCCGCCTGCAGCGGAAACACGTGCTCGCCGTACAGATCCTGATGCAGGCAGTTGTAATCGTCTTCGCGGTAGCGCAATAGCAGCGGCGTCGGGCGCAACTGTCCGGCGGCGTGACAGCGCTCGATGAATCGTTCGTGCTCGAGAGGAAAGCGTGCATCGATGCGCATCTGCGCGTGCCAGCGATTCGCGATCGGCGCGAGGTGCGCATAGAGCGCCGTGCGCAGCGCCTGAATCAAGCGCGGCAGCGGATAGCCGAAGTACTTGTATTCGCCGCGCCCGAATCCGTGCCGCGCCATCGTCACGCGGCTGCGGAACAGCGCGTCGCGCGCATAGAGCGCGGCGAGCGCTTCGCACGTGCGGCGCGCGAGCAGGCCGCGGACGATCGCGTGGCCGTCGCGATCGAGGGCCTGTTCGATCGGCCGCCACGAGAGCGCGTCGATTCGCTGCGCGAGCGCGGCCTCGCGCGATGCGACGGGTAAAACCGGGGCGTGCGCCGAGTCGTGTGCGCGGGCGGGCGTCGCGGGTGGTTCGAACGTCGCATTCATCGGCGTTTCCTCGCTGCATCGTGGATGGATCGATGCGGCCAGTCTAGCGAAACGGTCGATGCGTCGCGCTCCGAATCTTGCGCCGCAATTCATGCGGAGCGCTTGCGCGGCGAGCCGTCATCCGGCGTCACACCAGCGCGTGGAAGCCCCAGTAGAGCGCGCCCGCGAGGACGATCGAGGCGGGCAGCGTCAGCACCCAGGCGAGCACGAGGCTGCGCACGGTGCTCCATTGCAGCCCCGAGCCGTTCGCGGCCATCGTGCCGGCGACGCCCGACGAGAGCACGTGCGTCGTCGATACCGGCAGCCCGTACGCGTCCGCCGCGCCGATCGTCAGCATCGCGACGACTTCCGCCGAGGCGCCTTGCCCGTAGGTCAGATGCTGCTTGCCGATCTTCTCGCCGACGGTCACGACGATGCGCCGCCACCCGACCATCGTGCCGAGACCGAGTGCGATCGCGACCGCGACCTTGACCCAGGTCGGAATGAACTTCGTTGCGTGATCGAGCTGCTTGCGATAGTCGTCGAGCGCGCGGCGGTCCTGCGGCGCGAACGCCGGCTGTCCGGTCTTCTCCATCAGGCGCACGGCTTCGGACACCAGATACATCGTGTTGCGCACGTTGTCCGCCTGGCCCTCGGGGACTGTCGCGATCGAGCCCGTTGCGCCGACCTCGGCCGCGAGCGCGTCCGACAACTGCCGGACCGCCGGCAGCGTCGTGCCGCTCAGGCGGCGCGACTGCACGTATGCCTCGACGTCGGCGCGCGGGTTCGGCGACGGCGGCGCGTCGCCCGCGTAGCGCGCAAGCGCCTCGGACGCCCGATGCGCGACGGCGATGAACGTCTGCGTCTCGCCGGGCGTGACCGCCTTGTTGAGCGCATACGCGGTCGGCACGGTGCCGATCAGGATCAGCATGATGAGCCCCATGCCTTTCTGTCCGTCGTTCGAGCCGTGCGCGAACGACACGCCCGTGCAGGTCAGGATCAGCAGGCCGCGAACCCAGAGCGGCGGCGGCTCGTTCGTCCGCGGCTCGCGATAGAGCGCGGGCACGCGCACGAGCGCCTTCAGCACGGCGAGCAGCAGGCCCGCGCACAGGAAGCCGACGATCGGCGAGAACAGCAGCGATTTGCCGACGCCCGCCGCCTGCGCCCAGTCGACGCCGCTCGTGCCGGACGAGCCGTGCATCAACTGGTTCGCGAGTCCGACGCCGATGATCGAGCCGATCAGCGTGTGCGAGCTCGACGAAGGCAGGCCGAAATACCAGGTTGCGAGATTCCACGCGATCGCCGCGATCAGCAGCGCGAACACCATCGCGAAGCCCGCGCCGTGGCCGACTTGCAGGATCAGTTCGACGGGCAGCAACTGCAGGATGCCGAACGCGACTGCGCCAGTCGACGCCATCACGCCGAGAAAATTCCAGATGCCCGACCAGATGACGGCGACGTTCGGCGTCAGCGAATGCGTGTAGATGACGGTCGCAACCGCGTTCGCGGTGTCGTGAAAGCCGTTGACGAATTCGAAGCCGAGCGCGATCGCGAGCGCGACGCCGAGCAGCAGGTAGGGGAGAGCCGTGTGCTCGCCGACGGGCGCGAGATCCGCGAACAGGTGGACGAGCACGTAGGCGGCGCCGGCCGCGACGAGGGTGACGAGAAGCGCGATGCCCAGATGCCGGGTGCGGCCGAGCTCTTCGCTGGTCGCGGCGGACAGAGGGTGGTTCATGACGGCCCTTGATATGACTGACCGTTCGATCCTAGCGCCCGCGATCAGGCAGTTTGATGACAGCGCTCAAAGGGGGCGCGATTCTCCGGCGGCGCGACGGGCGGACGCAGGGCGGCGCGAGGTCAGCCTCCGATCGCCTGTTCGATCCGCGCGAGCACGGACGGCCAGCCGCGCGCCATGCCTTCGTACGCGATCCGCGCCTGCGGCGCGTCCAGATCGAAGCCCGCATGCTCGAAGAACACGCGCGTGCCGCCGTCCTCGGGCGCGAGCCGCCAGGTGATCGTCGTGTCGAGCGTGCCCTGCGCGAACAGGATCGCGAACCGGCGCTCCGGCTCGACCGTGGTCACTTCGCATGGCTGCTTGCCCCACGGGCCCATGTCGAGCGTGAACCGGTGGCCGTGCGCGGGGCTCACGTCGCCCGCCGCCCACCAGCGCGCGAGCGCCGCAGGCTCGGTGAGCGCCGCCCAGACTTGCGCAGGCGGGCGGGCGACGAATCGTTCGAGGCGGATCGGGGCGGCTTCGTTCATTGGGGCGGGTTCGGCGGCGTTTCGGGGAATACGCATGATAGTGGATGCCGCGCCCGCGGCGTCATAGCCGGCATGCGCGCCGCTCGGCCGCGCGCGTTGGCGCCGTGCCGCGCCCGGCGGTGGCCGCGCGCTTCGCCGGCGCTCATGGAATCGGCAGTTCGGCCTCGCGCTTCACCTCGCGCAGCGACAGCGCCGACTCGATCGACGTGACGCCCGGCAGCACGCGCAGCGTCTCGCGCAGGAACGTCCCGTAATCGTCGAGATCGTGCGCGACGACTTGCAGCAGATAGTCGGCGGAGCCCGACACGTTGTGGCACGACAGGATGCGCGGAATGCCGAGCACCTCGCGCTCGAAGCGGTTGGCGACGCCGCGATCGTGAACCGCGCAGCGCAGCAGCACGAACGCGATGACGCCGAAGCCGAGCGCGTTGCGCGAGATCTGCGCGCGATAGCGCTCGATGTAGCCGTCGCTTTCGAGGCGCTTCAGGCGGCGCGCGCACGGCGTTTCGCTCAGCCCCACCGAGTCGGCGAGGCGGGCGACCGGAATGCGTCCGTCGAGCTGCACTGCGGCGAGGATGGCGCGGTCGGTTTTGTCGAGATCGATCATGGTGTGGGGATGCTCTAAAAAATCGGTTTCTAGTAGTGTATTCCAATAATTCCGTCGTGCTTGAAGGCTAAATTAGCCAAATAACCCTCGTTGAGCAGGGGCAACATGGAACCCTTTCCGAATCCGGGCTTGACCATGTTTTCCGCTCATTTGCTGCTCGTCTACATCGCCGCCGTCGTCGCCGTCTACGCGGTGCCCGGGCCGGACATGGCGTTCGTGCTGCAAACGGGCATCGGCCGCGGCGCGCGGCACGGCGCGGCCGCCGCCGCGGGGCTCGGGCTCGCGCGCGCCGTGCACGTGACGCTGTCCGCGTGCGGCGTCGCCGCGCTCCTCAAGAGCGCGCCGTGGCTCTACGAGACCGTGCGCTACGGCGGCGCGCTGTACCTCGCGTACGTCGCGGTGCAGATCTTCCGCTCGCCGGCGTTCGCGCTGTCCGACGACGGCGCGGCCGAGCCCGCCGCGCGGCTGCGCCATACGTTCGTCAAAAGCCTGCTCACCAACCTGCTGAATCCGAAGGCGCTGCTGTTCTGCTCGGTGCTGCTGCCGCAGTTCGTCCAACGGGGCGGCGCGCCGGTGATCGTGCAAATGGCGACGCTCGGTGCCGTGCTCGTGCTCGCGGGCCTGTGCTTCGATCTCGCGTGCGTCGCCGGCGCGGCGCGCATCGCGGGATGGTTGCGCGCGCATCCGCTTGCGCAGACCGCGCAGCGCTGGACGTTTTCGGCCGTGCTGCTCGGTTTTGCGCTGCGACTGTCGATCGACTGACCTGCCGCGCGCGAGCGCCGGCATCGGCTCCGGCGGCGACGCGCGAAGCCGCCCGCGCGTGCGAAGCAACTAACCGCGAAATGCCGGCATCCGCGCGCCGCGCGCGCGTTGCGCCACACGCGCGCGCCGCACGCACACACGCACACGCACACGCACGCCGCGCCGCGCCGAACTTCGCGAATGCGCCGGCGCACGCCTTCGCGAACGCTCGAGAGGCCGATACAGGATCGCCGCGCGTGCTTTACACTTGCTCTGCCGTACTGTCGCACGGTCCTGTCGACGGCGTGTGTGCGCCGTCCGACATACCGCCCGGAACTGCGATCGCGCGACCGTGTCCGAATCCTGGCAACCCGTTATCACGGCTTCTGGAGGACTCGAATATGGCAAGGCATCTTCACGCCGGCAACGAACCGCCGATCGTCGCCGAATCCACGTGCATCGGTCCGTGCGATCCGGCCGAGACGATCCGTGTGGTGGTGATGTTGCGGCGGCAGGAAGAGCAGCACCTCGATTCGCTGTTGCAAGGCCTCGCGAGCGGCGATCCCGACGCGAAGCCGGTTTCGCGCGAAGCGTTCGCGCAGCGTTTCTGCGCGCACCCCGACGATGTCGGCAAAGTCGAGGCGTTCGCGAAGCAGCACGGCCTGACGGTCGCGCGCGTCGATCCGGTCGAGAGCCTCGTCGTGCTGTCGGGCACGATCGCGCAGTTCGAGGCGGCGTTCGGCGTGAAACTGCAGCGCTTCGAGCACCGGACGATCGGCCAGTATCGCGGCCGCACGGGCGATATCGCGCTGCCTGACGAGTTGCACGACGTCGTCACCGCGGTGCTCGGGCTCGACAACCGTCCGCAGGCCCGGCCGCATTTCCGGCTGCGGCCGACCTTCCAGCCGGCGCGCGGCGGCGCGGCCGTCACCTACACGCCGCCGCAGCTCGCATCCCTTTATGGTTTTCCGCCCGGCGACGGCGCGGGCGAGTGCATCGCGATCGTCGAGCTCGGCGGCGGGTATCGGCCGGCCGAGATCCAGCAGTATTTCAGCGGCCTCGGGCTCGCTCGGCAGCCGAAGCTCGTCGATGTGAACGTCGGCGCCGGCCGCAATGCGCCGACGGGCGACCCGAGCGGGCCGGACGGCGAAGTCGCGCTCGATCTCGAGGTCGCGGGCGCGATCGCGCCCGGCGCGACGCTCGCCGTCTATTTCGCGCAGAACAGCGACGCGGGCTTCATTCAGGCGGTCAACCAGGCGGTGCACGACACGACGAACCGGCCGTCGGTCGTGTCGATCAGTTGGGGCGGCCCGGAGGCCGCGTGGACGTCGCAATCGCTGCAGGCGTTCAACCGCGTGCTGCAGTCGGCCGCGGCGCTCGGCGTGACCGTGTGCGCGGCGTCCGGCGACGCCGGCTCGGCCGACGGCGTGCAGGACGGCGCGAACCACGTCGACTTTCCGGCGTCGAGCCCGTACGTGCTCGCGTGCGGCGGCACGCGGCTCGATGCGCTGCCGGGGCAGGGCATCCGCAGCGAGGTCGTATGGAACGACGACGCGGCGGGCGGCGGTTCGACGGGCGGCGGCGTGAGCGACGTGTTCGATTTGCCGGACTGGCAGAAGGGGCTGAGCGCGACGCTCGCGCGGGGCGGCGCCGCGTCGCCGCTCGCGAAGCGCGGCGTGCCCGACGTCGCGGGCGACGCGTCGCCTGCGACGGGCTACGAGGTGCTCGTCGGCGGCACGTCGGCGGTGATGGGCGGCACGAGCGCCGTCGCGCCGCTCTGGGCCGCGCTCGTCGCGCGGATCAACGCGGCGGTGGGCAGTTCCGCGGGCTGGATCAACCCGAAGCTGTACCGGAACGCGGGCGCGCTGCGCGACGTCACGGTCGGCGACAACGGCGCGTACGCGGCGACGCCCGGCTGGGACGCATGCACGGGGCTCGGCAGCCCGGACGGCGCGAAGGTCGTGGCGGCGCTCAAGAGCGGCGCCACGGGGTGATCGCGGGCCGATGCGACGGCTGGCGGTGCGTCGCGGGCCGCCGCGCCGCCGCATCCGGCGCGGCGGTTCGCAGGCTGCGGCGTCGCGGCGCTTGACGCGCGCGCGGCGCCATTCGAGATTGGCGGCGCGGGATCGGTAGAGGCGGTTCCGGTCGCGGCGCTCCGGCGGCGTCGGCGCGCGGCGCATCGATCATGCCGGCGGGCCGTTCGTCGCCGCGGCGACGACGCGGCGGGCCGCGATGTCGCACGGCCGACGCGGCGGCGATGTCGGGGCTTTCCGGCTCGCCGTGCGGTGACGCCGGCATTCCGGCATCACGGCATTCCGGCATCACGGCTGTGCTTCGCCGCTTCGCCGTTGCGGCGAGGCGGCGACGGCAAAGGCGGCGGCCGCGCATTGCGCGAAGCCGGCCCCGGGGCCGGCTCGACGTGACCGGCCGTTCGCGATGCGCGCGCGGCCGCGATCGGCGGCAAACGGTTTGGCACGATTGACGATTCGTTCATGCACCCTCCAATAGAACCAGAAGGAGCAGCACGATGAGCATCGATTCGACTTCTTCGGGCGGCACGCAGCCGCTCCATCATGGCGCTTCCGCTTCGGTTCACGCGCCGCCGCCGATCGTCGCGGCGCCGAAGCGCGACGGCGACCAGCCGTTCTTCGATCCGGTCGCGTACGGCAATGGCCCCGACGATTCGGTGACGGACACGACCGAGGCCGCCGCGATCACGCATCACACGATCCAGATCGACGGCCGCACGATCGCGTACACGGCGACGGCGGGCCATCTCGTGACCGTCGACGCGAGCAGTTCGCAGCCGAACGCGAAGATCTTCTACGTCGCGTTCACGCAGGACGGCCAGCAGGAGCAAACGCGGCCGGTCACGTTCTTCTACAACGGCGGGCCGGGCTCGTCGGCGGTGTTCGTGCTGCTCGGCTCGTTCGCGCCGCGGCGGATCAGGACGTCGATGCCGAGCTTCACGCCGCCCGCGCCGTACCGGATGGAGGACAATCCGGACAGCCTGATCGACAAGAGCGACCTCGTGTTCATCAATCCGGTCGGCACCGGCTACTCGGCGGCGGTCGCGCCGCACAAGAACCGCGATTTCTGGGGCGTCGACCAGGACGCGAACTCGATCAAGCAGTTCATCAAGCGCTTTCTGACGAAGAACAACCGCTGGAATTCGCCGAAATTCCTGTTCGGCGAATCGTACGGCACCGCGCGCAGCTGCGTGCTCGCCTACAAGCTGCACGAGGACGGCGTCGACCTGAACGGGATCACGCTGCAATCGTCGATCCTCGACTACAAGCAGGCGGGCAATCCGGTGGGCGCGCTGCCGACCGCCGCGGCCGACGCGTGGTATCACAAGCGGCTCGGCGTCGCGCCGGCGCCGGCCGATCTCGGCGCGTTCGTCGAGGAGGTCGCGCAGTTCGCGCGCACCGGCTATCTCGACGCGCTGCGCAAGTTCCCGCAGCCCGACGAGGCGGTGGTCAAGAAGCTGTCCGGCTACACCGGCATCGACACGACGACGCTCCTGTCGTGGAGCCTCGACGTCGCGAGCTACGACACGCGCGGCAACGCGCTCTTCCTGACGACGCTCCTGAAGGCGAGCGGCCTCGCGCTCGGCGCATACGACGGCCGCGTGACGGGGATCGAATCGGGGATCGCGGGCAAGATCGATCCGAACTCGGGCGGCAACGATCCGACGATGACGGCCGTGTCGGGCGTCTACACGGCGATGTGGAACTCGTATCTGAACGAGCAGCTGAAGTACACGTCGAACTCGTCGTTCGCCGACCTGAACGATCAGGCGTTCAAGTTCTGGGACTTCGGCCACATCGATCCGACGGGCGCGCAGCAGGGCGTCGACGCGAAGGGCAACGTGATCCTCTACACGGCGGGCGATCTCGCGGCGACGATGGCGCTGAACGTCGATCTGAAGGTGCTGTCGGCGAACGGCTTCTACGATTTCGTCACGCCGTTCTATCAGACGGTGCTCGATCTTCAGCAGATGCCGCTCGAGGATGCGACGGTGCGGCGGAACCTGTCTGCGCGGTTCTATCCGTCGGGACACATGGTGTATCTCGACGGCGGTTCGCGCGCCGCGCTCAAGCACGATCTCGCGCAGCTGTACGAATCGGCGGTGCACGACACCGCGGCCGTGATGCGGATTCGCGCGTTGCAGGAGAAGACGCGCGGGGCGTGATTCCGGCGATGCGACGAGCGCCCGAAATGCCTGGGTTTCAGGGCTTTGTCGGGCGCTCGCCGTGCTGGCTGCGGTCGAGCGCCGCCGCGCCGACGCTGGTCCCGGGATTCGTCGGCGGGCTTGGTCGGATGGTTTCGATGATCTGAAACCGCATGCGGGGACGCGTTCGTCTCGATTCTCGATTCTCGATGCGGCGCGGTCAGCGCGCGAACATGCCCGTCGCTTGGGCGATGGAGGCCGCTTCGCGCCGCTCGTTCAGCAGCAGAGCGAAACTATCGGCAGATTCGTTGCGCGATGCCTGATGGTCGAGAGCGCACGCTCGGGCCGCATTCACGAAGCGCGCCGGTGGCGGGAATGGTGGGAGCGGCGCGGAGCATGACCTTCCCGTGTCGTCCCGGACATCTCGGTCGATGCGATGGAATCGGGAGGCGGGGAAGCGCCACACAACGGCCGAATGGCCCGGCTTCCCAATCAACCGCCCGACCGCTTGACTGCTTGATTGCCCGACTGCCCGACTGCCCGACTGCCCGACTGCCCGACTGCCCGACTGCCCGACTGCCCGACTGCCCGACTGCCCAACGGCCCAACGGCCCAACGGCCCAACGGCCCAACGGCCCAACGGCCCAACCACCCAACCACCCAACCACCCAACCACCCAACCGCCCAACCGCCCGAGTCGCCGCCGCTCACCGGGAAAAGCGCTCGCGCAGCCGCTCCTCGATGAATCCGAGAAACACCCGGCAGGCCGACATGTCTTGCCGATGCTGCGGATACACGGCGTTGACGGGCAGCGGCGCCTGCGCGAACGGCTCGAGCACCGCCACGAGCTGGCCCGCGTCCAGCGCGGGCTCGACGATGAAGTGCGGCAGCAGCGCGATGCCGAGCCCCGCGACAGCCGCGTCGCGGATCACGTCGCCGTTGTTCGCGAGCAGCGCGCCTTGCACTTCGAATGTGCGGCGCGCGCCGTCGATCGCGAACTCCCAGCCGGTTCGGCCTTCCTGGCCGTACAGCAGGCAGACGTGCGCGTGCAGATCGGCGGGCGTCGCCGGCGCGCCTCGCTTGCGCCGATAGGCCGGACTGCAGCACGCGACCATCCGCAGCGCGCCGAGACGGCGTGCGATCAGCGTCGAATCGGGCAGCGCGCCGATGCGCAGCGCGAGATCGAATCCTTCGCCGATCAGGTCGACGTGGCGGTCGCTCAGCTCGACGTGCAGCCGCACGGCCGGGTGCTGGACGAGGAACTCGGCGATCAGCGGCGACAAGCGCGTGATGCCGAACGACATCGGCGCGCTGATCTTCAGCGTTCCGCGCAGGTCGCCGCGGCGCGCGGACATCGCTTCTTCCGTTTCCGCGATCTCGGCGAGGATGCGCGTCGCGCGCGCATGGAACTCCTGGCCGAGCTCCGTCACCGCGAGCTTGCGCGTGTTGCGCACGAGCAGCCGGACGCCGAGCGACGCCTCGAGCGCCATCACGCGCCGGCTGACGAACTGCTTGGACAGCAGGAGCTTGTCGGCCGCGCCCGTGAAGCTTCCCGCTTCGACTGTCGCGACGAATATCCGGAGGTCGTCGAATTGCATGATTGTCCACCAATATGAGACAGTAATTATCTCTCTGTTTATATATGTATCAAAATAGTTGACGTAAGCTGCAGGCATCGATCGACGAGGCGCGCAACCCGCAGCGCCCGCGATGAAACGGAGGTCATCATGATTGAAGTCAGGGCAGCACATCAACGCGGCCGCGCCGAGCACGGCTGGCTCAGCTCGCGCCATACGTTCTCGTTCGCCGAATACTACGATCCGGCGCAAGTCGGGTTCTCGGACCTGCTCGTGATCAACGACGATCGCGTCGCGCCCGGCCGCGGCTTCGGCATGCATCCGCACCGCGACATGGAAATCCTGTCGTACGTGCTCGAAGGCGCGCTCGAACATCGCGACACGATGGGCACGGGCTCCGTGATCGTGCCGGGCGACGTGCAGCTGATGAGCGCGGGCAAGGGCATCGCGCACAGCGAATTCAACCATTCGTCGGCGCAGCCCGTGCATTTCCTGCAGATCTGGATCGGGCCGGCGGTGCGCGGCGTCGAGCCGCGCTACCAGCAGACGAGCGTGAGCGACGGCGACAAGCGCGGGAAGCTGCGCCTCATCGTGTCGCCGGAAGGGCAGGACGGCTCGCTGAAAATTCGCCAGGACGCGCGGGTGTACGCGGGCCTGTTCGACGGCGATGCGAGCGAGCGGTTCGTGCTGCCGCCGCAGCGTTTCGCGTACGTGCACGTCGCGCGCGGATCGGTGACGGTGAACGGCGTCGCGCTGCAAGAGGGCGACGGCGCGCGGATTCGCGACGAGCAGGCGCTGCAAATCGAGAACGGCAGGCAGGCGGAGGTCTTGCTGTTCGATTTGCGGCCGATCGAAGTCACCGCGGAATGGGCGTGACGACGTCGCGCAGGGGCGGCCCGTGCGCGGACGGCCGCGGCGCGGGCCATCCCGCGCGCGCGGTTCGGCCGCGGGCCGTTCGCGGCGATTAAAGCGCGCAGCGATTTCGCGCGGATCGCCTGCCGGCCGGCATCCGTTGCTTTCTTCAGGAACCCGATGCAATGAAACTGAACCTTCCATCGCTGCTCACGTTCAACGGCGGCTTCGTCGATACGGCCGGCTTTCTCGCGCTGCAGGGCCTCTTCACCGCGCACGTGACGGGCAACTTCGTCACGCTCGGCGCGACGCTCGTCTCCGGCAGCACGGGCGCCGTCGCAAAGCTGTTGGCGCTGCCTGTCTTCTGTCTCGTCGTGCTTGCGGCGGGCGTCGCGCGGCGCTCGATGATGCGTGCGCGCGCGCCGGCGCTGAAGATCCTGCTGGGTGCACAATGGCTGCTGCTCGCGATCGGCGCGGCGCTTGCGATCCGCCTCGGTCCTTTCACGGACGGCGATGCGTGGCCGGCGATCATGACCGGAATGATCCTCGTGATGGCGATGGCGATCCAGAACGCGGTGCATCGGCTGCATCTGCCGGACGCGTTGCCGACGACGCTGATGACGGGCACCGTCACGCAACTGATGCTGCATCTGTCGAACCGCCTCGCCGGCGACGACGTGCCGCGCGCAGGCGGGCCGTCGCGGCTCGCGAACATGGCGTGGACCGTCGCGACGTTCGCACTCGGATGCGGCGCGGCGGCGGGACTTTATCTGATCGGCGGCGCATGGGCGTTTGCGTTGCCGCCGGTGCTGATCGGGGCGGCGCTGCTCGTCGACGAAGAAAAGGCGATGGAGAAGGCGTTGTGAGCGGCTGCGCGAGCCGCCGCGAGGCCCGAAGCGGATCGGGCTCAGGCCGGGTACGCGCGGATGAAGCGGCGAACTGCCTCGACGGCGACCGCGCCTTCCGACAGGTTGGCGACGGCCGAGCGCCGCGGGCCGGCGCGCACCTCGCCGATCGCGAACATGCCCGGCTGCGAAGTTTCGAATGCGGCGGCGAAGGTCGTGCCGGACGCCGCGCGGCCGGTGCGGACGAATCCGCGGTCGTCCACGTCGACGGCGCCGCCGAGCCATTCGGTGTTCGCGCGCAGCGTGACGCGCGCGAGCCGCGGGTCGTACTCGGGGCGCAGCGACGATGCGATGACGAGCGCGTGCGCGCCGATGCGTTCGCCGTCGCGGGCGACGAGGCCGAACGGGTAGGCGTCGCAGTCGAGGCGCACGGTGCGGCTGCCGATCGTCAGGCGTGGACCGAATCGCTGAAGCTCGGCCGTGTCGGCCCGTGCGAATTCGTCGTCGATCCCGAACGGCAGGCGACCTTCGACGACGATCGTGTTCAGGCGCCTCGATGCGGCGTGCGCGGCGGCGATCATGCCGCTCGGCCCGCTGCCGACGATCGCCACATCGAAGTCGCGCCCGGGATCGCGCCCGGGATCGCGATGGCCGGCGCGCGGGGCGCCGCGTGCGGCAGGTGCGGCGGAAGGCCCGGAGGCGAGCAGGCCGATGCGGCGAAGCAGGAAAAGACGCACGAGCAAGTCGCGCAGATCCGGCTCGCGCTCCAGCAGAACCCCAAGCGTGGCGCGATGGATTCGCACGAGGCGGCAAGCGGACGACGCGACCACCGTGGTTTCGCAGGCGATGTCGTTCAGCAGGTCGAGCTCGCCGGTGAAGGTGCCGGGGCCGTGATCGACGCCGCACGGCGTGGCCGGATGCGCGGGCGGCGCGCATCGGGTCGTGCCGTCGAGCACGATGTACAGATAGTCGCTGCGCGTGCCGCTCGCGCACAGCGTCGCGCCGGCATCGACTTCGACGACGCAGCCGTAGCGGGACGCGCGTTCGACCAGGTCGTGCGGCAACCGGTACGCGGCGAAGTCGTCGGTATGCTTCAGATGCCCCAGTAGATTTCGGAGGTGATTCATCGAAGAGTGCGCGTCGCCAGGAGCGCGAGGCATCGGATCTGCGCTTGCGCAAGCGTTGCCTCGGCCTGACACCTGCCGTCCTGACGGATTGTTCAAGTATAGATCGCGGGACGTTTCTCCCGACGGCCGCCGGCGCGAGGCGGCGGCGCGAAGTGCGAAGATGATGCGCGCATGGCGCGCGAATGACAACTGGTGAGGACCGAGCGTCGTCGACGTTTCTGTAAAAAAGACACCTTTGTTCTATCGAAGGATGCAATCGGCCATTATCCTTAACCCGATCGAAGGAGTAGCCGCCATGGGGCGATCTGCCGATACCGAAGCGAGCACACTGCCGAGCCTGACGATGAGCAGCACTGATCTTGCCCCGATGGAGCCGCACGAGGCGTTTCGCGGCGCGGCGATCGAGACGATCGAGACGCGCGCCGACGCACACGCGCCCGTCGTGCTGACGCGCGTGCGGCATGCGGAGTGCGGTTTCGGCGTCGTCGAGTTCCTGCCGCCCGCCGATTGCTGCTTGATCGGCGTGGCGCTGCCGGCGCGCACGCCATGCGCGACGCCGGGCGCCGACGACGCGCCGGGTCGGGATGCGCGCATCGCCTTGCGAATCCGACAGGAGGGCGAGCCGTTTCGCGCCGATCTGCAAAGGCCGTTCGACATGCTGTTCCACGTGCCGCCGCGGCGCACGCTGGCCGAGCTGACGGCCGACATGCAAATGGGCGGCGTTCGCGAGCTCGCATGTCCGGACGACAGCCACGACGCGGTGCTGCAGTGTCTCGTCGGGGCGCTGCTGACGGCGGCGTCCGGCGCTTCGCCGCGCAGCCCGCTGCTCGCCGGTCATGTGGCGCGCGCGATGCAGATCCACATCGTGCAGACATATGGCGTGGCCGCGCCGAACGCGCCCGCGAAGGGCGGGCTGGCGAACTGGCAACTGGAGCGCGCGAAGGCGATCCTCGAGGAGAACGCCGCCGGCGAGGTGCCGATCTCGCAGGTCGCGTCGGCGTGCGGCTTGTCGCGCAGCTACTTCATCAAGGCGTTTCGGCAAACGGTCGGCACGACGCCGCACCGGTGGCTGCTCGAGCACAAGATCGAACGCGTGAAGCACTGCCTGCTTTCGAACTCCGAACCGATCGCCGACATCGCGCACCAGTGCGGCTTCTCGGATCAGGCGCATCTGACGCGCGTCTTCACCAGCATGATTGGCACGCCGCCCGCCGCGTGGCGTCGTGTGAACCGGAAATAGCGGGGTTTCGTCGAAGCGCGCCGGCCAGGCGCGGCGCGCGCGTGATCATGCGCGTGCGCGCCGCCGCCATCCGCCGGGCGGCGCGCCGACGATTTTCGCGAACGCCTGCTTGAAATGGCTCTGGCTCGAAAAGCCGCAATGCGCCGCGATGCGCGCAAGGGGCCAGTCGCCATGCGCGAGCAGATGCTTCGCGGTGTCGATGCGCCGTTCGATCAGCCATTGATGCGGCGTCTTGCCGGTCGTCGCGCGCAAGCTGACGGAGAATCGGCGCATCGTCGTCGCGAGCCACGGTTGTCTCGACGAGATGGGCGTGCCCGCCGCGCCGGGCGATCTCGCGTCGCACCGGTGTCTGCGTTTTCCGTATCGGCAAGGGCGGCAGAGCTGGACGTTCAGCCGCGATGGCGGGGCGGAGAAGGTCGAGGTTCGCGGCAGGCTGACCGCGAACAGTCTCGACATCCTGCGTGAAGGCGTGCTCGACGGGCAGGGCGTCGCGCTCGCGCCGACCTGGCGCGTGCACGACGACGTCGTCGCGGGCCGCGTGCTGCCGCTGTTCGAGGCGTGGCGCATGACGCCGCCGGGCGGCGACGCGCAAGTCTATGGGGCGTATCTGCCGAATCGGCGACATTCGCGAAAGGTGCAGACGTTCATCGCGTTTCTCGCCGAACGCATGCCGCAGGCGCTCGACCGCTGACGGATCGCGCCCGGGCTTGCGCGTCGGGCGTCGGCGATGGCCGGGGCGACCGTGTCCGGGACGAGCTGGTTGCGGCGCGACGGATCGCCGGCGTGTGGCGGCTATCGACTGGCGTGCCGATCTTTCCGGTCGCTTGAATGGGGCCGATCGAATTGGGCCGCTTGAATGAGGCCGCTCGAATGGAGCTGCTCAAATGCGGCGGCTCGAATCGGGCCGCGAGCCATCGCGCACGCGTTGATCGGAAGCGTCGTGCGCCGGCATGCATGAAGCGGCCGCGCGCTTGCTCGCGGCCGGATTGCGGAGAAACGAGCGAAATCGGCAATCGACAATCGGCAATCGACAATCGACAATCGACAATCGGCAATCGGCAATCGGCAATCGACAATCGGCGATCGGCAATCGGATTCGGCCGGCGCGTCCGCTCGCATGGCGGGCGCGCCGGCCGATCCGGTTCAGCGAGCCGGAACGGGCGCCAGCACTTCGTGCGCGCTCGCGGTGCGCTGCGCAGCCTTGTGGACCATCGTGTATGCGTAATCGACGCCCATGCCGTAAGCGCCCGAATGCTCCTTCACGAGCGTCATCACGGCGTCGTACGTCTCGCGGTGCGCCCAGTCGCGCTGCCATTCGAGCAGCACCTGCTGCCACGTGACCGGCACGACGCCCGCCTGGATCATCCGCTGCATCGCGTAGTCGTGCGCTTCCTTGCTGGTGCCGCCCGACGCGTCGGCGACCATGTAGATCTCGTAGCCGCCCTCGGCCATCGCGCACAGCGCGAACGTCAGGTTGCAGACTTCGGTCCACAGTCCGGACACGACGACTTTCTTGCGGCCGTTCGCCTTCAGCGCGTCGCGCACTTTCCGGTCGTCCCACGAGTTCATCGACGAGCGCTCGAGCAGCTTGTGATCGGGGAACACGTCGAGCAGCTCCGGGTACGTGAAGCCGGAGAACGATTCCGATTCGACCGTCGTGATCGTCGTCGGGATGTTGAAGATCTTCGCGGCCTTCGCGAGGCCGACGACGTTGTTCTTCAACGTCTGGCGATCGATCGACTGAACGCCGAACGCCATTTGCGGCTGCTGATCGATGAAGATCATCTGGCAGTTGTGCGGAGTGAGGACTTCGAGCTTCGGGTCGGACATGACAATCTCCGGGGTGACGCCGTTCAGGGCGGGAGTGAACAAAGACATTCGATGCGCGGCGATCGCTGTGATCGCTGCGATCGCGCACATCGTTTCTGGATCGAATGCGAACGCGGCACGCCGCCGACGCCGCGCGCCGCGTTCAGGCCGGGCGGCCGAGTCGAAACGCGGGCGCGCCGACTCGAACGATCTGCTGCGGGATGGATGCTAGAGCGTGGATGTCCGGCCGTCTTGAACAATAGTGCGCAAACTTGGCGAGGAGTCCGGTGAACGTTGCGCGTCGGCTTGCGTGCGAACTGCTCGCCGTCGACGATGATGCCGCCGCATCGCCGCATCGCCGCATCGCCGCATCGCCGCATCGCCGCATCGCCGCTTCGCGCCATTCGATGTCGCGTGCGCGTGCGAACGCGTCGCGTCGCTATCGTTCAAAACTGGCGACAAACGTTCAATACGCGAGCGCCCGCAAATGCGATAGTCAGCCGCGACCGATCGAGACGCCCGCGAACGGATCGCAGGTTCACCGCTCGCGCGCCAGCTCGACGTTCCGACGACGCACACGACCACTACATCCGGACTACCCATCATGAAAGCTTATGTCTTGTCGCTCGCCATGGGGCTGCTCGTGGGCATCATCTACGGCGTCTCCAACGTGCGCTCGCCGGCGCCGCCCGTGATCGCACTCGTCGGCCTGCTCGGCATCCTCGCGGGCGAGCAGGTGCCGCCGCTCGTCAAGCGGCTGCTGAGCAACGCCGAGACGTCGACTTCCTGGTATCAGCACCAGGTCAAGCCGCACATGTTCGGCCAATTGCCGACTTGCCCGAAGGCGCCGGACGCGCCGGCGCAGGTCGCGGCCGCCCGTCACCCCGATTCGTCATCCGGAGAGCAACGCCATGGCTGACCACGCCGCACACGCCACCCCCGATCTGATCCTGCACCGCGGTCGCTTCACGACGCTCGACCGTTCGAATCCGGCCGCGAGCGCGGTCGCGATCAAGAGCGGCCGGTTCGTCGCCGTCGGCGGCGACGAACTGCTCGCGTCGGCGGGCGCGAACACGCGGATCGTCGACCTGCAAGGCAAGGGCGTGTTGCCGGGCCTGATCGACAACCATCTGCACATCATTCGCGGCGGCCTGAACTTCAACATGGAGTTGCGCTGGGACGGCGTGCGCAGCCTCGCCGACGCGATGGCGATGCTGCGCCGCCAGGTGGCCGTCACGCCCGCGCCGCAATGGGTGCGCGTGGTCGGCGGCTTCACCGAGCATCAGTTCGCCGAGAAGCGTTTGCCGACGATCGACGAGCTGAACGCCGTCGCGCCCGATACGCCGGTCTTCATCCTGCATCTGTACGATCGCGCGCTGCTCAACGGCGCGGCGCTGCGCGCGGTCGGCTATACGAAGGACACGCCGGAGCCGCCGGGCGGCCGGATCGCGCGCGACGCGGCGGGCAATCCGACCGGGCTGCTGCTCGCGCGGCCGAATGCGGCGATTCTCTACGCGACGCTCGCGAAGGGGCCGAAGCTGCCGTTCGAATATCAACTGAATTCGACGCGGCACTTCATGCGCGAGCTGAACCGGCTCGGCGTGACGGGCGCGATCGACGCCGGCGGCGGCTTCCAGAACTATCCGGACGATTACGCGGTGATCGAGCAGTTGGCGAAGGACGATCAACTGACGATCCGGCTCGCGTACAACCTGTTCACGCAGAAGCCGAAGGAAGAGAAGCAGGACTTCCTGAACTGGACCGCGACATCGAAATACCACGACGGCACCGACTATTTTCGCCACAACGGCGCGGGCGAGATGCTGGTGTTCTCGGCGGCGGACTTCGAGGATTTCCGCGAGCCGCGCCCCGATCTTTCGCCCGACATGGAAGGCGAGCTCGAAGCGGTCGTGCGCGTGCTCGCGCAGAATCGCTGGCCGTGGCGCTTGCATGCGACCTACGACGAAACGATCAGCCGCGCGCTCGACGTGTTCGAGCGCGTGAACCGCGACATTCCGCTCGACGGGCTGAACTGGTTCTTCGATCACGCGGAGACGATTTCCGACGAATCGATCGACCGGATCGCCGCGCTGGGCGGCGGGATCGCGGTTCAGCACCGGATGGCGTACCAGGGCGAATACTTCGTCGAGCGCTACGGCCAGGCCGCGGCGGAAGCGACGCCGCCTGTCAGGCGGATGCTCGACAAGGGCGTCAACGTGTCGGCCGGCACCGATGCGACGCGCGTCGCGTCGTACAACCCGTGGGTGTCGCTCGCTTGGCTCGTCACCGGCAAGACGGTCGGCGGCGCGCAGCTTTATCCGCGCGCGAATTGCGTCGATCGCGAAACCGCGCTGCGGATGTGGACCGAGAACGTCACGTGGTTCTCGAACGAAGTCGGCAAGAAGGGCCGGATTCAGGTCGGGCAGCTCGCGGATCTGATCGTGCCCGACCGCGATTTCTTCGCATGCCCGGAATCCGACATCGCGGATACGACGTCGCTCTTGACCGTCGTCGGCGGCAAGGTCGTCTACGGCGCGGGGCCGTTCGCCGACATCGACGAAGGCGCGCCGCCGCCCGCGATGCCGGACTGGTCGCCCGCCCGCGTGTTCGGCGGCTATGCGGCGTGGGGCGACAAGGAAGGCGGCGCGTCGCTGCAGCAGGTGGTCCGGCAGGCGGCGCAGGCGTGCGCGTGCGCGAACCGTTGCGGCATTCATGCGCATCGGCATGCGAGCGCGTGGAGCAGCAAGCTGCCGGTCGACGATCTGAAGAGCTTCTGGGGCGCGCTCGGCTGCTCGTGCTGGGCGGTGTGAGCGCGCTCGGGCGCGCGTGCCGCGCGTCGCTGTCTCGTCGCATTCCGGTGACGCGCTTGGTCGCGTCGCGCGACGAAGCGTCGGCGGGAGCGACGCGGACATTCCAGCGCATTCGGCCGTCCAGCTGTTCTTCGCGCGCGCGAACGCGCGGCAGCGGCCGCGCACGCCCGGCGCGCAGTCCGCCGAAATACGTTTCGCCGGCGAGATCTGCCGCCGTCTCGACGGCATCCCGCTCGCGATCGAACCGGCGGCCGCGCGCGCGGCGACGCTCGGCCTGGAAGGCGTGCACCGCCGCCTCGACGATTGCCTCGCGATTCTCGGCGGACTCGTCCCCGGGGCCGGCTGGCCGGACCAAACGCCGCGCGGGCGCGCAGCAGGCGCCGGCGCGGCATGTCGATGACTTCACCACTTTGGGAAACAAGCATGCAAATACGACGCTCGGGAATACGTTCGGCCTTGCTGGCCGCCCTGATGTTCGGCTTCGCGCAGATGCCCGCCGCTTTCGCGGATGCGGATGCGGGCGCCGCCGCCGAATCCGCGCGCGCGATCGCATCGGCGCCGCCGGTCGCCGTCGGGCCGCAATACGACACGACGCATGTCTACGTCGCGGTTCCCGATCTGGACGCGTTCGTCGACAGCTTCGTCGCGACGTTCGGCGGGAAGGCGTCGCCGCGCGTGACGCTCACCGTCACGCCGACGCCGAGCGAAACGCTGTCGCAATACGTGCAGACGCCGGTGGGAATGCTGTCGGTATTCGGGTTCAAGACGCCGATTCCCTATCCGTTCGGCGCCGAGCGCACGGGCTATCTCGTGACGGATCTCGACGACGCGGTGAAGGCCGCGCGGGCCGCCGGCGCGGACATCGTCGTCGATTCGTTCGACGACCCGATCGGCCGCGACGCCGTCGTTCGCTGGCCGGGCGGCGTGATGATGCAGCTGTATTGGCACCGGAAGGCGCCGTCTTACGCGCCGCTCGCGACGGTTCCGGACAATCGCGTCTATCTGTCGCCGTACGAGGCGGATCGCTTCGTCAAGAGCTGGGTCCGGTTTTCGCACGGCAAGATCGTCTCCGACAACCGTCGCGAAGACGGCGGCGCAATCGGCCGGCCGGGCGCCGAGGTGCGCAAGATCGTGATCGAATCGACTTTCGGACGCGTCGCCGCGTTCGTGACCGACGGCAAGCTGCCGTATCCGTACGGCCGCGAAACGACCGGCTACGCGGTCGCCGACCTCGATGCGACGCTCGAGAACGCGCAGGCGGCGGGCGTCAAGGTTCTGGCGCAGCCCTATCGCACGCAGGCCGGGCGCACCGCGATGCTCGCGTTCCCCGGCGGCTATATCGCGGAAGTGCACGACGCGCAATGACGATGCGCCGCGTTTCCGCGCTCGGTTGCTGGGCGCTGATGTCGCTGTTCGCGGCGGTGCGCGCGCATGCGGCGGATGCGTCGCCCATGTCACCCGCGTCGCCAGCGTCGCCAGCGTCGCCGACGTCGCCCACGTCACCAGCGTCGCCCACGTCGCCCACGTCGCCCACGTCGCCCACGTCACCCACGTCACCCACGTCACCCGCATCGCCGGACGCATCATCCTGCACGAAGGCGCGTCCGGCGATCTTGTTCAATCGCTGGCAGGAGGATTGGTCGGCGCTCGCGGACCCGTGCGTGCCGCGCAGGCCGCTCGATGCGCTGAAATACCTGCCGCTGCTCGGCCGCAGCGACACGTATCTGTCGCTCGGCGCGGTGCTGCGCGAGCGGCTCGAGATGAACGACGCGCCGCTGTTCGGCCTCGGCCGCGCGCACGACGACACCTACGTGCTGCAGCGCGCACAGGTGCATGCCGACCTGCGAATCGCCGGGCACGTGCAGGTGTTCGTGCAGCTCGAGGACGCGCGCACGTTCGGCAAGGACGACGTCGGCTCCGTCGATCGCAATCGCGTGGATCTGCGCCAGGCGTTCGTGACCTATGCCGGCGCGATCGGGCCCGGCGTCTTCAAGGCGCGAATCGGCCGCCAGGAGATGGCGTTCGACTTGCAGCGCTTCGTGTCGGTGCGCGACGGCCCGAACGTGCGCCAGGCGTTCGACGGAATCTGGGCCGACTGGGAAGAGGGCCCGTGGCGCTTCATCGGCTATGCGACGCAGCCCGTCCAGTATCGCGACGATCACGCATTCGACGACGTGTCGAACCGCAATCTCACGTTCAGCGGCGTGCGCATCGAACGTCAGGGCGTGGGGCCCGGCGATCTGTCCGCTTATTACTCGCGGTACAACCGGGCGCAGGCCCGGTTTCTGGACGGCTCGGGTGCGGAGCATCGCGACGTGTTCGATGTCCGGTACGCGGGCAGGCAGCGCAACGTCGATTGGGACGTCGAAGGCATGCTCCAGTCGGGGCACGTCGGCGCGCAGCGCATCGACGCGTGGGCGGTGGGCTCGCTCGCGGGCTATACGTTCGCCAACGTGCGCTGGACGCCGCGCGTCGGCTTGCAGGTCGACGCCGCGTCGGGCGACCGGCACCCGCACGACGGCCGCATCGAGACGTTCAATCCGCTGTTCCCGAACGGCTACTACTTCGCGCTCGCCGGCTACACCGGCTATACGAATTTGATTCACGTGAAGCCGTCGGTCACGTTGAAGCCGAGCAACGCGCTCACGCTGCTCGCGGCGGTCGGGCTTCAGTGGCGCGCGACGACGGCGGACGCGGTCTATGCGCAGGGCGCGTCGCCCGTGCCGGGCACGGCGGGGCGCGGCGGCAAGTGGACCGGTTTCTACACGCAGTTGCGCGCCGATTGGGCGGTGACGGCGAATCTGGCGGCGGCGCTCGAAATCGTGCATTTTCAGATCGGCGACGCGATCCGCGCCGCGGGCGGTCGAAACGCGGATTATCTGGGCGCGGAATTGAAATTCGGCTGGTAGCCGCGTCAGCGGCGCGGCGCATCCGAATTCCTCGGCGCTGGCGAACGATGTTGCCAGTCGGAGCGTGCACGCGTGGTTCGATCGAATCCTGAATCGTGGAAATTCGGATTCGCTCAAGTGCGAGCACGGCGCGTGTGTCGCGCATGAATCCGCCGGGCGCGGCATGGCGAAGCCCGGGCGAAGGCGGGTCTCTGCGCCGCATCGACGCGCGCCGCAGGCGCGTCAGACCGGCATCTCGCCGGCGACCTTGAGCCGCGTGCTGTCGATGTCGACCGAAGATCCGCGCATCAGCACCGTATTGGCGATCGCCGATGCGCTCGCTTCGACCGTCGGGTATCTGCTGCATAGCGAGCGCGTCTACCCGATTCCGATTCTCGAATGGGACGAGATGCTCGATTTCTCGCGCGGCCATGACAACGCCGCCCGCAACACGCGATGGGTGACGGTCGATACGCCGCGCGGCCCCGGCGCGTTTGCGGCGCGTACGAAACCGTCGATGGCGCCGCGGTTTCGCGAAGGGTCGGTCGTGATCGTGGAGCCGGGCCTCGCGTTTCGCGACGCTCAGATGGTCGTCGCCGCGATCGACGGCGGCGAGCCGGCGCTGCGCCGCGTGATCGAGGACGGCGAGGCCGTCCGGCTCAAAAGCGTCGGCGCGCCGCACGCGCAGACGGTCGACGCTTTCGGCCGGGGCGTTGCGGTGCTCGGCGTCGTGACCGAGTCGCGCCTCATCAATCCTTGAACGAGAATGGATTGAAGCTCGTGTGATAGTCGTAGTAGTCGATCTGATCCACGCGCTTGAGGCGCTTCGACACGGTCGTGACGACGGGCAGCAGCACGAGCTCGTAGATCAGCTTGAAGGCTATCTGGATGCCGATCATCGTCAGCACGACGTCCCGCGGCAGCCGCCCCCAGAAGAGGATCGCGCAGAACAGCGTGCTGTCGATCACGATCGCGACGCCGGTGCTCGACACGATGCGCGCCCACAGATGGCGGCCGGCCGTCGCGATCTTGAGTTTCGCGAGAAACGTCGTGTTGATGAACTCGCCGCAGAAATACGCGATGGTCGACGCGACGAACGTTCGGGCGAATTCGAGCGCGAGCGCCGGGTATGCGGCGGCGAGCGTCGGGTTTCGCGCCTCCCAGCTGGGCAACGCGGGCGGTAGCGACAGCAGCCAGGTGCCGATGATGAACATCAGGTTCACCGCCAGCCCGCCCCAGATCACCAGGCGGCTGACGCGATATCCGTAGACCTCGGTGATGATCGTGCTGAACGCGTAGGTCATCGGAAACGCGATCAGCGCCGCCGGAATGCCGAAGCTGACGGCGCCGAGAAGCGGCAGCCCATCGATCCTGAGCTCGATGACGCGCGCGCCCGTCACGTTCGACAGCATCAGGAAGCCGACATAGACGAGCGCGAGCAGCAAGACGGCGGGCGTCAGTCGATGCTTGCGCGTAGGGAAGTACGACAGCGGGACGAGCCCGTCCGTGTAAGTGGCGGCGTTGAGAAAGCCGATGTGCGCGACGTCCTCGCGCGAGAACTTGCCGAGCCACGATTTCGTGTTCAGCTCGCGCGGCGACATCTTGAAGGTGGCGCCGGAATCGCACACGCGCACCAGGACGAGCAACGCATCGTTGTCGAGCGACGGCTCGATGACGTCTGCGATTTCATGAGAAGCGTATTCCATGATCGGCCTGCGAGGCGGGCTATTGTCGGATCAAGCGCGGATTCGGCACGTCGTGCAGCGGCTCGCTGCTGCGAACCGGGTTGATGTCGATGCCGCCGCGGCGCGTGTAGCGGGCCGCGACGGTCAGCCGTGCGGGCGCGCATCGTTGCTGAATGTCCTTGAAAATCCGCTCGACGCATTGCTCGTGGAATTCCTCGTGATTGCGAAACGACACGACGTACCTGAGCAGCGCCTCGCGATCGATGCGCCGGCCTTCGTAGGCGATCGAGACCGTACCCCAGTCGGGCTGTCCCGTCACGAGGCAGTTCGATTTCAGCAGGTTCGAATAGAGCGTTTCGCGGACCTGTTCGTCATGCGTCGCGAGGAGCCGCCGGTCCACGTCGAATGCGTCGATCGCGATGTCCTGCTCGTCGATCGACGTGCCGGCCGGCGTGCCGATGTGGCGCGCGGCGGCGCGCTCCAGCGGCTCGAGCGTGACGGAAACGGGCGCGCCCGCGCAGCGCGACAGGTCTTGCGCGGCGATGCGCTCGACGTCAGCCGGAGTCTCGAACGACGTGTTGTTGAAGGTGTTGAAATACAGCTTCATCGATTTCGACTCGATCACGTTCGGCGATGCGCACGGCACGACGATCGTCGCGATCGCGACGCGCGGCACGCCGCGCGGCGTCAACCACGAGAGCTCGTAGTGGTTCCACACGTCGACGCCGAAGAACGGCAACGGGCCCGTGATGCCGATTTCCTCGCGCTTGATCGTGCGCGGAATCGCGAAAAGCTTCTCCGGGTTGTACGTGGATTCGTACTTGGATTGCTTGCCAAGCTCCATGGCGCCTCGGTTCGGCGATGAATTCATGTTTTTTGGATTCCTGGTTTCGGTATTTCGATTCTCGATCAACCAAATTCGGTCGTTCAGGCGCGTGGACGGAAGAACCTTGTTCATTCGACGAGCTTCGGCATGATACCCGATGGTTCCGTTGTTAATCGGCGGGTAAAACGGGATCTGCGAGAGATTGTGCGGTCAATCCGGAAGGCCGATTCATTCGTTTTTTTGATCGGGATGGTTTCGATTGTTTTGTGTTTTGGCGGAGGGCGTAAAGTTTGTGGAAATGAATTAAAGATATAAATAATATATGTTCGATTATCCATTTGTGCATGTTGGACATGAATGGTTGTGGGCGCGTGCACATGGCTTGTGCCGAGTGTGGTGCCGCTCGGTCGGTTACGGAGGGAGTACCTGTTAGATCTACGAGTTTCGATGGGTTGCCAATTCATCCATATTATCTCCGTTAAGATAATTATTGTTTTTGCAATATGGAAATAGGCTTGGCGCAGTAGCTGTCTGGGTTCTTAAAAAAAGAAGTTGCAGATCGTGCTTGTAATCCGTCTGTCGAATGACGAAGCCAGCGAAAAAATGCTCAGATCGCGGACGCGATTCGATGTGTCGATGAAATCCCAGGTTCCGATCGCTGAGCGGAATCGTCATTGACAGGGAAATCGGTCAGTCGAAATGCTGGAGGAGCGCCGAAAGGGTTCAGGTCGAGGCAATGCGATAGGTCGATGCGGCCCGGTAGACGGACAAGATCGGGATGCGGCGGGGATCAATCGATCAGTTGAATCGATGCTCGCGCCGGGTGGAAGGAACGGGCAATTCGTGGGGTGCTGCCTGTATGCGTGGCCGCCGGGCGGCGTGGCGGAGGCTGCGGGGATTCAGTGAGCCTCGCTTAAGAAGGCGACGACGAGATAAACCGGCTAGGGCCTGTTCCCGCTAATAACGGGCTTGCGAACGTGCCTTTGCGCCCGCATGGCAAGGAGAGAGGAGGCGCAATAGCCGTCGCTATTGCAACGACGAACGACGCCGCCATGCGGGCGCAAAGGCACGTTCCCGTGATCGAAAAAATCCGTCGAGGGGCTGGCCGCCAGAAGGGCCGATCGCTGCGTCATGCTCCTCGCGAATACGTCGAGTATTCGCTTCGTCGCAATCCTTGCGCTCGGCCCTTCTGGCGGCCAGCGCAAGCCCGTTATTAGCGGGAACAGGCCCTAGGCCGATGTGCGGACGTTGCTCCGGATTTGACTGACGGATGCGCGTGAGAGCGCACGATCGCTGGCCGAGCTTCACGGCAACGATGGCGGCGCTGCATGCTCGCATCGGCGGCAGCCGCCGTGACATGCGTGACGAGCGCCGATCGCTCGGCCCGGGCAGCGTGTTGCGCGCGCAAGCATTTTCATGCGGGCACGCGCGCACGGCGTTCGTCCATTTTCATCACGCCACGCGCCGCTTGTTCGCGCCCGGCTGTGTCGGCGCGCCTGATTCGTCCGGCATCCGATGATCGATCCGCGTGAAAGCGGCCGCAAAGAAGGCAAGCCGTGATCGCGCGATGAGTTAGGCCACCGCCTGTCAGCCCTTCCGATCTGCCTCGGAACAGGCGGCTTTCGCGATCGCCGTGATTGGCGATCGCTTTTTTATTTCGACGCGTGCGCGCTGGCCGAAGCGCGCACGCTCTACGCCGCGCCGCGCCGCGCACCGCACACCGCACACCGCACACCGCGCACCGCGCACCGCGCACCGCGCACTGCGCTTCGCCTCATTGCGCGGCGAGCTGCCTGCGCATCGCGTCGACGAACGCCGGGTCCGTCTCGCCGAGCGTGTTCGTACGCGCGACGATGCGGCCGTCGGCGTCGAGCAGCACGATCGTGCTCGAATGATTGAACTCGCCGCTCGCGAGCTTCCGGTACTGAACGCCGAACAGCGCGGCGACCGTCCGCGTGTTGTCGCGGTCGGTGCGCGCGAGCCGCCAGCGCGCGTCGAGGCCGTGCGCGTTCGCCGTCTTGCGCAGCACCGCGACCGAATCGCGATCGGGATCGATCGTCACCGCGACGACCTTGATTCGCTTGCGCGCCGCTTCGCCGCCCGCGTCGAGCGTGAGGCCGATCGTCTCGAACAGCATCGGGCACACCATCTTGCACGACGTATAGAACATGCTGACGAGCGTCGGCGTTCCGCGCAAATCGGCGAGACGAAATGTTTTGCCATCCTGATCGGTCAGCAGCGTGCTCGTCTGATAGAGCGAATCCGTCGCCGCCGAGGTGGCGGCCGCGGTGGCCGCGGCCGATGTGGCGACGCCCGCGCCTCGAGCGGTCGTCGCGACGCATGCTGCGACGCACAGCGCGAGCGCGCCGCGCCGGATGCGATGTCCTGGTTTCATCGTTGATCTCCTGAAATCGAACGGGCGCAGCGAAAGCCGAGGCTTCCGGTCGAATCCGCGCCGGTGAGGGAAGACAGCAGCGCGACGCGCATCAGCACCGCGTAGCTGTCGCGGCGCACGATGCTGATCGCGCCGGCGCCGCAGAATCGTTGCTGGTCCGGGTCGCCTTGCGTGCGGCTGTCGCCGCTGATGAAGAGCGCATTGAAATCGTCGACCCATTCCCAGATCAGCCCGTGCAGGTTGCGTGCGCCGTAGACGTTCGGCACGCCGCCGACGGGCGGCAGCACGCGCGCGGCGGGCTGTTCGTACCACGACAGAATCTGCCGGCGCCACAGCGGATCGTTGCGCGCGTCGGGGCGCGTCGCGTCGGCCGCCGCCGCGTATTCCCATTCGAGCCACGTCGGCAGCCGCGCGCGTTCGCTGGCGCAGTACGCACGCGCGGCGAACCAGCTGACGCCCGTGACGGGCGCGTCGGGCGGCGTTTGCGGCGCCGCATGCAACGGATCGGCCCAGTCGGCGAGATACGCGGGCCCGGCGAACACGCGCGCGACGCGGTCGCGCCGCCATTCGGGATGCGCGCTCACGAATGCCGAGAACGCGCGGACGGTCACGGGCGTGTCCTGCAGTTCGAACGCGTCGATGCGAACGGGCGCCGAGCGGCCTGGGACGTCCTGCGGCAGCGCGCTTTCGAAGTCGCCGCCCGGCAGCCGCACGAAGCGCGCGGCGTGCGCGCCGCCCGCGGCGAGGGCAAGCGCCGCGGCGATCGCGATGCCGGCCAGCCGGGCCGCGCTCGCGGCGCAACACATGGACGACGGTTTCGAGGCGCGCATGGCGGTTCTCCCCGATGTCGGCGGTCAGTGCGACGCCTCGGCGACGGCGGGCGTCTTCGCGCGCGCCTTCGCGACTTCGTCCGCGCCGATCCGGCCGCCCGGATTGTTCCAGCTGTTGAGCACGTACGTCAGCACGTTCGCGACCTCGTCGTCGGTCAGCTGCGCCATCGGCGGCATCGCCGAGTCGTAGTCGCGGCCGTTGACCGTCACCTTGCCGTTCAGCCCGTGCAGCAGGATGCCGATCGCGCGCTGCGGATTCGCCGCCAGGAAATCGGAGCCGGCAAGCGGCGGGAACACGCCCGGCAAGCCGGTGCCGCTGCTCTGATGGCACACGGCGCAAGTGCTCGCGAACACCGCGCCGCCCGCTTTCACTTGCGCCGGCAGCGACAGCGGCGCGCCGCTCGTTTTGACGAGCGAGGCGCCGCCTTTCGTGCCGTCTTTCGTGCCGGCGGCCGCCGCCGGCGATCCCGTTGAACCCGATCCCGCCGCGGCGTTGACGCTGTCGCCGCTATAGAGCGTATCGAGCTCCTTGCCCGAATAAATTGCTTTGTTGTCCGGACCGTCGACTTTCAGGATCGCGAGCGCGCCTTTGTTGAACGCGCGGAAGATCGAGTGATCGACGAACGTATAGTTGCCCGGCACGCGCGTATGGAATTCGATCGTCGCCGCGCCGCCCGCCGGAATCAGCGTCGTCTGCACGTCGTTCTGCGTGACGCTGGAGCCGTCCGCGCGCACTTTGTCGAACACCGCGCCGATCACGTGGAAGCTCGACACGAGATTCGGCCCGCCGTTGCCGATGAAGAGGCGCACCGTCTCGTCGGTGCGCGCGCGCATCGCCTTGTCGCCCGTCAGCGCGCCTTCGGCGCCGTTGAAGACGACGTAGGTCGGGCGCTCGTCGATCGCCTTGTCCATGTCGAACGATTGCAGCCCCTTCTCGCGATATTTGCCGTTCGTGTAGAAATCGCCCTGCATCACGTAGTACTCGTGGTCGACCTTCGGCAGCCCTTCGGGCGGCTCGACGAGAATCAGGCCGTACATCCCGTTCGCGACATGCATGCCGACGGGCGCGGTCGCGCAGTGATACACGAAGAGCCCTTCGTTCAGCGCCTTGAACGTGAAGCGCGATTCGTGGCCGGGCGCGGTGAAGCTCGACGTCGCGCCGCCGCCCGGCCCCGTCACCGCGTGCAGATCGATGTTGTGCGGCATTTTGCTGTCCGGACGGTTCTTGAGATGGAACTCGACCGTGTCGCCTTGCCGCACGCGGATGAAGTTGCCGGGCACCGCGCCGCCGAAGGTCCAGAACGTGTAGTTCACGCCGTCCGCGATCGGCATCACTTTCTCGATCACTTCGAGATCGACGATGACTTTCGCCGGATAGCGGCGAGCGATGGGCGGCGGCACGTTCGGCGGGCTCACGAGCGTCGCGTGGATCGGCTCGCCTTGCGGCGGGCCGAAGTCGCCGGGAATCTTGCCGGATGCGCTCGCCGTTGCGGCATGCGCGCTCGTCGCGACGACGGCGCCGAACAGGACGGACAGGAACGTGGCGCGCAGTTGGCCACGGATCGATTGCAGGTCTTCTTTCATGATTAGCCCCTCGCTGGCTTCGTTTCCTCCAAGCTATCGATCGCGAGGCAGGCGAGTATTGATGCGCAGCAAATGCATCTTTGTGGGCAGGCGCGGGGCGGCGAATAACTTAATCCAGATGAATTTCTGGAGAAGCGGCTGCGCCCGCTTGTCGCAGGTATTGCGGTGTGCGAACGGATCGCGCGTTACGCGCGATCCGTTCGTCTGCTGCGTGGGGATGCGCCGTCGTGCGCGGCGCGCTTGCGGATAGAAAGTGGCCGACCGGTCACGGTCGGCCAAAAAGGTTCCGGCTTTATCCGAGGGCCATTGCCAGAACCCGAGAAACGGCCGGCGGCGCTGCGTCGCCGTGCCGCCGCGCCGCGCATGGGCGGTGCGGCAAGGCGGCGGCGAAGCTCGCCGGCAAGCCGCGCGCGATGCCCGCGATGGGCGGCGGCGCGACGAAACGGCACGGCTGCGTGCGACACGTCAGCGCGCACGCAAGTCAGCGCGCGCGCAACCTGTCCGCGAGCGAGCGGAACCCGGCCGCGAACACGTGCTCGCTGATCGACGCCGCGACCGGCTGCAACTCGACGCCTTGCGTCGTGAAGTTCGCCCACCATTGCGCGAACGTCTTGCCCGAATCGGTGACGGGGAAGAGCTCCACGCCTGCGACATAGTCGCGCACCGGCATCGACGTCTCGATGATCGAATACTCGAGCGCGTGATTCGGCTCGTCGAGCTTCAGCAGTTTTTCGCGGACGTAGCCGTCCGACAGCGTCAGATGGCGGATCGCGCCCACCGTGTAAGCGTCCGGGCCGGGCTCGAGCCGGCTCTCGACGATCGCCGGATGGAACGCGGCGAGGCCGTCGAAATCGCGGAAGAACGCCCAGACGCGCTCAATCGGCGCGTCGATGACACTGCTGGCGAAGGAGGTGTGGTTCATCGTCGTTCGGTTTCTCGTGCAAGGCGCGCGCTTCGCGCGCGGGTCATGACGCGATGCGCCTGTCGATCTCCTTGAAGCGCCGCGTCATGTCGGTCAATGCGGTTTCGGCGGGCAGGCGCTCCATCGAGCTCGCGCCGTAGAAACCGTGGCACTGCGGACACGCGCGCAGGATGTACGCGGCGTCCTCGGGCGACGCGATCGGGCCGCCGTGGCAGAGCACGATCACGTCGTCGCGCACGGATTTTGCCGCATCGGCCCAGTTGCGCACGAGCGGCACGCAATCGGCGAGCGTGCGCGCGGTGTTCGCGCCGATCGTGCCGCCCGTCGTGAGGCCGAGATGCGCGACGACGATGTCCGCGCCGGCTTCGGCCATCGCGATCGCGTCGGCTTCGCTGAACACGTAAGGCGTCGTCAGCAGGCCCTTGCCGTGCGCGAGGCGGATCATGTCGACTTCGAGCGCGTAGCCCATCCCGGTCTCCTCGAGATTCGCGCGGAAGTTGCCGTCGATGAGGCCGACGGTCGGGAAGTTCTGCACGCCGGAAAATCCGAGCCGGATCAGCTCGTCGAGAAACGCGTCGAAGTTGCAGAACGGATCGGTGCCGTTCACGCCGGCGAGCACGGGCGTCGACTTGACGACGGGCAGCACCTCGCGCGCCATGTCGACGACGATCTCGTTCGCGTTGCCGTACGCGAGCAGGCCCGCGAGCGAGCCGCGCCCGGCCATCCGGTAGCGGCCCGAGTTGTAGATCACGATGAGGTCGATGCCGCCCGCTTCCTCGCATTTCGCGGACAGGCCCGTCCCCGCGCCGCCGCCTATGATCGGCTCGCCGCGCGCAATGGCCGCGCGCAGTTTCTCGAGGATCTCGGCGCGTGAAAGTCTCTTCATCTTCAATTCCGGTGTGCTGCGAGAAGCGATAAGAAGTGTTCGACGGCGACGTCGGCGAACCGTGGATCGTTGATGTGCGCGGGCACGCGCACGAGGCGGCGGCGCTCTGTCTGGACGACCGTCGCCTCGAGCGCGTCGAACAGCGCCGCGTCGGCTTCCGGGCTCCAGAACGCCTGGCCCGGCGCGTCGAGCGCCGACACGCCGCCTTCGGGAATCAGGAACCGCACGGGGCCGTCGCACGCGTTCAGCTTCGCGCCGATCCACTCGCCGATCAGGCGGTTCTCGGCCGGCGTCGTGCGCATCAGCGTGACTTGCGGATTGTGCTTGTACAGCAGGCGGCCGGCGTAGCGGGGCGGCACCGTGTCGATGTGGCCGAAGTTCACCATGTCGAGCGCGCCGCACGAGCCGACGTACGGCGTCTTGCTGCGCGCGATCGCGTCGAAGCGATCCTCGCCGCACGCGAGCACGCCGCCCATCAGCAGGTCGCAGACTTCGGTGGTGGTGAGATCGAGCACGCCGTCGAGCAGGCCGCTGTCCGCGAGCTTCTCCATCGCATGGCCGCCGTTGCCGGTCGCGTGGAACACGATGCAGTCGAAGCGCGCTTCGAGCCGCGACGTGACCGCCTGGATGCACGGCGTCGTCACGCCGAACATCGTCAGGCCGAGCGCGGGCTTCAGGTCGCCGGGCAACGGCTGCATGTCGCGCACCGCGCCCGCGATCATGTGCGCGCCGTTCGCGAGCACCTGGCGCGAGATCCGGTTCAGGCCGGCGACGTCCGTCACCGAATAGAGCATCGCGATGTCCGACGAGCCGACGTACGCGGACACGTTGCCCGACGCCATCGTCGAGATCATCAGCTTCGGCACGCCGACGGGCAGCGCCTGCATCGCCGGCGTGACGAGCGCCGTGCCGCCCGAGCCGCCGATGCCGATCAGCGCGGCGACGTCGTCGCGGCTCGCGAGGTAGCGCTCGAACGCGACCGCCATCGCGGCGATCGCGCGGCCGCGATCGTCGCAGAATACGGCGGACGCGCCGTCCGGATGGTGCGCGGCGACGATGTCCGCGCCGATGTCGGCCGCGAGGCCCGGCGTGCGGGTCGATAGGTCGACGACGACCGCCGAAAGCCCCGATTCGACGATCCGGTCCTTGACGAAATGCGCTTCCGCGCCTTTTGTATCAACGGTTGCCGCAACGTAGATCTGTTTACGGTGGGGTACCATTTGGTCTCCTTCGCCAATCGTTCGTTTGTCGCACGATGTCACCGCGATTCGATTCCGCGATCACTTTAACACAGATGAGACGGCCGTCTCAGCGGTCGTCCTCACAAAACACATGCCAACTACCGAATCCGCACCGGAACCGCTGTCCGAGACTCGCGCGCAGACCCGCGAGCTGCTGCTGCAAACCGCGCTGTCGATGCTCGAGCAAGGCTGGTTTCCGTCGATCACCGAGCTCGCGAACGCATCCGGCGTGTCGCGCGCGACCGCTTACCGTTATTTCCCCTCCCAGGCGGCGCTCGTGAGCACCGTCGTCGACGAAAGCCTCGGGCCGGTGCTGCAATGGCGGCCGACGTCGACGTCGGTCGAGGCGCGCGTCAACGAGTTGCTCGACTTCGCGTATCCGCGGATGGAGCAGCACGAGGGCGCATTGCGTGCCGCGCTGCAGGTCGCGCTGCATCAATGGGCGAACGAGCGCGCGCGGCGCGCGCAGGACGAGCCGAAGTACCGGCGCGGCAATCGCCGCCGGCTGCTGACGCTCGCGGTCGAGCCGATGGTGCAGGCGGGCGTCGATCCGGCCGCGGCCGCGCGGCTCGCGCAGGCGCTGTCGCTGCTCTACGGCACCGAGGCGATGGTCGTGCTGAAGGACATCTGGGGGCTCGACTTCCAGCAGTTCATGACCGTCGTCAAATGGATGAGCGCGGCGCTCGTGCGGGCGACGCTCGCAGAGACGGGCGGCGCGGATTCGGCCGCGAGCGGCGCCGTTCCGGCCGGGCGTGCCGAGGCTGCGAGCGATGCAGGCGCGAACGCCGGCGCCGGGGCGGGTGGTGTGGGGGCCGGGGGGCGCGATGCGGGTTCGGCGCGCAGCGTCGGCGCGGTCGGTGACGGCGCGGGTGCGCGGCGCGGCGTCGAGCCCGCGGCGGGCGCGGATGCGGATGCGGCGAGGGCGATCGAGCCGGCCGGCGGTGCCCGTGCCGCGGACGACACGGCCGCGGCGAGCGGCGGCGCTGCGCCGGGCGGTGCGGATCGCGCGCACGAAACCGGCGGCCCGGGCGGCCCGCGCGTCGAGGACGGCACGCGCGCATCGCCGGCTTCCGGATCGCCGGCTCCGGGCGGCGGCGAGCGCGATGGCTGAATGGCGAGCCGTCAATGCAGCAACTGGCGCGAGGCGCGAGGCAGGCACTGCAAATCGGGAGTCAGCGGCAACAAGCCGGAAGCGCAGTGCCAGAGGCCGGAATTCGGAAGCGAAAGGCCAAGAAACGGGAGCCCGGAGCCGCACGCCACCGTCGTCGCGAACGCGAATGCGTGCCCGCGCCGACGAGACCGCATCGGATTGCGCCGCGCGATGCGAAAGCCGCCGTCGACGCGAAAGCCGGCCGCACGGCGCATCGAAAAAACGATACCGAATCGACATCGTCTGCGCGCTTACGTCGCGCGGCCCGGCCAATCGAACATCGTATAAGGCAGCGCGCGTTTGTGGCGTGTCGCGTCGTAGAACCGCAGCACCGTCTCGCTCACCGCTTCGTCGGCCGGCTTGCCTTCGAGGAAGTCGTCGATCTGCTCGTAAGTGACGCCGTATGCGTGCTCGTCGGGCAGTTGCGGGCGCAACGTTTCCAGATCGGCGGTCGGCGTCTTCGTCACGAGCCGCTCGTCCGCGCCGAGCGTGCGCGCGACCTCGCGCACGCGGCGCTTGGTCAGGCCCGCGAGCGGCAGCACGTCCGCGCCGCCGTCGCCGAATTTCGTGAAGAAGCCCATCACCGATTCCGCCGCGTGATCGGTGCCGATCACGACGCCGCGCCGCGCGCCCGCGGCCGCGTATTGCGCGATCATCCGCTCGCGCGCCTTGATGTTGCCGAGCACGAAGTCCTGGTGCGCGTGGTCGAGATACGCGAGGCCGCCCGCGGCGAGCACGGCGAGCATCGCGTCGGCGGCGGGCTTCACGTTGACCGTGAGCGTTTCGTCCGCGCGCACGAACGCGAGCGCGCGCTGTGCGTCCGCTTCGTCATGCTGCGCGCCGTACGGCAGCCGCATCGCCACGAAGCGCGCGTCGTAGCCCGACGCGCGCAGCCGCTCGACGGCCAGTTGCGCGAGCCGGCCCGCCGTCGACGAATCGACGCCGCCGCTGATGCCTAGCACGTAGGCGCGCAATCCGGCCGCGCGCAGGTAGTCGGCGAGGAACGCGATCCGGCGCTCGGCTTCGTCGTGCGCGTCGAACGACGGCGAAACGTGCAGCTCGGCTGCGATCGCCTGCTGGCGGGCGGCGTGATCGGGGCGGGACATCGGCGCGCTCCTCGGCGACGGAATCGAAGGTTCGATCATAGGCGGATTCGCGCGCGCACGCCGGCCGTCAACGGCGGCGCGCGAGCGTGACGCCGGCGAGCGCGGCCGCGAAGCCGGCGATCTGCAGCGGCACGAGCGTTTCGCCGAAGAATGCGTAGCCCTGCAGCGCGGCGAGGGGCGGCGCGAGGAACAGCAGCGATGTCGCGCGCGCCGCCTCGCCCCGCCGCAACATCGCCATCAGCAGCATCACCGCGACGCCGGACAGCATTCCGACGCCCCATGCGAGCGAAACCCACAGCGCGGGCGTGCCGTGCCAGCGGGTTTCGCCGAGCACGACGGCGGCGGCGCCGGCGACGAGCGCGGCGCCGAAGTTCTGCAACGCAACCGCGGTGCGCAAGTCGGTCTGCGCGAGCGAGGTTTTCTGATAGAGCGAGCCGGCCGTGATCGACGCGACGGCCGCGACCGCGATCGCGACGACGACCCATGCGGGCGCGCCGCCCGCCGTCGCGGGGGCGGCGTCGAGCTTCGGCGCGAGCACGAGCGCGACGCCCGCCACGCCGAGCGCCATGCCGAGCCAGCCCCGCGCGGACAGCCGCTCGCCGAAGAGCGGCGCGGCGAGCGCGGCGGTCGCGAGCGGTTGCAGCGCGCCGAGGAGCGCCATCACGCCGGCGTTGAGCCCTTGCGCGACGGCCCAGTAGCTCGCGCTCAGATAGACGCCTTGCAGCAGCGCCCCTGCGAACAGATGGCGTCCCCAATCGCGCCGCGCGGGCCACGGCGCGCGGACGGCGAGCGCGACGCACGCATAGAGGAGCGCGGTGCCCGAGAAGCGCGCGAGCAGATACAGGTTCGGATCGGCGTAAGGCTTGATCGCGCGGGCGACGATGAAGCCCGTGGACCACAGCGCGACGAACGCCGCGGCGGCGAGAGAAGCGGAAACCGGCATGCGAAGCGGACCGGACGAAGCCGGCATGACGTGGAAGCCGCCGAGTATCGCGCACCCGGGCGCGGCCGTCTTGTCGGATTCTGCACAGCCGGCGGCTGCGCGCGATCGCGGCCCGGCGTCAGTCGATCGAGAACGTATCGAGCGGCTGGTTCGCGCTCGCTTCGGTCGCGAAGCGCGCGTTCAACTGCTGATGCAGCCGGCGCGCTTCGTCGAGCGTGAGATCGATCCAGTACGGATCGCCGGCGGTGTCGTTGAGCCGTTCAGGCGGGAACTGGATTTCGAGGACGATGCCTTTGCGGTACATCGGTGCACCCCTGTCGGTTGGCTGGTGGTCGAGCCCGCGAGTTTAGCAACGTGCGGCGAAGGCGATTGCCGCGCGACGCGAAATACTGAATTGCTCGTTCGTGTGGGCCGCCGGTTCGGGTCCTCCGTTTTGGGGGCTTCGTTTGGTTCGTCCGTTCTGTTCGTCCGTCTCGAAGGCGCGCGTCGGCTGCGAAGGGAGGTTGCCGGAGTGGAGTGCGGGTAGCGCTTGATTCGGCGCGTCGCCCCGATCGATCGCGATTGCGCTTGAGCTCGGCGCGGGTTCGCTGCGCGTCGTTCCCGTATCGATCGCGAAGCCATGGGGCTGCGGGCGGCCGCGCGACGCGCGCCTGAGCATGGCGTTCCCGGCGCATCGCGCGTGCGTCCCGTGCGCGTGCGTCCCGTCCGAAATCGCCGTGCGCCGCGCGTGTCGAACTGCGTGTGGCGCCGCACGAATCCCCGCGTCGCACGGCTGGCTGTCGACCGCGCGCGGCGCGACCGAGCGGCCTTGCCGGTTGGCGAACGCGCAAATGCGTATTTGCGCATTTGCGCGGATGTGCGGATGTGCGGATGTGCGGATGTGCGCCGCCGCCCGCGCGCCGCGTCACGCTTTGCGCGCCGCCGCAACCGTGCCCGACGAGCCGCGTCAGGCTCCGCTCGGTCTCGTGCGTTTCACTCCGGCTCCGCCGCGAAATCCAGCAGGATCTTGCAGCTTTCGCGCGGATTGCGCTCCGCGAGATCGAACGCATGCGCGACGTCGCGAAAATCGACCTTGTGCGTGACGATGTGCTCCGGATGCACGAGCCCCTTGGCGATCCATTCGATGACCGGCGCGAACATCGCGCAATTGAGCCGCGACGCGCACAGCGTCAGTTCTTTCTTCGTCAGCTCGGCCTGCACGATCGACGACGGCTCCGACGAGAAGCCGAGCACGCCGATCCGCCCGGCGGGCGCCGCGAGCCGCACCGCTTCCTCGAGGATCGACGGATGGCAGACGGCGTCGAAGATCAGCGTCGGGCCGCCGTCGACGCCGCGCCGCAGCAGTGCGTCGGGCAGCGCTTCGGCCGCCGCGTTGATCACCTCGTCGGCCGAAGCGCCGCACCGGCGCGCCAGTTCCAGGCGCTCGTCGAGGCGATCGGTGATGAACGCGCGGATGCCGTAGACGTGCTTGAGCACCTGCAGCAGCGTGAGGCCCACCGTGCCCGCGCCGTAGATCAGCGCGACGTCGGACGGCAGCACGCCGGTGCGCGCGGTCGCGTTCGCCGCGACCGCGAACGGCTCGACGATCGCCGCGCACGTGTCGGCGATCTCGGGCGGAATCCGGTACGCGTTCGCCGCGGGCACGCAGGCGTACTCGCTGAAGCCGCCGTCGCGATGCACGCCGAGCACGCTCAGGTTGCGGCACACGTTGCGCCGCCCGATCGCGCACGCATGGCAGTGCCCGCAGCTGATGACCGGATCGACCGCGACGATCTCGCCGACGCGCGACGCGTCGACGCCCGCGCCGACCGATTCGATGCGCCCGACGAACTCGTGGCCGATGATCCGCGGATACGAGACGAACGGGTTCTTGCCGTGGAAGATGTGCAGATCGGAACCGCAAATGCCCGCATAACGCACGCGCACGCGCACTTCGCCCGCGGCGGGCGCGGGCGTCGGCAATTCACGCACGCCCATGCTATTGGGCCGGTCGACGACGACGCTCAGCATGTCCTGATTCTCCTTCGTGTTTCGTTTCGTGTAGTTCGTGCGCGCACGCGCTCACCCGCTCACCAGTTCCACATCGAGCCGTCGCGCAGGCGGGCGACGGGCAGGTAGGCGCGCTCGTACGGATATTTCGCGGCGAGCGCCTCGTCGATGTCGACGCCGAGGCCCGGCACGTCGTCCATCACGAGATGGCCGTCCTCGAAGCGATAGCTGTGCGGAAAGACTTCGTCGGTCAGCGCGTTGTGCGGCATCAGCTCCTGAATGCCGAAGTTCGGCGCCCACAGGCCGAAGTTTACGGCGGCCGCCATGCACACGGGCGACAGGTCGGTCGCGCCGTGGAAGCCCGTGCGGACCTGGTACATCGCCGCGTAGTCGGCGATGCGGCGCACGTGCGTGATGCCGCCCGCGTGGACGATCGTCGCGCGGATGTAGTCGATCAGCTGGTCGCGGATCAGATCCTTGCAGTCCCAAATCGAATTGAAGACCTCGCCCACCGCGAGCGGCGTCGTCGTGTGGCTGCGGATCAATCGGAACGCGTCCTGGTTTTCGGCGGGCGTCGCGTCTTCGAGCCAGAACAGCCGGTACGGCTCGAGATCGCGGCCGAGGCGCGCGGCCTCGATCGGCGTGAGCCGGTGATGCGCGTCGTGCAGCAGATGCGGCGCGTCGCCGACCGCGTCGCGCACCTTGCGGAAGAGCTCCGGCGTGTGGCGCAGATAGAGCGCGGTGTCCCACGGCTCCTCGGGCGGCAGGCCCTTTTCGGCGGGCTCGTACGCGCCCGCGGTCTTGCCGACGCCGTACACCTTCGACAGCCCCGGCACGCCCGACTGCACGCGGATCGCGCGGTAGCCCGCCTCGATGTGCCGATGCACGGCGTCGATCGCTTCCTCGTGGTCGCGCCCGGTCGCGTGGCCGTACACCATCAGCCCGTCGCGGCTGCGGCCGCCGAGCAGCCGATAGACGGGCATGCCGGCGAGCTTGCCCAGGATGTCCCACAGCGCCATGTCGATCGCGGCGATCGCCGTCATCGTGACGGGCCCGCGCCGCCAGTACGCGCCGCGGTACAGGTATTGCCAGATGTCCTCGATATTGCGCGGGTCGCGCCCGACGAGGCACGGAAACACGTGATCCTCGAGATACGCGCGCACGGCGAGCTCGCGCCCGTTGAGCGTCGCGTCGCCGAGGCCGTAGACGCCTTCGTTGGTGACGATCTTGACCGTCACGAAATTCCGGCCGGGGCAGGTGACGATGATGTTCAGCCGTTCGATTTTCACGCGGCTTCTCCGATGAGTGGTTCAGTCGACAAAGTAGTGCGGCGCGCGGTCGCGCACCTCGGGCAGATGGGAGCTCACGCGGTCGACGTGCACCGCGACCGACGCGCCGAGCAGCGCCATGTTGCGCGCCGCGATGTGCGCGAGGATCTGCTCGTGTTCGTGCAGCGCGCGGCGCGCGTGGTCCTCGACGCGATCGAGCAGCAGCCAGCGCACGCGGTCGAACTGCCGCTTCATCGGCTGCAGCATCTCCCACACGTGCGGCCGGCCGGCGAACTCGAACATGCGGCCGTGCATCGTTTCGTCGAGCGCGAAGAAGGTGTCGACGTCGCGCGCGGCCACCGCGTCGCGCTGCGCGCCGACGAGGCGCGCGAGTTCCTCGAGCTGCGCCGGCGTGATCTTTTGCGCGAGATCGACGTGGTTCGCGCATTCGAGCGTGCTGCGCGCAAAGCGTCCTTCTTCGAGCATCGACACCGAGATCGGCGCGACGAGCGTGCCGACCTTGCGGTAGATCTGCACGAGCCGTTCGTCGGCGAGTTGCGCGAGCGCCTCGCGCACGGGCGTGCGGCTCACGTCGATCGTGGCCGAGATCACCGCCTCCGACAGCGCGGTGCGCGGCGGCAGCGCGCCGCGCACGATCGCGTTGCGCAGCAGCGCGTGCACCTGTTGCGTGTACGACGCGTCGGCGTCGAGCGCGAAGCCGTGCAGCGCCGCGACGACGATGTCTTCAGTGGATTCCTTGTCGCTCATCAACGGGTTCTTCATCAAGGGCGAGGCACAGTTCATTTCATCTTTCTACCATGGTACATCTGGCGAGGAAGGAAGCCGACTTAGCGTATACACCAATAAAACCGAGAGTGTACTCGGAATACTCTGCCGGAAGTCACATATCTACCATGGTACAAACCGCCAATTCAATCGTCATGCCGCTTCTTTCGTCCGATCAATGCCGCAATTTGCCGGCCGAGGTGTCCTATCCCCGCTACGACAGGCGCGCGCTGCGCACGGGCATCGTGCACCTCGGCCTCGGCGCGTTCCATCGCGCGCATCAGGCGTGCTACACGGAGACGCTCGTCGAGCGCGGCGACATGCGCTGGGGCATCGCGGGCGTCGAGCTGCGGCGACCGCACACCGTCGAGCGGCTCGCCGCGCAGGATCATCTCTATTCGGTCACCGAGCGCGACGGCGACGCCGCGCGCACCCGCATCGTCGGCGCGGTCCATCGCGCGCTGTTCGCGCCGCAGGCGCTCGCGCCGCTCCTCGGCCTGATCGCCGATCCGGCCGTGCCGATCGTCAGCCTGACCGTCACCGAGAAGGGCTATTACCGCAAGGCGGGCGGCGCTGAGCTCGACGCCGACGATCCCGCGATCCGCCGCGACCTGCAGCAGCCGGATGCGCCGTGGACGACGCTCGGCGTGCTCGCGGCCGGCATCCGGCGGCGTCCGGCGGGCGCGCCGCTGTCGGTCGTTTGCTGCGACAACATGCCGTCGAACGGCGACACGCTGCGCACGCTGCTCGCGCAATACGCGGAGCAGGTCGACGGCGCGCTCGCGCGGCGCATCCGCGACGACATCGCGTTCCCGAACACGATGGTCGACCGGATCGTGCCCGCCGCGACGCCCGAATCGCTCGACTGGGCCCAAGCGCGGATCGGCGTGCGCGACGAGGCGGCGATCGTCTGCGAGCCGTTCGCGCAGTGGGTGTTCGAGGACAGCTTCGCCGGCGCGCGGCCGCGCTGGGAAGAGGCGGGCGCGCTCGTCGCGACCGACGTGCGCCCGTACGAGAAGATGAAGCTGCGCCTGCTGAACGGCTCGCATTCGGCGATCGCGTACGTCGGCCAATTGCGCGCGCGGCGCACGGTGTCCGATGCGATGGCCGATCCGCTGATCGACGCGTTCGTGCGCGGCGTGATGACGCGCGACCTGCTCGCGACCGTCGACGTGCCGGCCGGCTACGACGTGCACGCGTATTGCGCGTCGCTGATCGAGCGCTTTCGCAACCCGGCGCTCGCGCATCGCACCGCGCAGATCGCGACGGACGGCACGCAGAAGGTGCCGCTGCGCTGGCTGCCGGCGCTCGAGCAGAGCGCGGCGGCGGGCGTCGAGCGGCCGTATCTCGAGCGTGCGCTCGCCGCGTGGCTGCATTACGTGGAAGCCCCGCACGACGAGGCCGGCAAGCCGCTCGCGCTCGACGATCCGGGCGCCGACGCGCTCGCGCGAACCCTGCATGCGGCGTGCAGCGCGACCGACGCGGTGCGCGCGGCGCTGGATCGGCTCGCGTCGCGCGGCGCGGCGCGATGGCCCGATGTGCTGACGGCGCGCGTCGGCTCGCATCTGGAGACGTTGCGCGAGCGCGGCACGGACGCGCTGCTGAGGCCGTTGCTCGACGCTTGAGCGCGGGCGAGGCGAGCGCGGCGCTCGATGCCGTCGGTCGCGTCAGTCCGCCGTGCGCCGCCTCTTGCGTTTCATGTTTCGCGTTTCGCGCGAGACGGACCGCGCGCGAGGCCGGCCGCGGCAACGACGACGCAGAGGAACAGAGGGCGGTGGCGCGGGGCAACGGGTGGCGAGCCGCCCGAGCCGCCCGAGCGCCGGGTTGTCCGGCGGCGCGCCGCGCGAACCGGTCCGCGATCGGTCCGCATTCGGTCCGCATTCGGTCCGCATTCGACCCGCGACCGCCGCCGCCAGCGGCAGCGACAAATCATAGGAACGCCGGCAGCGTCGGCATGAAGGAGACAGGCATGAATCAGAGAACGATGGGGTGGATCACGGTATTGCTGCTGTTCATCGTATACGGCATCAACTATCTCGATCGCGTCGCGCTGTCGATCGTCGCGCCGATGGTGCAGAAGGATCTCGGGATCGACGCCGCGCAGATGGGCATCGTCTTCAGCACGTTCTTCGTCGGCTATGCGCTGTTCAATTTCGTCGGCGGCCTCGCGTCCGACCGGCTCGGGCCGAAGCTCGTCTACGTGCTGGCCGTCGGCCTCTGGTCGATCTTTTGCGGGATGACGGCGATCACGGTCGGCTTCGTCAGCCTGCTGATCGTGCGCCTGCTGTTCGGCATGGCGGAGGGGCCGCTCTGCTCCGCCGCGAACAAGATGGTCAACAACTGGCTGCCGCGCGAATCGGCGGCCACCGCGATGGGGCTGTTGAGCGCGGGCTCGCCGCTCGGCGGCGCGATCGCCGGGCCGATCGTCGGCATGCTCGCCGTGCAGTTCGGCTGGCGGCCGGCGTTCTGGATCGTCTGCGTGATCGGCCTCGCGTGGGTGCTCGTGTGGGTCGCGACCACGTCGGACCGGCCCGCGGCGGGTTCGGCTTCGTCCGCGGCGGGGCTTGCCGGCGCCGGCGGTGCAGTATCCGCGGCCGCGCCGCGTGCGGCCGCGGGCGGCGTCGATGCGCCGTTGCTTCGGCATTATCTGAAGCAGCCGCGCATCCTCGCGACGGGCGTCGCGTTCTTCGGCTACAACTACGTGCTGTTTTTCTTCCTGAGCTGGTTTCCGAGCTATCTCGTGCAGGCGCATCACCTGAATATCCGCGAGATGAGCGTGGCGACGGTCGTGCCGTGGCTTGTCGGCACCGTCGGCCTTGCGTGCGGCGGCTTCGTTTCGGATGTGATCTACAAGCTCACCGGCAACGCGATGCTGTCGCGCCGGATCGTGCTCGTCACCTGCCTGCTCGGCGCGGGGATCTGCGTCGCGATCGCGGGCGCGGTGCGCTCGACGCAGGGCGCGATCGCGCTGATGTCCGTGTCGCTCTTCTTCCTCTACGTGACGGGGGCGATCTACTGGGCGATCGTGCAGGACGTCGTCGCGCCCGAGCGCGTCGGCGCGGTCAGCGGCTGCCTGCATTGCATGGGGAGCCTGTCGGGCGTCGTCGGGCCGGCCGTCACCGGGTTCATCGTCGAGCGCAGCGGCTCGTTCGCGTCCGCGTTCGTGCTCGCCGGCGCTATCGCGCTGGTCGGCGCGGTGCTGTCCGCGCTCTTCCTGCGCAACCGTCCGTGCGACGCGCGCGTGTTGCGCGAAAGTCCGATTCTGTAAGGGTGGTTTGTGGTTTGTGGTTTGCGGCGCGCGGTCCGTGGTCCGCTGGCATTCGATTCATGCTGGCGGCAGACGGCAGACGGCAGACGGCAGACGGCAGACGGCAGAGGGCAGAGGGCAGAGGGCAGAGGGCAGAGGGCAGAGGGCAGAGGGCAGAGGGCACATGACACGCGTGGCGCGGGCAGGGCCGGACCGGCAGGCGATCGGCGCGACTTCATCGCGCCGTACTACAATAGCCCGCCATTCGCCATCCTCGATCCGACCGCGGCCCGGCCGCGCCGCGCGCCATGCTTGCAGAACAACGTCATCGCTACATCCTGTCCGAACTCGGCCGCACGGGCGCGGTGTCGGTCGCGCAGCTCGTGAACGCGCTCGCCGTGTCGCGCGAGACGATCCGCCGCGACCTGAACGCGCTCGCCGCGCGCGGCCTCGTGATCACGACGCACGGCGGCGCGCTCGCGGCCGATCGGCATGAGCCGAGCGTGTCCGAGCGCGACGCGTCGCACGCGGACGCGAAGCGTGCGATCGGCCGGCGCGCGGCCGAATTCGTGCCCGACGGCGCGTCGGTGCTGCTCGACTCGGGCAGCACGGTCTACGCGGTCGCGCTCGCGCTCGTCGACCGCCACCGGCTGGCCATCTACACGAACGACTGGCGAATCGTCGGCGTGCTCGGCCGCCGCAACGGCAACCGCGTGACGCTCCTCGGCGGCGAGCTGTCCGACGACGAGGACGCGACGTTCGGCCTCGACACGATCCAGCAGCTCGCGCAATACCACGTCGACTTCGCGTTCGTCGGCGCGGGCGGAATCACGCCCGACGGCACGCTCACCGATTACTCGCGCGTCGTGGCCGAGGTGCGCGGGCGGATGCTCGCGGCGGCGGCCGCGCCGATCGTGGTGGCCGATCACTCGAAGTTCGGGCGCGTGACGCCCGTGCGGATCAACGGCTCGGACGCCGCGCGCTTTCTCGTGACCGAGCGCGCGCCGGACAAGGCGACGCGGCGGGCGTTGACGTCGCGGGGGATCGAGCTCGTCGTCTGCGGTTGAGCGCCGGGGTGTCGAGCGAGCGTCGCGAGCGTGCGAGATTCCGGCGCGACGTGCGCCGAACTTCTCTCAGTCCATCGAAGCGCGGCAACGCGATGCAGCGTGGGCGGGTGCCGAGGACGATCGGTTTTCGTCGCGTGCGGATGAGCGCGGGGGTATCGAGGGAGTGTCGCGAGCGTGCGAGGTTCCGGCACGACGTGCGCTGAGTTTCTCTCAATCCATCGAAGCGCGGCAACGCGATGCAGCGTGAGCGGGTGCAGAGGATGTTCGATTTTGTCGTTCGCGGGCGAGCGCCGGTGCGTCGGGCGAGCGTCTCGACCATGCGACGCATACCTTGTTTCGTAAATCGCGCGCTGCGGGACGCCGTTGCGCCTCGCGTCGCTCCGTCTCGATCGCCCGATTTCGTCCGCCCGCCGCCTACCACGCTCGCCGCGCGGCCGTCCGCCGCGTCAAAGCCAAAGCCAAAGCCAAAGCCAAAGCCAAAACGACACGGAAACTTCATCGGAACGTCACACGCACGGCAAGCGCGCGCTGAACACTCATCGCTTCGACTTTGAAAGGCGATGAGCCGAGGAGGGCGGCGATGTCCGTCAGCGTGCGCAGCTATCTTTCCCCGACGTTGGTCCTGCTGGCCTTCGACTGGCCCGACGCGCGGCGTCGCGACGATTTTCTCGGCTTCGCGATCAAACGCACGCCCGGCTTCTGGACGGCGGACGGCAAGACGCGCGCCGCGACGAGCTGGCTGCCGAACCGGCTGACGTTCGACGGCCCCGCGGCCGACACGCAAGGCGACGCGCCGACCGACCAGGCGCCGATCCAGAAATTCATGTGGTGGGACGCGCGGATCGATCCGCCGGATCGCGGCCTGACGTTTCGCTACGACGTCTATCCGGTCGTCGGCACGCCCGCGTCGCTGCGCGTGCTCGAAGCCGAAGCGGGCGTGTGCAGCGTCACGCTGCCCGCGCACGTCGAGGACGGCGTCGGCACGTGGTTCAACCGCGCGGTGGTGAGCTCGCAGGCGTTCGCGAGGCAGGTCCGCGCGCTCGATCTCGCGGCCGGCGGCGCACCGTCGCCCGACGCGGCGCGGCGTTTGCGCACGTGGCTCGCGAACGATCTGCAGGAAACCTTCGGCCTGATGCTCGGCGGCGCTGCGCGGCGCGCCGTGTCGGCCGTCTATCACCTGACCGATCCGTTGTGGGCGATTCCCGCATTCGACGCGTTCGGCCGCGCGCACGGCGCGGATGCGCTCGCGATCGTCTACGACGCGCACGAGACGAAGCGCGGCCGCGGCGAGGCGCCGCTGCCTTCGCCGAACCAGCCGGCCGTCGAGCAGTTGACGGGCCTCGCGATGCTCGTGCCGCGCGACAAGACGCGGATCATGCACGACAAATTCATCGTCGCGGGCGACGAATCCGGGCCCGCGCGCGTGCTGACCGGTTCGGCGAACTTCACGACGGAAGGCATCACCGAGCAGGCGAACGTGCTGCACACGTTCGAATCGGCGGCGCTCGCCGAGCTGTACGACGCCCGCGCGCATGCGCTCGCGTCGAATCCGGGCATTGCCGAGACGGCCCGGCTCGCGCCCGGCTGGTCGGAGCCGGTCGCAGTCGGCTCGGCGCGCGTGCGCGTGTCGTTCTCGCCGGAGCCGCGCGGCGCGCGCACGCAGATCGACACGATCGTCGACGCGATTCGCGGCGCGCAGCATTCGGTCGCGTTCTGCCTTTTCATGCCGACCGACGCCGCGCTGCGCGACGCGTGCTTTGCGGCGGGCGACCGCGGGCTGATGATGTTCGGGCTCGTCAACGCGATCAGCGCGCGCGGCGCGCAGCAGGCGGACGCGGACCAGCGCGACGGCAAGACACTCGATGCGGCGCGCCTCGCGAACCTCGAGCTGTATCACCGCAGCCGGTCGAATCGCGACGTGATCGACGCCGCGTACTTCTCGCCCGCGACGGTGCCGGACGGCTTCGAGCCGGAGCTGCGGCTCTTTCCGGGCGAGGCGCCGCCCGCCTATCCGCCCGTCGTCGTTCACCACAAGTTCATCGTGATCGATGCGGAGGGGGCCAATCCGATCGTCTACAGCGGCTCGGCGAACATGAGCGCGAACTCCGAGCACTACAACGACGAGAACCTGCTCGAGATTCGCGATGCGCGCGTCGCGGCGATCTACCTCGCGGAATTTCTGCGACTGTACGAGCACTATCGTGCGCGCGCGCTGGCGATTGCTTCGCGCGGCGAATCGGGCTCGGGCTCGGGCTCGGGAGCGGGTGCGGGGGCGGATGCGGGCGCGCGCGGCAAGCTCGCGTTGCAGCCCGATTCGCGGTGGGCGAAAAAGTATTTCGTCGCGGGCAGCCCCGAGGAGAAGGCGCGGATCGCGTTGGCGTCGCCGGCTACCGCGCGCTGACGGGCGGCGGGGCGCTGCGCTTGTATTTCACGGATCGCGTCGGCGTCGCGCGCGTTCTATCGCGACGGCGATTGCATTCCGGCCGGTTTGGCGCGCAGGCGCACAAGGATTTTCTTGGCGGGCCGGCGGCGCTGGACACGTGCGGTCAGCCCGTGCGTCGACGCCGGCTCGTGCGGCGAGCGCCGTCGCAACGCGGTGCGCAAAGCCGGTGGTCGCCGGCTGGGGGATCGGCAGGAAGGCCGCGGCGCGGATCGCGCTTCGCGCGACGCATGTTGTCATGCGGCCGCGATCGGCCCGCGACCGCGCGGTCGACGATGCAGCGGCCGCTCGGCTCGGCGACGTGCGGCGATCAGCGCGCGACGTAACGCAGCACCGTCTCGGCGATCATCGCGCGATGCCGCGCGCGCAGCCGCGGCGACGACGGGTCGCGGCCGAACGCGGTGCCGAACGTATAGCGGTTCGCGACGCGATGAAAGCAGAACGAGCTGATCAGCAAGTGCAGATCGAACGGATCGACGTCGCCGCGGAAAACGCCGCTCTCGACGCCGCGCGCGAGCAGTTCCTCGAGCGTCTTGATGATGCTGACGTTGCGGTTCTTGAACGACTTCAGTTGCTCGAGATACTTCGCGCCATGAATGTTCTCGATCGTCACGAGGCGCACGAAATCGCGGTGCTTGTCGTGATAGTCGAACGTGAATTCGACGAGCCGGCGCAGCCCTTCGTGCGGCTCCAGTTCGCCGACATGCAGCTCGAGCTCGAGCGCGCGGATGTCGCCGTAGACTTTCTCCAGCACCGCTTCGTACAGCCCTTCCTTGCTGTCGAAGTAGTAATAGAGCATCCGCTTCGTCGTGTTCGTGCGCTCGGCGATCGCGTCGACGCGCGCGCCCGACAGCCCCATCGCGGAGAACTCCTGCGTGGCGACGTCGAGGATGTTGCGCTTCGTCTGCTCGGGATCGTATTTGCGGCGCGCCTCATCGCTCCGTGCATCGGCGTCGGGCGCTGCGGCCTTGCTTCCTTGTTTCATTTTGGCGTGATCGGGCGGCGGCATGGTCGGCGCATTCTAGCACGCACCCCGATGGGCTTTTGCCCGATTCCCGGCTCTAAAAGACGGGCTTGCGGGAGCGTGAGCCGCGTCGCGCGGCGAGCGCGTCGCGCGCTTCGTACGCGCTGTACGTGAGCTGCGCGGCGGCTAGCCCGGCGAGGCCGAACGTGCGCGCGAGGCCGAACCGCGCGAAGCCGTCCGGTACGGGATGCCCTTGCGCGAGCGCCGCCGCGAGCACTTCGCCCGCGACCGTCGTCGGCGCCATCCCGTGTCCGCCGAAACCGACCGCGTGCCACACGCCGTCCGCGTCGCGGCCGATCTGCGGCATCTTGTGGCGCGCGTAGCTCATGAGGCCGCCCCATGCGAACTGCACGGCGACGTCGCGCAATTGCGGATAGACGCGCGCGAGATCGCGCTTGAGCAGCCGCGCGATCGCTTCCGGCCCGCGTTCGAGCACCGAGATGCGGCCGCCCCACAGGATGCGGGTGTCGGCGAGCGGCCGGTAGTAGTCGAACGCGAAACGGGTGTCGTAGACGGCCGATTCGCACGCGATCGCGCCGGCGAGCCGCGCGCCGAGTGGCTCGGTCGCGATCACGTAGGTCGCGATCGGCAGCACCGCGCGCTCGATGCGCGGATACACGCCGCGCGCGTAGCCGCCGCCCGCGAACACGACGCGTCGCGCGTGCACCGCGCCGCCGTCGGTCTCGACGACGAAGCCCGCGCCGTCGCGGCGGATCGCGCGCGCGGCCGAATGTTCGTGGATTCGCGCGCCGCTTCGCGCGACCGCCGCCGCGACGCCGAGCACGTACTTGAGCGGATGGAAGTGGAACGCGTTGCGCTCGAAGAGGCCGCCGTGATAGCGGTCGGTCTTCAGTCGCGTGCGCAGCTCGCATGCGTCGAGCGGCTCCCAGTCGATGCCGAACGCTTCCTTCATCAGCTTGCGCGGCGCGGACAGGCGCGCCGGATCGTCGAACCAGTTGGCGAGGATCACGCCGCCGTCGACGAGCTCGCAGTCGATGCCGTAGCGCGCGGCGCGCGCGCGGATCAGGTCGACCGCGTCGAGCGTCAAGCGATAGAGCGCGCGTGCGGACGCGGGGCCGAGCGTGCGCAGGAGGTCCGCGTTGTCGAGGCTGTAGCCGCCGAACACGAAGCCGCCGTTGCGGCCCGACGCGCCGTAGCCGACCGTCTGCGCATCGAGCACCGCAATGTCGCGCGCGCCGCGCTCGACGAGCCCGAGCGCCGTCGACAGGCCGGCGAGGCCGCCGCCTACGATGCAGACGTCGACGTCGATGCGTTCGGCGAGCGCGGGGTAGGGCGTGCGCGTCGCGGTGGCTTCGTAATAGTTCTGCATGCGTTTATCGTGCGTGGTGGAGGGGCGAGGGCGAATCGTCTGACTATCGTATCGGTTGTGTTGCGTGCGATGAAGCAGAGTCTGCACGGATGGACGGCGGCGCGCGCCGCAGACGCCCCGGTGCGCGACGGATTCGATGTCGCCATTCCGGGAGGGTTCCGCGCTTGGCGTACCGCATTGCGCGTCGGAACTCGGTCGGCTGTTTCAAGGTTTGCCTACTGCCTACTGCCTACTGCCTACTGCCTACTGCCCGATCGCTGACCGCTGACCATTGACCGTGGCTGCTGGCCGCCGACCGTCCTTCGCCAGTCACAAATTGCCAATCGCCGACGTCGATGCGCATGTCATGTCAACGTTATCGTCAGTGCCGCTGCCGCTGCCGCTGCCGCTGCCGCTGCCGATGCCGCTGCCGATGCCGATGCCGATGCCGATGCCGATGCCGTCCACCGTCCGTCCAAACCCGACAGCCGAGCGTCGCCGATCGATTGCGAGGAGCAGTCGCCGGCCGCCGGCGGCGAACCCGTTCCGAGCTTGTTTTCAGCCGTCGTCCGCGGCGAGCGGGCGTTGTGCGGCGCACATCGGGCGCATGCCGCGGTCGGCGCGCGAATCGTCCGCATCGCGTGACGTGTCGGTGCGGCTTGCGGCGAACGACGCGCCGCCGCGGCCGTCCCGCGCCTCGACGATCGTGCGGCCGTCCGCATTGGCCGACGCGCATGCCGCCGCAACGCTCACGTCTCCGCCGCCCGCGCCGCCGCCCGCGCCGCCGCCCGCGCCGCCGCCCGCGTCATCGCACGCGTCATCGCACGCGTCGCTTCCGTTTCCGCCGCATATCCGTCCCGCATCGCCGCGTCCCGCGTCACCGCGTCCCGCTTCGACGCGTTTCGCATCGTCGCGCTCCGCCCGATCGCGCTCGAGCCGATGATAGTGATCGAGCCGTCTTGCGTCGATCAGCGCGACGTACGCCGCGCCGTTCTTCGTGATGATCTTCTCGCCGCCGTCCCGCACCTCGTCCGCCAGCTCGGAGAAGCGGGCGCGGGCGATGGACAGCGGCACGATGTCGCCGATGCGTATGGTCATGGTCGATCTCGCGTGGCCGGCCCGCCGCCGGCCGATGAACGGATGAACAGGATGGTCGCGTCAGCTTATCGGCCGCGCCGGCGCGACGGAACCCAGCCATTCGGCCAACGCGACGAACGGTTCGCTGTTCGCGGCGGCATCGGGCGCGACGAGGTAGTAGCCGGCGTCGCTCGGCAGCCGCAGGTCGAGCGGCGCGCAGAGGCGCCCCGATGCGAGCTCGTCGGCGACGAGCAGCGCCGGCATCAGCGCGACGCCCATTCCCGCGTGCGCGGCCGCCGTCAGCATCGTGAACAGCTCGTAGCGCGGCCCGCGCACCGCGCGCAGGTCATTGTCGAGACCGTGCGCGCGAAACCAGTCGCGCCACGCATCCGCGCGCGTCGACAGGTGCAGGAGCGGCAAATCGAGCAGCGCGTCGCGGGTGATCGAGCCGTTCGCCGGCAGCAGCGCCGGACTGCAGACGGGCAGCATGTCGCCTTCGCGGAACAGCAGCCGCCCTTGCGTGCCGGGCCACAGCGCGTGGCCGAAGTAGATCGCCGCGTCGAACGCCGAATCGCTGAACAGGAACGGCTCGGTGCGCACCGACAGGTTCACCGTGATGTCGGGCCGCAGCGCGCGAAACTGGGGCAGGCGGGGGATCAGCCACTGGCTCGCGAACGTCGGCACGACCGCGAGCTCGAGCGTCGCGCCGATCCCGCGCTGCGCCATCAGCTCGAGCGTGTCGCGCTCGATCCGCTCGAGGTTGCGGCGCACGAGCCCCGCGTAGTGCCGGCCGTGCGGCGTTAGCACGACCCGTTTCTTGATCCGCAGGAACAATGCGACGCCGAGCCGCTCCTCCAGCGACGTGATTTGGCGGCTGACCGCGCTTTGCGTGAGCGCGAGCTCGTCGGCCGCGCGGGTGAAGCTTTCGTGGCGGGCCGCCGCTTCGAAGACCTGCAGCGCCGCGAGGTTCGGAATGCCTTTTCGCATCGACGGTCGAACGATCGGGAAATCGCGAGTTGGTGAGTTTTGAGAATGAACTGGTGAGTTTATATCAATTGCCGAGCGAATTTCGCGCACCGAAAATCGACCCCGATCATTACCGCGGGCCGCCCGATGCGCGGCCCGCCCGCCCCGCCACGACGCAAACCCACGGAAGAACCCGATGAACGCGAACCTCGCCGCCTTGCTCGCCACCGTTGCCGATCAGCCGACCATCGGCGAGTTGATGCGCCTGATGCATGTGCCGGCTTGCCTCGAGCGCTGCGAGCCGGGCGTCGTCAGGCGCGCCGAGCTCGCGCAGGCGCTCAACATGGCGCTCTTCGCGGATCTGCTCGAACGGGTGCCGACGGGCCGCGCTTACACGCGCGACGTCGCGCGCGACGGCGGCCGCGTGACGTTCGATCACGGCGCGCTGCGCACCGTGCGCTGGCCGTCGTGCGGCGCGCTGCCGCCCGGCGAGGCGGCGTTCACGCGCATCCTGCGGCCGCTCGGCTATCGGCTGAACGGCACGTATCCGCTCGAGCGCCTGAAGATGACGGGCCGCTCGTACGCGCATCTCGACGCGCCCGACCAGATCGCGCAGTTCTTCGTGAGCGAGCTGCATCCGGAGCGTTTCAGCGCCGCGTTCCAGGCGGCCGCGACGAACGTGCTCGACACATCGGCCGACCCGCTGACGCCGCAGGCCGCAGCGACGCTCGGCGAGCTCGAGCGCGACGCGTCGCTGCCGCTCGCCGACGCGCAGGCGCTCATGCCGGTGCTCGTGCGCTGCTTCGATCGCCAGCACGCGACGCCGGCGCTCGCCGACTACGAAACGCTGCTCGCCGAATCGGCGGAGATGGCGTGGATCGCGACCGAGGGCAACGCGTTCAACCACGCGACCGACCGCGTGCCCGACGTCGATGCGCTCGCCGACGCGCAACGCGCGCTCGGGCGGCCGATCAAGCCGGCCGTCGAGGTGTCGCGCTCGGGCCGCGTGCGGCAGACGGCGTTCCGCGCGGACCCGGTGACGCGCGCGTTCGTCGACGCGTCGGGCGCGCTCGTCGAGCGCGAGGTGCCGGGCTCGTTCTACGAATTCATCACGCGCGACGCGCTCGCCGACACCGAGACCGGCCGCCGCGCGCTCGACCTGAGCTTCGACGCGGGCAACGCGACCGGCATCTTCAAGATGACGGCCGCCGCCTGACGCGTTCTGCACCCGATTTGCCTTTCGCTCGACTTCCACCGCACCGGAGCCGCCATGACGCTCGCTGACGCCGCCGTCGACTATCCGTTCGCCGCGCCGTTCGCCGACCCGCAGGGCTCGCCGATCCGCGAGCTGTTCAAGCACGTCGGCAAGCCGGGGATGATCTCGTTCGCGGGCGGCTATCCGTCCGCCGATCTGTTCGACCGCGAAGGCATCGCGGCGGCGCTTGCGCAGGCGGCCCGCGACGATCCGCTCGCATGCCTGCAGTACGGCGACACGGCGGGCCAGCCGGGCCTGCGCCGCGCGCTCGCCAACTGGATGGCGAGCGCGCGCGGCGTTCCGTGCGATGCCGCGCAGGTGCTCGTCACGACGGGCTCGCAGCAGGGCTTCGATCTGCTCGTGCGCACGCTGATCGAGCCGGGCGACGTCGCGCTCGTCGAGGCGCCCGCGTATCCGGCCGCGCTGCAGGCGCTGCGGCTCGCGGGCGCGAAGCTCGCGCCGGTGCGCACCGACGCCGACGGCGTCGATCCCGACGCGCTCGCCGCGCAACTCGCCGCGTGGCCGGCGAACGAGCGCCGCCCGAAGCTGCTGTATACGGTGCCGACGTTCGCGAACCCGACCGGCGCGACGCTGCCGCCCGCACGCCGCGCGCGGCTCGCCGAGATCGCGGCCGGCGCGCGGCTCGTGCTCGTCGAGGACGATCCGTACGCGGACCTGCGTTTCTCCGGCGAGCCGGTGAAGCCGGTGCTCGTGCACGACGGCGCGAAGGACTGGACCGTCTATCTCGGCAGCCTGTCGAAGATCGTCGCGCCGGGCCTGCGGATCGGCTGGGCGGTCGCGCCCGCCGCGATCGCGCGCCGGATGACGGTCGCGAAGCAGACGAGCGACTTGTGCACCGCACCGATCGCGCAGGAGGCGATCCGGCGCTATCTGGAGAGCGGCCGGCTCGCGGCGCATTTGCGCACGATCGCGCAGACTTACGGCAGCCGTTGCCGCGCGCTCGTCAGCGCGCTCGCCCAATTCGTGCCGGACGACATCGAATGGCGCGAGCCGTCGGGCGGCATGTTCGTGTGGGCGCGCCTCGCGCGCGGCCGCGACGCGGCGGAGCTGCTCAAGCGCGCGCTCGAGCACAACGTGATGTACGTGCCGGGCGCGGCGTTCTACGCGCGCGACGCGGATGCGAGCAGCCTGCGGCTGTCGTTCGCCGCGCCGGGCGAGGCGGAGATCTTCGAGGGTGTGCGCCGGCTGCGCGCGGCGCTCGCGGCGGGCCGGTGTTAGCGTGAACAGGCCCTCGACCGAACGGCCGGCCCGCTTGCATGCGGCGCGCGAACGCGGTCCAATCGATTCATTCACGGCGGCGACGCCGCACCGATCAACCTGATTCTGTTCTAAAGAGGAAGCGATGCAATTCAACGACATTCTCGCCGCGCTCGACGTCGATCTGGCCCGCTGGCAGGGCAATGCGCTGACCGCCCGGTCGCCCGTGGACGGCGCGACGCTCGCGACGCTCGCCGCCGACAGCCCGGCCGAAACCGAGCGCAAGATCGACGCCGCGCATCAAGCGTTCCTCAAGTGGCGCACGGTGCCCGCGCCCGTGCGCGGCGAGCTCGTGCGCGTGTTCGGCAACGTGCTGCGCGAGCACAAGGCGGCGCTCGGCCGGCTCGTCACGCTCGAGGCGGGCAAGATCGCGTCCGAGGGCCTGGGCGAAGTGCAGGAGATGATCGACATCTGCGATTTCGCGGTTGGCTTGTCGCGGCAGCTCTACGGCCTGACGATCGCGTCCGAGCGTCCCGGCCACCGGATGATGGAGACGTGGCATCCGCTCGGCGTGTGCGGCGTGATTTCCGCGTTCAATTTCCCGGTCGCCGTGTGGTCGTGGAACGCGGCGCTCGCGTTCGTTTGCGGCGATCCGGTCGTCTGGAAGCCGTCCGAGAAGACGCCGCTCACCGCGATCGCGTGCCACACGCTGTTCGCGAAGGCGGTGCGCGAATTCGGCAAGACGCATCCGGGCGTCGTGCCCGACGGGTTGCATCAGCTCGTGCTCGGCGGCCGCGACGTCGGCGAGGTGCTGGCCGCCTCGCCGATGGTGCCGCTCGTGTCCGCGACGGGCAGCGTGCGGATGGGAACCGAAGTCGCGCAGGTGCTGAGCCGGCGTCTCGCGCGCAGCATCCTCGAGCTCGGCGGCAACAACGGGATGATCGTCGCGCCGAGCGCGGATCTCGATCTGGTCGTGCGCGCGGTCACGTTCGCCGCGGTCGGCACCGCGGGCCAGCGCTGCACGACGCTGCGCCGGCTGATCGTGCATCGCGACGTCGCCGACCGGCTGCTGCCGCGTCTCGAGAAGGCGTTCGCGTCGGTGAGGGTCGGCGATCCGCTCGAGACGGGCACGCTGGTCGGCCCGCTGATCGACCGCGCGGCGTTCGACGCGATGCAAAAGGCGCTTGCCGACGCGCGCGAGCAGGGCGGCGAAGTGAAGGGCGGCGAGCGAGTTGATCTCGGCCGTGATGACGCGTACTACGTGCGCCCGGCGCTCGTGCGGATGCCCGGGCAGGCGGCCGTCGTCGCGCGCGAGACGTTCGCGCCGATTCTCTACGTGCTCGTCTACGACGATTTCGACGATGCGCTCGCGATCCACAACGGCGTGCCGCAAGGGCTGTCGTCGGCGATCTTCACGAACGACATGCGCGAGGCCGAGCAGTTCATGTCGGCGGCGGGCAGCGATTGCGGGATCGTGAACGTGAACATCGGCACGAGCGGCGCGGAGATCGGCGGCGCGTTCGGCGGCGAGAAGGAGACGGGCGGCGGCCGCGAATCGGGCTCCGACGCGTGGAAGAGCTACATGCGCCGCGCGACGAACACGATCAACTACAGCCGCGAATTGCCGCTCGCGCAGGGCGTGAAGTTCGACGTGTAAGCGGGGCGCGCCGTTGGCGGCGCGCGCACGGTCAACTGGCCGGCTGCGCGTTCGCGAAAGCGCCGCAGCCGATCGTGCGCAGCGCGTCGCCGGCGCGCACGACGAAGAGTGCGTCGAGCCCGTGGCGTTCGGCGTGCGCGTATCCCGCTCGTTCGCCGAGCACCATCAGCGCGGTCGCGTACGCGTCCGCGTCGGCACAGGTCGCGGCGATCACCGTCACTGAAGCGATGCCGCTGCGCAGCGGCGCGCCGGTGCGCGGGTCCATCGTATGCGAGATGCGCGCGCCGCCGACGTCGGCCCAATGCCGGTAGTCGCCCGATGTCGCGACGGCCGCGTCGGCGAGCTCGATCACGCCCATCGCGCCGCGTCGCGCGTAGTCGGGCGCTTCGAGCGCGATCGACCACGGCGAGCCGTCCGGCTTGCGTCCGCGCGCGCGCAACTCGCCGTCGATGCCGACGAGCCACGCGCCGATGCCGTGGCGGTCGAGCACTCGCGCGAGTTCGTCGACGCCGAAGCCCTTCGCGATCCCGCACAGGTCGAATGCGGCGTTCGCGAGCCTGCGTGCGCGGCGGCGTGCGACGTCGACTTCGAGCAGTTCGTCGATCGGGCGGCACGGCGACGCGCGGCGCGCGCTCGATGCGCGTCGCGTATCGGGCGCGTCGAGCGCGTTGAGCGTATCGAGAGCATCGAGCGCGTTAGGCACATTAGGCACGTTAGGCCGGTTAGGGCTATTAGGCCCGTCAAGCCCATCAGGCCCATCAGGCCCATCAGGCCCACGCGTCGCATCGGCCAAATCCGCACACCGCTCGCCCGCCGGCGCTCCCGGCCCGAATCCCCACGCGTCGACGAGCGAGCCGACGCCGATATTGAACGCGTCGCCCGTCTCGCGACCGATTTCCTGCGCGCGCGCGAGCACCGCGGCGAGGTTCGCGGAAACCGGCATCCAGCATCCGGGCGCCGCGCGATTGAGCCGCGACAGATCGGAGTCGGCTTTCCAGTTCGACATCTGTTCGTCGACCGCGCGCACCGCCGCGTCGAGTTCGGCGGCGATCGCCTTCGCGTCGGCCGGCGGCGGCGCATAGAACTGCGCGTCGTAGCGCGTGCCCATCGTCGCGCCGCTCGCGCGGCAGCGATTCAGCCGCGCGCCGGGCGACCATTCAATAGACGTCTTCGACATAGCGCCCCTGCATTCTCAATTGCGCGACGGACAAGCCCGAGCCCGACAGGATGCGTTCCCACGCGTGCGCGACGCCGTCGGCCATCGAGCGGCCGCCGCACACCATGATTTGCGCGCCGTGCGCGACGAGATCGCGCAACGTGCGCGCGTCGGCGACAAGCCGGTCCTGCACGTAGGCCCGGCGCTCCGCGCGCGAGAACGCGGTCGTCAGCGCGTGCAGCCGGCGGTCGCGCACGAGGCTGGCGAGTTCGTCGCGATAGAGAAAGCCGTCGCCCGCGTTGCGCGCGCCGAAATACAGATGCATTGGGCGGCGCGCCGCATTGTGCCGAATGAAGCCGATCAGCGGGCCGATGCCGGTGCCCGCGCCGATCAGGATCACGGGCGCGTCTCCCGTGGCCGGCCGGAAGCGCGCGTGTGCGCGGATGAACGCGTCGATCGTGTCGCCCGGGCGCAGGGCGGTCAGGTAGGTCGAGCACGCGCCGTTCGGATGGCGGCGCACGCAGATCTCGACGACGCCGTCCGACGATGCGCTCGCGAGCGAGTAGTAGCGCGGCGACGCGCCGCCCGGCGGCACGACGCCGAGGAGATCGCCGGTCTCGAACGGCGGCAGCCGCCGTGTTGCGAACGCGGCCCATGGCGCGGTCGTGCGCGCGGTGCGTTCGGCGGGGGCGAAGCGCAACACTGACGTCACGGCCTGCGGGTCCGAGCCGTAGTCGTCGCGCGCGACGAGCGTGAGCGGCATCGTGCGCGGCGGCGTCGGCGTGTAGCGGATGTCGAGCGCAAGCCCGAGCGCCTCTTCGCCGAGCCGCGCGCACCACGCGCGGAATTCGTGCTCGGACTGCCGATCGACGGTTCCGAGATCGAGCAACGGCATCAGGCCTTTCGCGACGAGCGCGTCGTGGACGCTTCGCGCGTAGCCGCAAAACCGCGGAAACTGGCGGTTGCCGAAGCCGAGCACCGCGAACGACACGTCTTGCGTCAGCGGCAGCCGCGCGAGCTTCGACAGGAACTGTCGCGCGCCGTCCGGCGCGTCGCCGTCGCCGTAGGTCGCGGTCAGCACGATGAAGCGCCGGGCCCGGCGATAGTCGCGGGCGACGTCGTTCATCGGCGCGACATGCACGCGCAGGCCTGCTTGCGTGAGCGCCGCGTGCAGCGCGGATGCGTTGCCCCACGTGCTGTTGCCTTCGCTGCCGACGAGCAGCACGGTGTCCGCGTCGCGCGCCGACGCGTTGCCCGCGAGCCTCGGCCGCGCGCGTCGCCGGCGCGCCCACAGCATGACGCCCGTCACCGCGAGGAGCGGCGCCGACAGCGACGCCGCGCCCAGCGCCAGGCCGAGCCACCACAATCCTTCGCCCGTGTGCAGCATTTTCACGGCGGCATGCAGGCGCTGCCAGCGGTCGGCGGCGCGGTAGGCGAGCGAAGCGCCCGTCGACGGATCGACGACGCCGGCGCCGTTCGTCGTCTTCAGCTCGATCACGCCGCCGCCCGGCTCGTCCGGCGCGGGGAACGTCAGTTGGCGCAGCGTCGACGTGTCGATCGCGCGCAGCGCGGGCATTTGCTCGACGGGCATCGGCGCCGCCACGCTCGCTTGCGCATCGAACGCCGAGGCCGACGCGCCGCGCTCGGGAATCACGCCGAACGTCGTCAGCGACAGCGCGAGCCCCGTGAGCGCCGACAGCGTGAGTCCGGCGAGCGCGACGCGCGCAGTCTCGTTGTGCAGCCGCTGCAGCCCGTCGCCGCCGATCCGGCCGAACAGTCGCCGCCAGCCGCCCATCCGGCGCGCGAGCAGCGCGAGCCCGGACAGCGCGACGAACAGCATCGCGGCGGCGGTCGCGCCCGTCGCGATCCGGCCCGCGTCGCCGAGAAAGAGCTTGCGGTGCAAATTCGTCAGCCAGCGCACTGCGGGCGACGGCCGAAAGTCGGCGACCGGCCGGCCCGTCGAGGGATCGACGATCGACGCGCGCGGCTCGTCGGCGGCCGCGTAGTAGGCGACGATCTGGCCCGACGGCCGCCGCACGAGCTTTTCGACGCCGGGCACTTGCGCGCGCACGCGGCCGGCGAGCGTCGCGACGTCGAGCGGCGCGTGCGGCGTGCCGGCGACTGTCGCGCGCTCGAGCGCGGGCTGGATCGACAGCGCCGCGCCCGTCAGCGTGACGACGATCACCAGCACGGCGGCGATCAGTCCGGGAATCGAATGAAGCTTGCGCAGCATGGAACGCCTCTTGTCCTCGTGTTAAAGCGAATAGCGGAACGACTTCACGTAGCCGCGGCCCTTGACCGCCTTGCCGGCGCTCGCCGCGGTCAGCGGCACGACGACTTCCGACGGGTTCTCGTTCATGTCCTCGACCGCGGTGTCGATGTGGATTTCGCAGCCGGCGTCGAGCAGCGCGTCGGCCACGTCGAGCGTCGCGCGCAGCGTCTTGCCCGCGCCGACGCTCGCGCCCGTGATGCCGTCGAGCCGCTGCGAGCCGCCCGTCGCGCGATACCAGTCGCGTAGATGCCGGTAGTACTTCGTCTGGCGGCCGGCCATCCACAGCGCGCCCTGGTAGCGGCCCGCGCGATCGGTGACGTACAGGACGACGTACGCGCCGTCGCCGCCGTAGTCGGCAAGCTGCGTCTCGAACGTGACCTCGCGCGCGGAGGCGAGCGACGGCGCGGCGAGCGCGCCTGCGAGCGCCGCGATCGGCAATGCGTGTTTCATCTGGGTTCTCCTGGTATCGGTGAGGATGGCGGCGCGGACCGCATCGAGCCGGGTGTCGCGTGTCGTCCGGGCGCCGGAAGGGCGGTGGCGGCGGGGGAATGTCGGCGTCGCGATCGGCGCGGCGGCGGACGCCGTATCGTCGGCTCGCAAGCGTCGCAAGCCGGGCGAGTCACTCGCGCCGCTTACGCCGCCCGCGCCGTGACCGCCGGAACTCCGCCCGTGCCGCGACCTTTCGCCTCTGCTTCGCGATCGCGCCGATCGTGCCGATCGCGCTGATCGTGCCGATCGCGCGCCGGCAGCCACGCGAGGCCGCACGCGGCCGCGCCGGAGGCCGCCATGTCGCGGGCGGGCATTCGGCAATCGGTCATGGGCGGGAACGTCGACACGGCCATGGACTCAGCCATCAAATTCAGCGAACGACGCGGCCATGAATTCAGTCATCGACTCGGCGAACGACGCGGCCATCGACTCAGCCATCAATTCAGCGATCGATGCCGCCATCGACGCGCCCATCGCATCGCCGGCTGCGCCAAACAACGCAGCGCGGCCAAGGCAGCGCGGGCGCGGCAACCCGGCGGCGCCGCGCGACCAGCCGCCTTCAGCGAATCTGCACGTCGGGCTTCGAGCCCGGCTTCAGCGCGCCGCCCGCGGGCGCGCCCGTCGCCGGCCCGCCCGCCGGGGCTTGCGCGCGCGGCGCGCGGCCATGGTCGTCGTCATCGTCGTGGTCGTGCTTGCGGTCGCCCTCGCGCTTCATCCGCACGACGTCGAGCGTCACCGGATCGAGCTTCGCCTTGAAGCGCTTGCCGTCGGCGTCGTGGCCCTTGATTTCGTAGCAGCCGTCGTCGGCCTTCAGCTTGTCGACGCGCCAGCCTTTCTGCTGCGCCATCGCGCGCACTGCGTCGCGCGGCTTCCAGTCGGCGAGCGGCGCGTGGCAGTCGTCGCCGTCGTCCGCCATCGCCGCGCGGATGCCGAGCGCGCTTGCGAGCACGAGCGACGCGAGCGAAACGAGCGTCACGCCCTTGATCAGTCGCGAGGTTTTCATTGCGTGATATCTCCTGTTCGGATCGTCGGGCTCTACAATGCGCTCGGCACCTGAAGCGAAGCTTGCGGGCGCGAAAAAGTTTCTTCATGTTCGCTTCAGGTTCGCGTGGCAGAGTCGCGCCACTCATTCATCAGGACACGCGCATGAGAGTGCTTCTCGTCGAAGACGACCCGTGGCTCGGAGAGGCCGTCCGCGACCAGATCGAGAAAGACGGGCATCCGGCCGATTTCGTCGGCAGCCTCGCCGACGCGCGCCGGCACGTCGCGGTCGCGACCTACGATCTGATCCTGCTCGATCTGCTGCTGCCCGACGGCCGCGGGCTCGACTTCCTGCGCGAGCTGCGCGCGGGCGGATCGACGGTGCCCGTCATCATCCTGACCGCGCTCGATCAGGTCGCGAACCGGATCGCCGGGCTGAACGCCGGCGCGGACGACTATCTGGTGAAGCCGTTCGATCTGTCCGAGCTGTCCGCGCGCGTGAGCGCGGTCGCGCGCCGCTATGCGGGCAATCCGAATCCGCTCGTGAAGCTCGGCGAGCTCGCGATCGACACCGCCGCGCGCAGCGTGAAGCGCGGCGATGCGCGAGTCGACCTGACCGCGAGCGAATGGGCGCTTCTCGAAACGCTGCTCCAGCATCCCGGGATGATCTTGTCGAAGCCGCGGCTCGAGGAGCGTCTGTATTCGTTCAGCGACGAAGTGGAGAGCAACACGATCGAGGTGCACGTGAGCCGCCTGCGCAAGAAGCTCGGCGCCGACGTGATCGAGACCGTGCGCGGCCTCGGCTACCGGCTGAGGCGGGACTAGCGATGCTGCGCAGTCTGCAGGGGCGGCTCGCGGCGGCGCTCGTGGCTGGCTTCGTCGTGCTGTCGCTCGCGGCCGGGACGGCCGCGTTCTACGTGTTGCGCGACGAGGTCGAGCGGATGTCCGACAGCGCGCTGCAGGAGACCGCGCAGCGGCTGCTGCCGCTCGCCGTGATGGACATCGTCGGGCGCGATTCGGACGGCGACGACGGCGAGGGCGCGAGCGGGGGCCGCATCGCGGCGGTCCGCCCGCACGACGAGCTGCTGACGTACGTCGTGCGCGACGAGACCGGCAAGACGCTGCTGCGCTCGCACGATGCCGACGCGTCGATTTTTCCGATGGACATGAAGGCGGGCTTCCGGCGCACCGCGACGCATCGGATCTACGCGGAGACGGTGCTGCAGGGCACGGTCACGCTGTTGATCGCGCAGCCGCTCACGATGCGCCGGCAAGCGCAAGTGCAGGCCGCGATCGCGGTCGTGCGGCCGCTCGCGTTGTTCCTGCCCGCCGGCCTGTTCGGAATCTGGCTGATCGTGCGCTCCGGCTTGAAGCCGATCCGGCGCTTTTGCGACGCGATCGCCGCGCGCGGCCGCAACGATCTGACGCCGCTCGACAAGGGCGGGCTGCCGAGCGAGATCGCGCCCGTGGCCGATGCGGTCACCGAGCTGATGGCGCGCCTCGATCGCGCGCTCGCCGCCGAGCGCAGCTTCACCGCGAACAGCGCGCACGAGTTGCGCACGCCGATCGCCGCGGCGCTCGCGCAGACGCAGCGCCTGATCGTCGAAGCGCCGAGCGAGCCGTTGCGCGAGCGCGCGGAGCGGGTCGAGGGCGCGCTGCATACGCTGTCGCGGGTCAGCGAGCAGTTGATGCAGCTCGCGAAGGCCGAGGACGGGCGCGTGCTCGCGGACACGCCGCAGGATTTGCGGCCGGTGCTGTCGCTCGTCGTCGACGATTTCCGGCGCGTCGCGCGCGATCGCGCGATCGCGCTCGATCTGCCCGACGCGGCCGTGACGTCGCGGATCGATCCGGACGCGTTCGCGATCGTCGTGCGCAATCTGGTCGAGAACGCGCTCAAGCACGGCGCGGCGGCGGAGCCGGTGCAGGTCGCGCTGTCGGCGGCGGGCGCGCTCAGCGTGACGAACCGCGGGCCGGCGCTGCCGGCGCGCGAGATCGAACGTCTGACGAAGCCGTTCGAGCGCGGCGCGACGACGGCGAAGGGCAGCGGGCTCGGACTCGCGATCGTCGATGCGATCGCGAAAGGGGCGGGCGCGTCGTTCACGCTGCGCTCGCCGGTGCCGGGCGGCGCGGACGGGGTTCAGGCGGTGGTCGAAGGGTTGGCGTTCGGCGGCGATCGGGCGCGGGGCGCGTGAGATTGCAATGGACGCGACCGACGCGGGTTTCTCGATCGCGGCGAGCGCCGCGCTCTCGATCGCCGCGCGCGCCGCGCGTGAAGCTCGACGTTCGAGCGGCGGGCGCGGTCGCCCGTACGGGCGCGCCCGCGGCCCGCTTGCGCGCCCGTCCGAAGAAAAGGCTCGGAATCCATCCCGAGCCTTTTCCTGTCGCGATTCCGGCGCCGCGCCCGATCAGATCGCCGGCGATCGCGGCCGCCCGTGTCGGGCCGCCGCGTGGGTTCGGCGCGCGTTCGCCGGGGTCGCGGCCCGATAGCGGGCGCTCAAGGCATCGCGTGTTTCGTCGAGACGGGCGCTCGGCGCGCGAGCGGATCGGCAAATGATCGCGCGGGGCGTCAGAACCAGCCGGATATCCAACCCGTGATTCCGTTGAACGTACTCTTGATGCTGTCCCACGCGTTTTTGAGCCATGCGACGACGTCTCTTACGACTCCCACGATGAAATCTGCAATCTTATTGAAAAGATCGTTGAAGAAATTACCGATCTTGTCTATCAAGACGACAATGGGCTGCTGAAGATCGGGGTGTTCCAATCCGATTTTTATCGCCGTATCGAAAATCTTGTCGATTCTCGCGTTGGAATCCTCCTTCGCCTTTTTTCTCTGTTCTTCCATCTTCTTTTTGAATTCTTCGACGGACGTGGGGGACGCTCCCGCGCTCTTCAGCGCTTCGGTTGCGCCGACGATGCCGGTCTCGATTCCGCTCGCTTCTTCCTGTCCGGATGCTTGGGCGTCGATTTGCAGCCCCTTCAGCAAGTCGTTTTCCTGCGCCGAAAGCTTGACGGAAGACGCCTGCGCGGCGGTGAAATAAGCGGCGAGTTGCTGCGAGGCGGCATAGCGACGCGGTGACGCTTGGCTGGCAGAGGATTTGTAATGCGCGCGCATTTCCTCCAGGACATCGACAAATTGGCTCATTTAGTGGCTCCTCGGAAAGGCACGGATTGAATTTGATAGCGAGAGCCGTGCCGATTATCTCTCGTCTAAAGAGTAGGATTTATTCATCGGCGAATACCTACCATTTTTGTTAGCTTGACATTTTCAGGCTTGGGTATTTTCCGACGGCGGCGGGCGGCATGTTCCGCTCCGCGCATGCGCGCTTCGGATGCCGGTTCCGCACGGTGTCGCCGTCGTCCGGGGCGAGCCGCACGGTGAGCGCGGCATGCAATCGAGCCGGCGCGCGGACCGCGCCGGGCAGGGGCGCGGCTTGCATCAAAGCCCTGGCTCGGCGGCCCTGTTGCATCGGATGCCGGCAGGGGGCGGCGCCGGCGCGCTGCCGGCCGCTTACGCGGCGGTCCGCGCCGCCGTCGACCCCCGCACGATCTTGAACGACCGGCTTGAACGACCGGAGTCGCACGGGCCGCGCACTTGTGTGCAAGCGTCGCCGATCACACGGCGCTTGCGGTATGCCGGGCGGCATTCGCCGGGCATCGAGTGAGGCCCATCGGCGGGCGGTCAGCGCGCTTCGAATCCCGAATCCCGAATCCCGAATCCCGAGGCTCGCGCTTCGAGCCCCGCGGCGCATGCGCGCTTCGAATTCGACGACATGCAATGTCGCGCCCCGACGCCGTTCGTGTCGCGCTGCGATGCTTCGCAATTCGCGTCGCGCGCGGCGTTCCGGCGACTGGAGCGGCATCCCGGTTTCCCGCGTGCCCGCGTCGGTCGAGACCGCGCGAGCGATGCATTGCGTGGACAATGCGCCGATTCTGCGATTCTGCGACGCGCCGACGCGCCGATGCGCCGATGCGCCGATGCGCCGATTCGCCGGGCGGCGCGCGACGATCGAGTCGCGTCATTCGCGACGTTCGACGCGGCACGCCCCGTCGACGTCTTTTACAATCGAATCCGCCGTCGCGGCGCCGGGCACGGATGTCGATCCGGGATCGACGCGCAGGCCTCGGGCCTCGGGCTTCAGGCTTCAGGCTTCTGGCTTCTGGCTTCGGCGCCGATCGGCGACCCATTCATCGTTTCGGGAAACATTCCGTGAGTGACAACGCATACACCAACGAATTCGGCCAGCCGATCGGCGCGCCGGTGCCCGGCTGGCAGCCGCGTCCCGCGCCGCCGCGCACTCCGATGCAGGGCCGGTTCTGCCGGATCGAGCCGGTCGACGCGAGCCGGCACGCGGACGATCTCTATGCGGCATACGCATTGGCCGCCGACGGCCGCGACTGGACGTACATGAGCGCAGGCCCGTTCGCCGACGCCGCGAGCTACCGCGCGTATCTGGCGAAGGCGGCCGAAACCGACGATCCGCTGCATCACGCGATCGTCGATCTCGCGACGGGCAAGGCGGTCGGCACCTGCGCGCTGATGCGGACCGACCGGGCGAACGGCGTGATCGAGGTCGGCTTCGTCGCGTATTCGCCGCTGCTGCAGAAGACGTGCGCGGGCACCGAAGCGATGTTCCTGCTGATGCAGCGCGTGTTCGACGAGCTCGGCTATCGCCGCTTCGAATGGAAATGCGACAGCCTCAACGCGCCGTCGCGCGCGGCGGCGCTCCGCTACGGCTTCGCGTACGAGGGGCTGTTTCGGCAGGCCGTCGTCTACAAGGGCCGGTCGCGCGACACCGCGTGGTATTCGATCGTCGACCGCGAATGGCCGGCGTTGCGCTCGGCGTTCGGGCAGTGGCTCGCCGCCGGGAATTTCGACGAGCGGGGCCGTCAGCGGCAGCCGCTGGCGACGCTGATCGCGGCGGCGCGCGGCGGCGGCGCGTGACGAAAAGGGGCGCGGCGCGCGCCCCTCGCCGTTCTTCCCGGCGGCCGTGCGCCCGGTAAAATGTCCGAAACGCCAACGGCCGCCCGCGGCCGTGATTCGACAACGACGACATTCGGAGACACCCGGCCATGGCTTCAACGGAAAGCGCCTCGCGCACGTCGGCGTGCGCGACGACGATCGACGCCGGCGCCATCTCGGCGCGCCTCGACCGCCTGCCGCCCACGCGCAGCGTCTGGAAACTGGTGGCGCTGCTGAGCCTCGGATTCTTCTTCGAGCTGTACGATCTGCTTTACAGCGGCTACGTGGCGCCCGGCCTCGTGAAGAGCGGCATCCTCACCGCGACGACGCACGGGCTGTTCGGCACGACGGGCGTCGCGAGCTTCATCGCGGCGTTGTTCGCGGGGCTCTTCGTCGGCACGATCGCGTGCGGATTTCTCGCCGACCGCTTCGGCCGCCGCGCGGTGTTCACGTGGTCGCTCCTGTGGTACACGGCCGCGAACATCGTGATGGCGTTTCAGGATACGGCCGCGGGCCTCAATTTCTGGCGCTTCGTCGTCGGGCTCGGGCTCGGTGTCGAAATGGTGACGATCGGCACGTACATCTCCGAACTGGTTCCGAAGCAGATTCGCGGCCGCGCGTTCGCGTGCGAGCAGGCGGTCGGCTTCGTCGCGGTGCCTGTCGTCGCGCTGCTCGCGTATCTGCTCGTCCCGCGCGCACCCCTCGGCCTCGACGGCTGGCGTTGGGTCGTGCTGATCGGCGCGCACGGCGCGATCTTCGTCTGGTGGATTCGCCGCCGGTTGCCCGAAAGCCCGCGCTGGCTCGCGCAGCAGGGCAGGCTCGACGAAGCGGATCGCGTGCTCGCCGCGCTCGAGGCGAGGGTCGAGGCGGAGTACGGCCGGCCGCTGCCGCCGCCCGCGCCCGCCGAGCCCGTCGCGCCGCGCGGCCGGTTCCGCGACATGTGGGCGCCGCCGTACCGCAAGCGCACGGTGATGATGACGATCTTCAACGTGTTCCAGACGGTCGGCTTCTACGGCTTCGCGAACTGGGTGCCGACGCTGCTCATCAAGCAGGGGATCACCGTCACGACGAGCCTCATGTATTCGAGCGTGATCGCGCTCGCGGCGCCGATCGGGCCGCTGATCGGCCTCGCGATCGCCGACCGCTTCGAGCGCAAGGCCGTGATCGTCGCGATGGCCGGCGCGGCGATGATCGCGGGGCTGATGTTCAGCCGGGCGTCGGCGGCGTGGTGGCTCGTCGCGCTCGGCGTGTGCCTGACGCTCGCGAACTACATCATGTCGTACAGCTTCCACGCGTATCAGGCGGAGCTGTTCCCGACCGCGATCCGGGCGCGCGCGGTCGGCTTCGTCTATTCGTGGAGCCGCTTTTCGGCGATCTTCACGTCGTTCGCGATCGCGGCCGTGTTGAAGGGGTTCGGCACGCCGGGCGTGTTCGTGTTCATCGCGGGCGCGATGGCGATCGTGATGGCGTCGATCGGGCTGATGGGGCCGAGAACGAAGGGAATCGCGCTCGAGACGATTTCGCATTGATGCGCGCCGGGCGGGCAGCGCGCGTTCGATGTGTGCGCGTGCGTGTCGCCCACGCTTGGTGAAGCGTGCGCCGCCCGCGCTTGGCGCAACGCGTGACGGCCGGGCGGACGTGCGCGCGGCGTGCCGGCGCGTCGCATTCGGCCGCGATGCAGAGGCTGTTTGATCCGCGCCTTCCGCTTCCCGGCGAACTCACATCCGGGCAGACCCATTCGACCGGACCCATTCGACCGGACCCATTCGACCGGACCCATTCGACCAGACCCATTCGACCAGACCCATTCGACCAGACCCATCCGGCCAGACCCATCCGGCCAGACTCATCCGGCCAGACTCATCCGGCGCGCACGGCGCACGCGGCTGCCCCGCGCCGCCGGATGCGGCCGCGCCATTTTCGCCGTCCGGCTCAAGCCTCCAGCGCAAGCAGCGCGAACGACGCGAGCCAGTGCTCGCCCATGTAGTCCCCCGCGACGTGCGCGAGCGCGCTCGCGAGATGCGCGTCGGCCGCGTCGGCGAGCGCCGTCTTGCGCGGATCGCCGTCCGGCAGCGCTCGCGCGAGCGAGCGCTGGCACCATGCGCGGCTCAGGTTCAGGCCGTCGAGGTGCGCGATCTTGCCGTCGGTGCGATCGGTGACGGTGGCCGGCGTGAAAAGCGTCGCCGGCTCGCGCGCGGCGAGCGACGGCAGGAACGCGTCGAACCACGCGAGGAACTCGGCCGCCGGCAGCGCGCGCCGCATCAGCTCCGCCTCCATCAACGCCGGCGACAGGAACTCGTCGCCGCTCGGCTCCCACGCCTGGCAGTTTGCGTCGCGCAGATGCCAGCGCCGCGCGGTGTCGACGATCAGCGCTTCGAGCGCCGCGCGCCCGGTTTGCCGCGCGAAGTCGAGCGCGAGCGACAGCGCGAACGCGGTGTTGAAGTGCGTGCCGACGCGCAGCGGATAGGTCGCCTTCGGCAGAAATTCGGTGAAGCGGTCGACGAAGATCTCCGTCAGCGGCGCGAGCGTGGCCGACCAGCGGCGGCCCGCATCCGACGTCATCGACGCGAGCTGCGCGGACAGCGCGAGCAGCCATCCCCAGCCGTACGGCCTCTCGAAGCCGAGATTGTGCGGCAGGCTCAAGTACGCCGCCTCGCCGGCGACGTTGTCGGCGGTGAAGTGCGCGTCGACGGTGTCGACGATCCGCTGCGCCTGCGGCAGATCCGCGAAGCGATCGAGCAGCCGCGTGACGAGCCAGTAACCATGCACGCACGAATGCCAGTCGTAGCTGCCGTAGAAGATCGGATGCAGCGCACGCGGCCCGCGCACGTCTTCCGGGCCGGCGAGCGAGTGCGTGAGCTTGTTCGGGTATTCGCGCGTCAGGTGGCCGAGCGCGAGGTTCGCGAATTGCGAGGCGAGAGCGGGCGTCAGTTGTCGAGTATGCATGGCGAGGGCGTCGGGAAAGGCGGCGCGCGTCGCGCGCGGCCGCGGTCGACGACATGTTACCCGCCGATGCCGGAGCATGCATGAATGGCCGCGTTCGCCGCGCGGGCGCGCGGCGCGGCGAGGCACGGCGAGGCACGGCGAGGCACGGCGAGGCACGGCGAGGCACGGCGAGGCACGGCGAGGCACGGCGTGGCGTCTATGGGCGGCAGTGCAGCCGGCGGTAGCGGGCTTCGAGCTCGATCTGCTGCTCGCTGCGCTCGCGCTGCTCTTTTGCGTCTTTCTCGGTGGCCGGATAGGGCTTGTGAGCCCACGGGCGACTCCAGCGATCGGACGCGAGCGGCGCGAAGTTCGACGGTGCGCCGCCGTTCGCGGACGGCAGCGGCCGCGACGGCGGCGGCTCGTAGACGGGCGGCGCGGGGACTTTCCACGGCGTCGCGCTGTTGATCGTGCTCGGCGCGAGCAGCGACGGCGGCGCCGAGCGCGCGGCGGCTTGCGCGTGGCGCGCCAGATTGTCGATCTTCGACGCCAGTTCGTCGCATTCTTCCTGCCGGCCCTGATCCTGCGCGAACGCGAAGTTACGCTGCAGCGGCGCGATGTATTGCGGCTTCGCGTCGGGCTGCGCGTGCTTCGACAGCGTTTGCGGCGCGAGGCTGCGAGGCGGCGGCGAACGGAATCGGGCGGCCTCGGGCGGCGGCGTATGCAGCGGCGTGTGCGACGGTGTAAGCGGCGGCGTAAGCGGCGATGTTTGCGGCGGCGCTTGTGGCCGCATTGGCGACGAAGCCGTTTCGGGCGTGGGCGTTGCGCTCGACGGCGAGCCGCCGAGCGGCTGCGCTTGCGCGCTCGTGCACGCCGCCAGCAGGGTCGCGACCAGTGCCGCGCGCGACATCGGGACATTCATGTGGCGAGTAGCGACGAAAATCTAACGAGCCGCGAATCGTCTCATGGTTAACCCTGCGGTGTCGACCGGATTCGCGTGGAGATTTGTCTCGATGCGAATGACCGGCTCGGGCGTCCCGTCGATGAAAGCCCCCGGCCGCGTTTGCCGGCGCGCACCGGGCGAGCGGTTCTCGTCCGCGCATCAGCCGGCCGTTCAGGGCCGGCCGGCGCGCGGGGTGTGGCGCGCCGGTTGCATGATGCGCTCTCATGCGTCTCGGTCACGCGGATCGCACGCGCCGGCCGCCCCATGTTGCCGATTCCGTTTGGCGGAAATCGGCGCATGTCGCGCCATCCATTGCGTTCCTCCACCCATTCGATCGAGGCCCTCCGTTTCATGCCGAGGCGCCGATTGGGCGGGTGCGCCGGCAATGTGCCGCGCAGCCGCCTCCCGTTGCCGGATCGGCCGAGTCACGATGGTCGCGCATGCCGGGCCGAGGCCGCGCCGCCAGCCGCCTTGCCGATACGCTTCGCTTCGCTTGGCGGCAGGCATCCGTTGCCGGGAATGCCGAATGGCCGCTCTTCGTCAAAAGCGGGCGGCAGACGCGCGAGGCGCACTGTGGCCGCACCGGCCGGCGTTTTCGATTCGAAACGAAAGGCTGTCGCTCGGCAATCGCGCGGCAGCCTCGCCTCACGAGCGAAATTTATTTCGGATCGACGGCCGCAATTTCCACGGCGGCCGCACGATGCCCGCGAAGCCGTTGCGTCAGGCGCGCGCGCTCGTGATGATCGCCCAGGTCGCGATCACGCTGGCGGCCGTCGTATACGGGCCGTAGCGCGTATAGATCTGGCCCGCTTCCCGCTTCGCCTTTTCGATGTCGTTATCGGGATTGGGAATCTGCGGATCGGACACGTTGCGCACCGAGTACCAGCGAGTCAGCGGGAAGTCCTTCATCGTCAGTCCGATCATCGCGTCCCCCATGTCGCATGCGCGTCCCAGATTCTGCAAGCGATAGTGATCCGTCGAATCGTCGAAGCCGAAGAAGTCCGTCGTGACGAGCGCGTCGGCGGGCTTCGTGAAAATGGTCGGCACGGGCCGCGCCCCCTGGATGTACGCCGCGTTGACCTTCGTCAGATCGGGCGCGATTGCATCGATCGCGCCGGCCGGCAGCTCGGAAGGGCTGTATTCGGACTTCGCGAATGCGGCCTCCTTGAACTGCGTCGTGCAGTCGAACTTGACCTTGCTCGCGATCACGACATCGCCCAGTTTCGCTTGGGTGCCGATTCCGCCGCCCGTGCCCGTCGTGATCAGCAGCCTGGGCCGGATCGTCTGCACGAGCTCGGCGACGAGGCGTTGAAGCGGCGTGTGCGGGCCGTCATATGCGAAGTGCAGGCCGGACTTGAACAGCAGCACGCGCGCGTTGCCGATCACGCACGGGAAATACAGGCCGAGCGTGTGATAGTAGCGGGCCATGTCCGGCTTCGTGTCGTTGAACGGCGCGCGGGGCCCCGTGACGAGCGGGATGTACGCATCGACGCCGTGACGGTACAAATACCACGCCGACGGCAGATGATCGGGCGTGAAGAGCGCCGCGAGCGCCGCGGCCTCGGCGGCCGTCCACGTGACGACGAGCGCGTCGTAGCCGGCGAAGCGGGTGAGGTCGTCGTTCTCGTGCGGCGCGGGATCGAGCGGCTGCGCGGCGGGCCGTGCGCCGGCGGGCCACGAGACGGGGTGAGGCAGGCGGCTCGCCCTGGCCAGCAGCGCGGCTTCCAAGCCGCCCTTGACGAAGCGCTCGGCGGGCGCTTCGGGATCATAGTTGAGGATCAGATCCTCGACGTCGAATGAATGGTTCATGAGGGCACCTAAGTTGTTCGAATGATCGGGTGCTTCAGTACATCTTCGCGCGCTGGCTCGCGATTTCCTGCAGCGCCCTGCGGTGTTGCCGGCAGCGTTCGAGCAGCGGCTCGTTCAGGGATTTTTCCGACAGCTCGCGGGTGGTTCGCAATCCCGCCGGCGATCCGCGCTTCGTGTGCAGCCACTCTCTCAGGCTCTTTTCTTTGGTCTGCGAAGGACCGAGATCGACGATCGTCGGCGGCTCGCTCGGGTCCAGGTATTGCAATTGCCGGATTCGCTCGTTGCTCAGATCGATCCACGAGATGTAGCCGCCCGGCAGGATCTCGCGCGGCTTCGTGAGCGCGCCGGTGAAGCTGTAGCGCGTGCCGCTCGTGACGACCGGATCGTAGAAGTGCGGCGTGATGAAATCGGAGACGGCGATGCCTTGAATCGAATAGCTGTATTTTTCCGCTTCGACCGGATCGCAGCCTTCGACGAGGTACTCGAACTGCGCGCTGCCGTCCTGGATCTTGCCGCCGACGATCTCGATCGACGTCGACGACTGCAGACGGTTGCCGGCGGGATCGATCAGCATCTCGATCGTTTCGTGGCTCGCGGCGATTGTCCATCCGTCGTTGCCGCGCGTCGCGGCGACTTTCGCATACGGCTGGTTGTGCTGATCCAGGTGAAATTCGCCTTCGCCTTCGGGCAGGACGGGAACCAGCAGCACCGGCCATATGCCGGCCGGAATTTGATTCTGCGACGGCAAATGCCGGACGGTCGCCTGCACGTTCCAGAACGGCGGCAAATCTCGGATGACTTGCACGTTCAGTGCGGCGGCAGCGGCTTCCACGAGAGCGGGATCGATGGCGTTCGTCGTATCGACGAGGCCGATCTGGATGACAGTCATTTCGGTCTCCTACAGTAAATGCCTCGCCGGATCGGCCGGGCGTGACGACGCCGAGCGTGCGCGCGTCACGGCCCAAGGAAGCGGCGAGGCAATGAACGTCCGTGCGCGCAGACGTCGTCCGCGCGGCGGAGCTGAAAGACTTGAAAAGAGTGGAATGCGTGTGCGCTCCCCATGCGCACTTGTACCGGAATCGAATACTTTTAATCAGCGCAACGGCGAAGCGGGCGCTTCGGGGCGGCTGGTACGACTCCAGCGTAGGTTATGCGTCTCGAAAGTCAAGAGCGCTAAAACCCGATTAATCGTCGATTAGTCGTTCATTGATATTGCAAGTTTTTGCGCGGTTTTTCATTAAACGATAATTGAATTGCGATGCGTTTTCTCGTGTTCGTTTCGTGCCGGCCGCTCGATGCGGCGACGTCGCGGGGCGGCCGTGCCGGCTGTCGTTCGGGCTCGGCCGCGAGCGTCTCTTTCTGCGATGTTTTCGTGTGTGAGCGGCAAGTGCATGCCGGCGCGTCGGCGTGAGCGGCGACGCAAACATGCGCTCGGTTCGCGTGAGTGTGCGGCGGAATCGGAGCGATGCGCGTCGTTTCGCGATTCGTCGGCGGGCGGGCGATTAACCGAGCCGAATCGAATCAAATCGAGTTTAATCGAGGAGAAAGAAAGGAACGCGAGCGGTGTTTGAAAGAAAACCGAATGGCGGACCGAATGCGGCGATGCGCCCGGCCGTGACGAGTCGATCGCGAAGCGTGCGTCGATCTCGGGTGAGCGCCTCGCGGAGCGACGCCGTGCACGATGCGATGCGCGCGGCGCGCAGTGTCGCCCCTCGGCTACGCCGGCTTGCCCGGCTTGCGGCGCGCCGAACCCGCGCGCGCCGCCTGCGCGCACGCTTCGTCGAGCCGGCGCATCGCGTCGGCGACGTCGCTCCGAAAGTGCACGAGCGCCGCGTTCTCCGGCGCGGGCGGTTGCAACCCCGTCCAGAGCAAATCGATCAACTGCTCGGCCGTCGTCTCGGTATCGAGTTTCCGGTGCCCGAGAATCGCATCCCACAGCACATGCTCGATCGGCCCGAACACCATCGAGCGCAGCAGGCTGAGCGGAATGTCGGCGCGCACCTCTCCGGCCGACTGCCCGCGTGCGAGCACGTCCATCAGCGGCGCCGTGTAGCGGCGCTGCAACGCCGTCAATTCGTCGGCGAGCGCGTGCTGCTTCGCGCGCCCCTCGGACAGCACCAGCGCGCAGAGGCCGGTGCCGTTCACGAGCATCAGCCGCAAGTGCGTGCGGACGATGAACGCGAACTGCTGCCGCACCGACGCGTCGCGCGGCATCCCGGTCTCGAACGCGTCGATGATTTCGTCATACCAATCGGCGATCACGCGTGCGCACAGCTCCCGCTTGCCGCGGAAGTAGCTGAACACGGTCGCCTCGGACACGCCGACCCGCTGCGCGATCTCCGCCGCGGTCGCGTGCTCGTAGCCCTTTTCCGCGAAGACTTCGCGCCCGGCGCGCAGGATGTCCTGCACGCGCTGCTGCGATTTGCGGCCGGCGGGCGCGCGCGGCGCGTCCGCGCGCTCGGCTTTCTGGGGGGCGGTCATACGGGTTTTCCTGCGGCGTCGGGCGTCGTTGCGATGCCGTCGATCATAGCTGAGTATCGCTCAAAAAACTATTGACGCTTGAGCGGGTCAAGCGCGAAACTAACGAGAATTTCCGCAGAATACGGCAACGAACGATGGATTCGCCGATTTGAGCTAGACTCAATAATCGGCGCTTCTGTGGACTTCCTGGAGACGGAGGAGACATGATCAACCTGCCCGGCGTGAACTTCATGCTCGGTGAAGACATCGAGATGCTGCGCGATTCGATCGCGCATTTCGCCGCGAAGGAAATCGCGCCGCGCGCGGCCGAGATCGATCGCACCGATCAATTCCCGATGGACCTCTGGCGCAAGTTCGGCGAGCTGGGCGTGCTCGGGATGACCGTCGCCGAGGAATACTGCGGCGCGAGTCTCGGCTATACCGCGCACATGGTCGCGATGGAGGAGATCTCGCGCGCGTCGGCGTCGGTCGGGCTGTCGTACGGCGCGCATTCGAACCTGTGCGTGAACCAGATCCACCGCAACGGCACCGACGCGCAGAAGCGCAAGTACCTGCCGAAGCTGATCTCCGGCGAGCACGTAGGCGCGCTTGCGATGAGCGAGCCGAACGCGGGCTCCGACGTCGTCAGCATGAAGCTGCGCGCGGACAAGCGCGGCGAGCGCTACGTGCTGAGCGGCACGAAGATGTGGATCACGAACGGCCCGGATTGCGACACGCTCGTCGTCTACGCGAAGACGGAGCCCGAGGCCGGCGCGCGCGGCATTACCGCGTTCATCGTCGAGAAGGGGATGAAGGGCTTCTCGGTCGCGCAGAAGCTCGACAAGCTCGGAATGCGCGGCTCGCATACGGGCGAGCTCGTGTTCGAGGACGTCGAGGTGCCGCAAGAGAACATCCTCGGCGAGCTCAACGGCGGCGTGAAGGTGCTGATGAGCGGGCTCGATTACGAGCGTGCGGTGCTCGCGGGCGGGCCGACGGGCATCATGGCCGCGTGTCTCGACGCGGTCGTGCCGTATGTCCACGATCGCAAGCAGTTCGGCCAGCCGATCGGCGAATTCCAGCTGATCCAGGGCAAGATCGCCGACATGTACACGACGTTCCAGGCGTGCCGCGCGTATCTGTACGCGGTCGGCCGCCATCTCGATTCGGCGGGCAGCGCGCACGTGCGCCAGGTGCGCAAGGACTGCGCGGGCGTGATCCTCTACACCGCCGAGAAGGCGACGTGGATGGCGGGCGAGGCGATCCAGATCTTGGGCGGCAACGGCTACATCAACGAGTACCCGGTCGGCCGCCTGTGGCGCGACGCGAAGCTCTACGAAATCGGCGCCGGCACGAGCGAGATCCGCCGCATGCTGATCGGCCGCGAGCTGTTCGCGGAAACCGCCTGACCCTGCGCGCGGAGCCCACGCGATGCCGATCATCGAATCCAAGCTGAACCCGCGCGCCGACGAGTTTCGCGCGAACGCCGCGGCGCTCGAGGCGCTCGTCGCCGACCTGCGCGAGAAGATCGACCGGCTGGCGCTTGGCGGCGGCCAGGCCGCGCGCGACAAGCACCTGTCGCGCGGCAAGCTGCTGCCGCGCGAGCGGATCGCGCAACTGCTCGATCCGGGCACGCCGTTCCTCGAGCTGTCGCAGCTCGCCGCATACGGGATGTACAACGACGACGCGCCGGGCGCGGGCATCGTCACGGGCATCGGCAGAATCGCCGGCCGCGAGTGCGTGATCGTCTGCAACGACGCGACGGTCAAGGGCGGAACCTACTATCCGGTGACCGTGAAGAAGCACGTGCGCGCGCAGGAAATCGCGGCCGAGAACCGGCTGCCGTGCGTGTACCTCGTCGATTCGGGCGGCGCGAACCTGCCGAACCAGGACGACGTGTTTCCCGACCGCGATCATTTCGGCCGGATCTTCTTCAACCAGGCGAACCTGTCGGCGGCGGGCATCGCGCAGATCGCGGTCGTGATGGGCTCGTGCACCGCGGGCGGCGCGTACGTGCCCGCGATGAGCGACGAATCGATCATCGTCAAGGAGCAGGGGACGATCTTTCTCGGCGGCCCGCCGCTCGTGAAGGCGGCCACCGGCGAGGAAGTGAGCGCCGAGGATCTGGGCGGCGGCGACGTGCACACGCGCCTGTCCGGCGTGGCGGACCATCTCGCGCAGAACGACGCGCACGCGCTCGCGATCGCGCGCACGATCGTCGGCAACTTGGGTGCGCGCCGCGGCGCGTCGCTCGCGATGCGCGAGCCGCTGCCGCCGCGCTACGACGCGAAAAGCCTGTACGGCGTGATTCCGGTCGATACGCGAAAGCCGTTCGACGTGCGCGAGGTGATCGCGCGCATCGTCGACGATTCCGCGTTCGACGAATTCAAGGCGCGCTACGGCACGACGCTCGTCACGGGCTTCGCGCGCATCTGGGGGCACCCGGTCGGCATCGTCGCGAACAACGGCATCCTGTTTTCCGAATCGGCGACGAAAGGCGCGCACTTCATCGAGCTGTGCTGCCAGCGCAAGATCCCGCTCGTGTTCCTGCAGAACATCACGGGCTTCATGGTCGGCCGCAAATACGAGAACGAGGGCATCGCGCGCCATGGCGCGAAGATGGTGACGGCCGTGTCGACCGCGAAGGTGCCGAAGTTCACGGTGATCATCGGCGGCTCGTTCGGCGCGGGCAATTACGGCATGTGCGGCCGCGCGTTCGGCCCGCGGTTCCTGTGGATGTGGCCGAACGCGCGGATCTCGGTGATGGGCGGCGAGCAGGCGGCGTCGGTGCTCGCGACGGTGCGCCGCGACGGGATCGAGGCGAAGGGCGGCGAATGGTCGGCGCAAGACGAGGAGGCGTTCAAGCAGCCGATTCGCGACCAGTACGAACGCCAGGGCCATCCGTACTACGCGAGCGCGCGCCTGTGGGACGACGGCGTGATCGACCCCGCGCAGACGCGCGACGTGCTGGGCCTCGGCCTTGCCGCCGCGATGAACGCGCCGATCGAGGACACGCGGTTCGGCGTGTTCCGGATGTGATGGACGCAAGGAGCCGACGATGCGCTACGAAACGATCGAAGTGACCGACGACGGCCGCATCGCGACCGTCACGCTCGCGCGCCCCGACGTGCGCAACGCGTTCAACGAGACGATGATCGCCGAGCTGACGACCGCGTTCGACCGCATCGACGCGCATCCGTCGCTGCGCGCGGCCGTGCTCGCCGCGCGCGGCCCGGCGTTCTGCGCGGGCGCGGACCTGAACTGGATGAAGAGGATGGCGGGCTTCTCCGACGACGAGAACCGCGCCGACGCGCGGCGTCTCGCGCGCATGCTCGAGGCGATCCATCGTTGCGCGAAGCCCGTGATCGCGCGCGTGCACGGCGACGCGTACGCGGGCGGCGTGGGGCTCGTCGCCGCGTGCGACATCGCGATCGCGGCCGAGGACGTGAAGTTCTGCCTGTCGGAAGCGCGCCTCGGGCTGATTCCCGCGACGATCGCGCCGTACGTCGTGCGCGCGCTCGGCGAGCGCGCCGCGCGGCGCTATTTCGCGACGGCCGAAGCGTTCGACTGCGCGAAGGCCGCGCAGCTCGGCTTCGTCCATGAGCGCGTGCCGGCCGATGCGCTCGACGCGACCGTCGCGAGGCTGGCCGAAGCCTTGTGCGCGAACGGCCCGCAGGCGGTGCGCGCGTGCAAGACGCTCGTGCGCGACGTCGCGGGCCGCGCGCTCGACGCCGCGCTGATCGAGCAGACCGCCGACTGGATCGCGAAGACGCGTGCGGGCGCGGAGGCGCGCGAAGGCGTCGCGTCGTTCCTCGAGAAGCGCACGCCGTCGTGGCGCGCGTGACGCGGCGCGCGCCGCCGCCGCCGCCCGCGCACAGCGGAGCGGTGCCGTAGCGGCCGTGACGAAGCGCGGCGCGCGGCCCGCGCACCGAACCGAATCCGTTATCGATCTTCCGTTTTCCGACCCATCATGTTCGACAAGATCCTGATCGCCAATCGCGGCGAAATCGCCTGCCGGGTCGCCGCGACCTGCAAACGCCTCGGCATCGCGAGCGTCGCGGTCTATTCGGACGCCGACGCGCACGCGAAGCACGTCGCCGCGTGCGACGAGGCCGTGCACATCGGCGGCCCGGCCGCCGCCGACAGCTATCTGCGGATCGAGCGCATCATCGACGCCGCGCGCGCGGCGGGCGCGCAGGCGATCCATCCGGGCTACGGCTTTCTGTCGGAGAACGAGGATTTCGCGCGTGCGTGCGAGGAGGCGGGGATCGTGTTCGTCGGGCCGCCCGTCGAGGCGATCGCCGCGATGGGCTCGAAGGCCGCCGCGAAGGCGCTGATGCACGCGGCCGCGGTGCCGCTCGTGCCCGGCTATCACGGCGACGATCAGACCCCCGCGCTGCTGCAACGCGAGGCCGACCGCATCGGCTATCCGGTGCTGCTGAAGGCGAGCGCGGGCGGCGGCGGCAAGGGGATGCGCGTCGTCGAGCGCGCGGCCGATTTCGCGGCGGCGCTCGCGTCGTGCCAGCGCGAGGCGGCGGCGAGCTTCGGCAATGATCGCGTGCTGATCGAGAAATACCTGCAGCGGCCGCGCCACGTCGAAGTGCAGGTGTTCGGCGACACGCACGGCCACGCGGTCTACCTGTTCGACCGCGACTGCTCGGTGCAGCGCCGCCACCAGAAGGTGCTCGAGGAAGCGCCCGCGCCGGGCCTCGCGGATGAGCTCCGGCAGGCGATGGGCGAGGCCGCCGTCGCGGCCGCGCGCGCGGTCGGCTACGTCGGCGCGGGCACCGTCGAATTCATCATGACGGGCGACGCGTTCTACTTCATGGAGATGAACACGCGCCTGCAGGTCGAGCATCCGGTGACGGAGATGGTGACGGGGCTCGATCTCGTCGAGTGGCAACTGCGCGTGGCGGCGGGCGAGCCGCTGCCGATGAAGCAGGCCGATCTGCACGTGCGCGGCCACGCGATCGAGGCGCGCCTGTACGCGGAGAATCCGGCGCGCGGCTTCCTGCCGTCGACCGGACGCCTGAAGCACCTGCGATTTCCGGCGGGCGTCGAATTCGCCATCGGCGCGGCCGTGCGGATCGACAGCGGCGTTCGCGAGGGCGACGCGATCACGCCGTTCTACGATCCGATGATTGCGAAGCTGATCGTTCACGGCGACACGCGCGCGCAGGCGCTCGCGACGCTCGGCCGCGCGCTGCGCGAATGCGAGGTCGTCGGCCTGCATACGAATGCGGAGTTCCTGCAGCGGATCGTCGCGAGCCGGCCGTTCGCCGACGCGGATCTCGACACCGGCCTGATCGAGCGCCATCGCGACGCGCTGTTCGCGCCGCAGCCGGCGCCCGCGGCGGCGCTCGGCCTCGCGTGCGCGGCGCTGCTCGCGCGCGAGCGTGAGTTCGCGGGCGAGGGCGGCGCGGCGTCGCCGTGGGGCGCGCTGCCGAACTGGCGGCTGAACGCCGGCTACCGGCGCACGATCGAATGGCGCGCGCTCGACGACGACGCGACGCTCGAAGTCCGCTATCTGGACCACGGCGGCGCGCAGTCGCTCGAAGCGGGCGGCGTCGCGAAGCCGTTCGCGTGGTCGCGCGGCGCGGGGCCGCTCGACTTCGACGTGACGTTGGGCGGCGTGCGCGCGAGCGGCCGCGTGCATGTCGACGGCGACACGTTCCACGTGTTCTGCCAGGGCGTCGCGCGCGCGTTCGAGTGGCGCAACCTGCTCGCGCACGCGGCCGATTCGACGGAAGGCGAGGGCCGGCTCACCGCGCCGATGCCGGGCAAGGTGATCGCGGTGCTCGTCGAGCCGGGGCAGAAGGTCGAGCAGGGCGATCCGCTCATCGTGATGGAGGCGATGAAGATGGAGCACACGATCGGCGCGCCCGCGGCGGGCGTCGTCGGCGAGGTGCTGTACGCGGTGGGCGACCAGGTGGCGGACGGCGCGCAACTGCTCGTGATGGGGCCGGCTTGAGCGAGCGGCGCACGTTAACGATATCTGACAGTCCGGTTACATGATGTCCGCTAGACTCGAATACTGGTGCGGGCGGTAGCGCAGGGCATGCGCTACACTGCGTAATTCCCTTCCCTCCGGCATGCAATGACATCCCCTGTCGATTTGAACGGCTTGCGCATCGGTATCACGATTGGCCTGCGCGAGCCGAACGAGAGCCTCTGGATCAACGGCATCAAGCAAAACGCGCTGTTTCTCGCGAAGCTGCTGATGAAATCGTCGCGCGGCTATCGGGTGACGATCGTCAACACGACGGACGTGCCGATCACCGACGCGCTGCCGTGGGACCGCCGGATTTTCGACACCCGCTCGTTCGTCGACATGAAGGATTCGCTCGACGTGCTGATCGAGCTCGGCGGCCAGATCGACGGCGAGCAGACCGCGTATCTGAAGGCGCGCGGCGTGAAGCTCGTCAGCTACTGCTGCGGCTTCGAATACATCCACGCGACGCAATCGATCCTGTTCGGCCGCCGGATGTGGGAAACGCTGTTCATCAACCGCGGCTACGACGAGATCTGGGCGATTCCGCAGGTCGCGCCGTCGTCGCTGCCGTTCCTGCAATCGCTGCGGCGCTGCCCTGGGCGCGTCGTGCCGTTCGTCTGGGACCCGATGTTCCTCACCGAGCGCACGCGGCTGCTGCGCGAGCGCGGCGAGTACCGGCCGAGCGGCAAGCGCGCGAAGAGGCTCACGGTGATGGAGCCGAACCACGATGTCGTCAAGTTCTGCGTGTATCCGATGCTCATCATCGATGAAGTCTATCGGCGCGATCCGGACGCGATCGCGTTCGCGCACGTGACGAACGCCGAGCGGCTCGCGCACGACAGCCCGGAATTCGTGATGCTGATGAACTATCTGGAGATCGTCCGCGCGAGCAAGGCGAGCTTCGTCGGCCGCTTCGATACGCCGACGTTCCTCGCCGAACACACGGACGTCGTCGTGTCGCACCAGTGGGAGAACCCGCTCAACTACTTCTATTTCGACGTCTGCTGGCAGGGCTATCCGCTCGTCCACAACGCGCATCTCGTGCCCGACATCGGCTACTACTATCCGGACAACGACGTGCTGACGGGCGCGGAAGTGCTGACGCGCGTGCTGCGCGAGCACGACGACGACTGGGAAGGCTACGCGACGCGGCAGCGCAGCCTGCTGCGCCGCTATACGTCGAAGAATCCGACGCTCGTCGCCGAATACGACACGCTGCTCGCGAATCTCGTCAACGACTGCGGGCGCTGAGCGGCGAGCGAACGAACGCCGCGCGTGCGATCGGCGCCGCGGCGCTTCGGCCCGCGTGCCGATCCCGCCGGTTCCGGCTCTTCAATTCGATTGGTCTCGATTCAGCCTAGTCATTGCCCGGCGAGCGACGGCGTCACGCCTTGCTGCTCGCGCGGCGCATAGGAGACGAGGTGCCAGCGGCCGTCGCTCTCCCGGCGCAAGCTCAACTTCTCGAACACGACCTTGCCGCCTTGCAGCGTCGTCGTGAAATCGACGTTCGCGTATAGCCCGTCCGGCACGTCCTTCGTGTTCGCGAACTGGATCAGCATGATGTCCGACCATCCTCGCCGCGCGACCGCGCCGAGCGGCGCGCGCAGCCGCCGCGTGTCGTCGGCGAAGCGCTGCGCCGTGTATCGCTCCTTGACGAAAGCGGCGGAATCCCGCCAGACCAGATCGAAGCGGCCGTCGTCGATCTGCTTCAGCACGTCCTCGGCGCTTTGCAGCACCGCGTCGGGAGACGGGCTCGCCTGCGCGTGGGCGAGCGGGCCGGCGGCCAGCATGGCGGCGGCGATCACGCATCGGGCGACTAGCTTGTTCAAGCGACCTCCGGGTCGAAATAGGGCGGCGCGGCGCATGCGGCGATGCCTGCGTTACCGGTACAGCGCGGCGAGCGCTTCCGTATAGGCCGCGACGTTGTTCGGGTTGTAGATGCTGACCGAATCCAGAATGTGCCGCGACTGCTCGCGATACGCGTCGAGGTTCGCGTCGTGCTCGTGGAACGCCTTCAGCAACTGGCGGCCGCCTTCCTGGCAGTCGAAATCCGGATAGAAATAACCGGCGCGGCCGAGGTACGGCGAATTGTGGACGAGCGGATAGTCGCCGTACAGCAACTCGTAGTACAGATAGTTCTGCGCGTTTTCCCACGTGTGCGACACGACCGCGTCGCCGTACGCCGCCATGAATTCGTAGACCGCGAAGCGCCCCTCGAACGTCGTGAGCCCATGCGCGACGATGTCGAGGCTGCGCGCGAAATGGACGAACGTCGTGTGCTCCTTCATGTGCAGCGTGTTGCACACGCGCACGAATTCGACGAAGTTCGGCTGCGCGCGATACGCCTCCTCGGTGACGAGCATCGGCACGATGCTCGTCTTCACCATGCAGATGTTCGGCTCGAACGTCGCGACGCGCCAGCGCGGCTTGCCCGGCTTGTAGCCGAATTCGAGCCCCGGGCCGAGCGTCGCGCGCGCCTTGTCGAACAGCAGCGGATGCCAGATGTGCGGCACGATCGTCACCGGGCTGCGCAGCCCCGATTCGAGATAGTGGCTGCACGAATGCTCGAATTCCGGAATCGTCCAGACGCCGTCGTAGCGCGCGCCCGAGAACAGGAAGCCGGACGGCTTGTCGAAGATCGCGCGCTCGATGTCGATCACGTAGTCGTTGCCCACGCGCATCGTCACGACCTTGCCGCCGCGCTGCTGATATGCGGCGATCCATTCGGCGTTGAACTGCGCGCTCATTTCGATCAGCACGTCGCAGCGCGTCATCGCCTCGTCCATCGAGATGAGCGGCACGTTCCATTCGCCGAGCATCAGTTGCGGATCGGCGTCGCCCGTGCCGCCGTTGACCATCACCGCTTCGGCGACGAGCGGCGACTGGCGCAGCAGCAGCACGAGCAGCAGGCAGTTCTGGAAGATGCCGTTTTCCCACAGCGACTGGCCGGCGCCGCGCACGAACAGCGACACGCCGACGACGAGACGCTTGCCGCCGTTCGGCACGTCACGGGCGGTGGTTTCGGACATGCGTTCTCTCCGGGAATAGGCTTAGGCGAACAGACGCGCGACATACGCGTCGAGGTTGTCGCGGTTGTCGATCGAGACTTCGCGCAGCAGCGCGTCGGCGTGGCGGCGATAGTCGTCGAGATGCGCGTCGTGATGGCGCCACGCGTGCAGCAGCGCGCGGCCGCCCGCCGCGGAATCGAATTCCGGGTAGTAGTAGCCGGCGTCGCCGAGGCGCGGCGAGTTGTGCACGAGCGGGTAGCCGCCGTACAGCACGTCGTAGTACAGATAGTTCTGCGCGTTTTCCCACTGGTGCGAGATCACCGCGTCGCCGTGCTGCGCGAGGAACGACGGCAGATCGATGCGCGGCTCGAAGGTCGCCTTGTGCTGGCGGACGAGATCGAGACTGTTCGCGAAATGGACGAACGTCCGATGCTCCTTCATGTGCAGCGAGTTGACGACGAACAGATGCTCGACCGCGTCGGGCTGCACGCGGTGGAATTCGTCGGCGGCGAGCATCGGGTAGTGGCAGGTCTTCACGACCGAGATGTTCGGCTCGAGGATCGACAGCCGCCACTTCGCGCGGCCGGGCGCATAGCCGAAGCGCAGGCCCTCGGCTTCGAGCTGGCGCGCGCGGCGCTCGATGAAGTACGGCGACCAGATGTGCGGCATCAGATGGACGGGCGCCCGCAGCAGCGTGCGCAGCAGCGGCATCGCGGTCTTTTCGTACTGGGGCAGCGTCCAGGCTTCGTCGAACGGGCCGCCGTTGAAGATGTGGCCCGACGGCCGGCCGAACATCGGCGTCTCGCAAAGCCCCGCGTACGTGTGCCCGACGAAGCAGACGACGAGCTTCTTGCCGAGCGCCTTCATGTACTTGAGCCAGTCGACGGGCAGCTGCGCGCCCATCTCGATCACGACGTCGAGCGCGTGCGACACGTCGCGCGGGTTCACGAGCGGCACGTCGAGGCCGCCGAGATCGAGGCCGGCGGGCAACGCTTTCGCGTCGCCGCCGTTCAGGAAGTAGATCGGGCCGACCCGCTCCGACTTCCTGAGCATCATCGCGAGGAACGCAATGTTCTGATGAATGCCGTTTTCCCAGATCGCCTGGCCGTCGCGGGCGAAGAGCGAGATGCCGACGGCCAGGCGCTTGCCGGGCGCGTCACGCGGCCCGGTCGATGAAGAGTGGACGGAGTCGATCACCAGCTATATCCATATCCTGCACCGAAGGTCTTGTTCTGCCCCGACACGCCGATGCCCAGCTTGAGAATGCCGTTGGTTGTCACATGCGCGCTCGCGCCGAATGCCATCCCCGACTGACCTGCGAAGCGCGCGACGCCGACGGCGACGTTGATCGTCTTGCCCGGCTCGACCTGCGGCAGCATCGTCAGCGCGGTGGCGGCCGCGATGCCCTGACGGGCCATCGAATCGGTTTGCTGCAGCGCTTGCTGAGTCTGGGTCAACTGCGAGCCCAGATTGTTGATCTGGGACTGCTGGCCCGTCAGCGATTGTGACATAGAAGTGGACAGCGCATTCAACTGGTTGACGTTGACCGCGTCGGTGCCTTCCGTGCCGGCGGCGACGTTCGTGACCTGCCGCTGCTGCGTCGAGCTGCCGACCGAGACGACGTTCGAGCGGCCGCCGTCGGTCGAGCCCGCGCCGATCGCGACCGAGTTCGAGCCGGCCGTGACGGACGGCGCGGTGGCGTTCGGCGCGCTCATGTCGGCGGCGATGCCCGTGCTCGACGGCAGCGAGCGGATGACGTTGGTCGTGCTGTTGACGATCGTCGTCGACAGCGACGTGAGCTGCGTGCTGATGTTGGTCACGCTCGTCGACAGCGACGCGACGCTGGTGTTCGTCGTCGACAGGCCGGTGGACAGCGAGCCGATGCCCGTGGAAGTCGACGTGGAGAGCGACGCGACGTTGCTGTTGGTCGTCGACAGGCTGGTGGACAGCGAGCCGACGGCGGTCGAGGTCGACGTGGAGAGCGACGCGACGTTGCTGTTGGTGGTCGACAGGCCGGTGGACAGCGAGCCGACGGCGGTCGAAGTCGACGTGGACAGCGAGGCGACGCTGCTGTTGGTCGCGGCGAGGCCGGTCGACGCCGACGTGGAGAGCGACGCGACGCTGCTGTTGGTCGTGCTCAGGCCGGTGGACAGCGAGTTCACGTAGGTGAGCGTCGACGTGGACAGCGACGCGAGGTTGCTGTTGGTCGTCGCGAGACCGGTGGACAGCGAGCCGATCGAGCTCAGCGCGGACGAGAAGGTCGTGGAAGTCGACGTGGACAGCGAAGCGATCGAGCTGTTGGCCGACGACAAGCCGGTCGAGGTGGAGGTCGACAGTGAGGTCAGGCTGCTGTTGGTGGTGCTGAGGCCGGTGGACAGCGAGCCGATACCCGTGGAAGTCGACGTGGACAGCGACGCGACGTTGCTGTTGGTGGTGCTCAGGCCGGTGGACAGCGAATCGACGCTGGTCGAAGTCGAGGTCGAGAGCGAGGCGACGTTACTGTTGGTCGTGCTCAGGCCAGTGGACAGCGAATCGACGCTAGTCGAAGTCGACGTGGACAGCGAGGCGATCGAGCTGTTGGCCGACGACAAGCCGGTCGAGGTGGAGGTCGACAGTGAGGTCAGGCTGCTGTTGGTGGTGCTGAGGCCGGTGGACAGCGAGCCGATGCCCGTGGAGGTCGACGTGGACAGCGACGCGACGTTGCTGTTGGTGGTGCTCAGGCCGGTGGACAGCGAATCGACGCTGGTCGAAGTCGAGGTCGAGAGCGAGGCGACGTTGCTGTTGGTCGTGCTCAGGCCAGTGGACAGCGAATCGACGCTAGTCGAAGTCGACGTGGACAGCGAGGCGATCGAGCTGTTGGCCGACGACAAGCCGGTCGAGGTGGAGGTCGACAGCGAGGTGAGGCTGCTGTTGGTCGTGCTGAGGCCGGTGGACAGCGAGCCGATGCCCGTGGAGGTCGATGTGGACAGCGACGCGACGTTGCTGTTGAT